>NZ_JBIVGT010000005.1:0-295325 GCF_044748825.1 Pseudomonas sp. NPDC089741 | reverse complement strand
CTGCAGACCCTCGCCCTCGACCGCGAGAAGGACACCACAGGCAGGGCCAAGCCGTATCCGGGCCAGGCGGGCAACGGTCTGCACGTGCACATTTCGATCCTGGACAAAGAAGGCAACAACATCTTCGCCAGCGAGGATCCCGAGCAGAACGCCGCCCTGCGTCACGCGATCGGCGGTGTGCTGGAGACCCTGCCTGCGCAAATGGCCTTCCTCTGCCCGAACGTCAACTCGTACCGCCGTTTCGGCGCGCAGTTCTATGTACCGAACTCGCCAAGCTGGGGCATCGACAACCGCACCGTGGCCGTGCGCGTACCGACCGGTTCGCCGGACTCCGTGCGCATCGAACACCGTGTCGCCGGTGCCGACGCCAACCCGTACCTGCTGATGGCTTCGGTGCTGGCCGGTATTCACCACGGTCTGACCAACCAGATCGAACCGGGTGCTCCGGTGGAAGGCAACAGCTACGAGCAGAACGAACAGAGCCTGCCGAACAACCTGCGCGACGCACTGCGCGAGCTGGACGACAGCGAAGTCATGGCCAAGTACATCGACCCGCTGTACATCGACGTGTTCGTCGCGTGCAAGGAAAGTGAGTTGGCCGAGTTCGAGAACTCGATCTCTGACCTTGAGTACAACTGGTATCTGCACACGGTGTGATGGGTTCTGGCCCTCAGAAGCCGAAGAGCCCCTCACCCTAACCCTCTCCCAAAGGGAGAGGGGACTGATCCGGGGATGCTCGGGCAATCCGCCGACCTGAACGATTTTTGCCGAATCCATATTCGACTCGGTCATTCAGGTCGGTGCATCTCCCAAGACACTTCGGTCGGTCCCCTCTACCTCCGGGAGAGGGCTAGGGTGAGGGCAGCCATCCCAAGCCAGACATCGCAGCCAGACAACACCCCCAATCCCCCCTTGTCGAGCCACAACAATGACAACGACCCGCAACGACTGGGAACAACGCTTCCAGTCCCTGACCATCGAAGCCCGCGCGTTCATCAATGGTGAATACCGCCCGGCCATCAGTGGCGATACGTTCGAATGCCTGAGCCCCGTTGACGGCCGTTTTCTGGCCTCCGTCGCCAGCACCGATGAAGCCGACGCCAACCTCGCCGTTGAAGTCGCGCGCCAGTCTTTTGAATCCGGCGTGTGGGCGAAAAAAGCCCCGGCCGAACGCAAGCGCATCCTGATTCGCTTCGCCGATCTGATCCTGCAGAACCAGGAAGAACTGGCGCTGCTGGAAACCCTCGACATGGGTAAACCGATCAGCGACTCGATGAGCATCGACATCCCGGCGACCGCCAACGCGATCCGCTGGAGCGCCGAAGCCATCGACAAGATCTACGACGAAGTCGCCGCCACCCCGCACGACCAACTCGGCCTGATTACTCGCGAGCCTTCCGGCGTCGTCGCCGCCATCGTGCCGTGGAACTTCCCGTTGATCATGGCCAGCTGGAAATTCGCCCCAGCGCTGGCAGCGGGCAACTCGTTCATTCTCAAGCCTTCGGAAAAATCGCCGCTGACCGCGATCCGCATCGCCCAACTGGCGCTGGATGCCGGCATTCCGAAAGGCGTGTTCAACGTCCTGCCAGGCTTCGGTCACACCGTCGGCAAGGCGTTGGCGTTGCACATGGACGTCGACGTGCTGGCCTTCACCGGCTCCACGGCGATCGCCAAGCAACTGATGATTTATGCAGGCCTTAGCAACATGAAACGCGTCTGGCTCGAAGCAGGGGGCAAGAGCCCGAACGTCGTGTTTGCCGACGCACCGGATTTGCGCGCGGCAGCACAAGCAGCGGCCGGCGCCATTGCCTTCAACCAGGGCGAAGTGTGCACGGCGGGTTCGCGCCTGCTGGTCGAGCGCTCGATCCGCGAGCAGTTCATTCCACTGCTGGTGGAAGCGCTGCAAGCTTGGAAACCGGGTCATTCACTGGATCCGGCGACCACCGTCGGCGCCGTGGTCGATCAGCGTCAACTCGACAACGTGCTGCGCTACATCAGCATCGGTCGTGAGCAGGGCGCCGAGCTGATCGCTGGCGGCCAACGCACCCTCGAAGAAACCGGTGGCCTCTATGTGCAACCGGCGCTCTTCGACGGCGTGACCAACGCGATGACCATCGCTCAGGAAGAAATCTTCGGCCCGGTGCTGTCGCTGATCACCTTCGACACTGCTGAAGAAGCGCTGCAGATCGCCAACGACAGCATCTTCGGCCTCGCCGCCGGTGTCTGGACCAGCAACCTGAGCAAGGCGCACACCTTCGCCCGTGGCCTGCGCGCCGGCAGCGTGTGGGTCAACCAGTACGACGGCGGCGACATGACTGCACCGTTCGGTGGCTTCAAACAGTCGGGCAACGGCCGCGATAAATCGCTGCACGCGTTCGACAAGTACACCGAGCTGAAAGCGACCTGGATCAAGCTCTGACTCTATTACAGCGGTGGTCGCCTTCTATTGCCGGCCCTCGGAGAAACGTATGAAACAGCAACACGTAAACAGCTACTACGCCGCCACCCGCAACGAAGTCATCGACTTTCCGGTTCTGCAAGAGTCGGTCGAGTGCGATGTCTGCATCATCGGCGCGGGCTATACCGGCCTGTCCTCGGCACTGTTCCTGACCGAAGCCGGCTATAAAGTGACGGTGCTGGAAGCGGCGAAAGTCGGCTACGGCGCCAGCGGTCGCAATGGCGGTCAACTGGTCAACTCGTACAGCCGCGACGTCGATGTGATCGAAGAGCGCTACGGCGACAAGACTGCAGAAATTCTCGGCAGCATGATCTTCGAAGGCGCCGACATCATCCGTTCGCGCATCAAGGAATACGACATCCAATGCGACTACCGCCCGGGCGGCATCTTCGCAGCGATGAACAAGAAACAACTCAATGGTCTGGCCGAGCAGAAACGCGGTTGGGAGCGTTACGGCAACCGCAATCTGAAGATGCTCGACGCAGCCGACATTCGTCGTGAAGTCGGCTCTGACGCCTACGTCGGTGGTCTGCTCGACATGCAGGGCGGCCACGTTCACCCACTGAACCTGGCACTCGGTGAAGCCGCAGCCATCGTGCGTCTGGGCGGCAAGATCTACGAACAGTCCGCTGCCGTGGAAATCACTTACGGCGAGCCGATTACCGTGCGCACCGCCAAAGGTCAGGTCCGCGCCAAGTACCTGCTGATCGCCGGCAACGCCTACCTGCCGCAAGGCCTCGACAACCGTGTGACCGCGAAAAGCATGCCGTGCGGCTCGCAGATCGTCGTCACCGAACCGTTGACCGAGAAACAGGCGCGCAGCCTGATCACCAACAACTACTGCGTCGAAGACTGTAACTATCTGTTGGATTACTACCGTCTGACTGCCGACAACCGTCTGCTCTACGGCGGCGGCGTGGTCTACGGCGCGCGCGAACCGGACGACATCGAACAACTGATCCGGCCGAAGATCCTCAAGACCTTCCCGCAGCTCAAAGACGTCAAGATCGACTACCGCTGGACCGGCAATTTCCTGCTGACCATGTCACGCATGCCGCAATTCGGCCGCATCGAGAAAAACGCCTACTACATGCAAGGCTACAGCGGCCACGGCGTCACCTGCTCGCACCTCGCCGGCAAGCTGATCTCGGAAATGATCCGTGGCGATGCCGAGCGTTTCGACGCCTTCGCCTCGTTGCCGCACATGCCAATGCTCGGCGGCCGCACCTTCTCGGCGCCACTGACCGCCCTCGGCGCCGTCTACTACTCGTTGCGCGACCGTTTCGGCATCTAGGTTACCTCCCCGGCGGCGGCCCCCAAGACCCCGCCGGTTTTTCTTATCGCAACACTCCCTGATATCCAAATGTGGGAGCTGGCTTGCCAGCGATGAGGCCAGCAAACACAACATCAATCCGACTGAAACACCAAAGATCAAATTGTAGGAGTGAGCCTGCTCGCGATGAGGTTAGAAAAGACACCATCACTCCCGCTGACACACCACAAAACCTGTGGGAGCTGGCTTGCCAGCGATGGCGGTCTTTCAGCAAAAGGGATGTTGAATGTGCCACCCAATCGCTGGCAAGCCAGCTCCCACAGGTTTTGTATTCAGCCCAGAATTACCACCGGCAGGTTCATTTCACCCACCGTCCATCGAACCTGCTGAGCAACACCAGCAAACGTGATTTAATAGCCGCCTTTCACGGTTCCGGGACACGGGAGCAACGTGATCCGCGCCCACGGCGCGTCACCCGCCACCCACCCCCATCGCCCTTAAGTCGTTCTCACATAAGGCTGTCATGGATACGGGTTCTCGACTCCAACTAGTCCGCGCACGCTACAACCTCGCCCAGCGCGAGCTGGCCCGGCGTAGCGGCGTGACCAATGCCACCATCTCCCTGATCGAACAGAATCGTGTCAGTCCTTCCGTCAGCTCCCTGAAAAAGCTGCTCGAAGGCATCCCGATGTCCCTGGCCGACTTCTTCACCTTCGACCAACCCCCGCGCGAGCACCAATACGTCTTCCGCGCCAACGAACAACCCGACCTCGGCCGCCATGGCCTGCGTTTGCTGCTGATCGGCGCCTCCGTGCCCAGCCGTCAGATGCGCTTGCTACGGGAGCAATACGCACCGGGCGCGAGTTCCGGGGAAGAGCCGATTGTGCATGCTGAGGGCGAGGAGTGCGGGTTGGTGACGCGGGGCACGGTGGAGTTGACGGTGGATGGGTCGGTGAGTGTGTTGAATGCGGGGGATGGGTATTACTTTCCGACTACATTGCCGCATAAGTTCCGGAATATTGGAGCGGATGAGGCTGAGATTATTAGTGCGAATACGCCGGCGAATTTTTGATTAATTAGGGCAGCCATAACGCTGCCCTAATCAGGGGTCATTTAGAATAGAAGACGGCTATGCAAGAATTTTTAATCATGCCGTTTCCGAAGAATCAGTTTTTTTCCAAGAAAGCTTTGAAAGCTGTGACTCAACTGCGCGCTTGAGAGCAAGAGATCTCTGAGCAAATTTTGACTTGCTGATATCCTCGAAAGCTACTGGGCCAAGAATGTTCTTTACTCGTCTATCCGCCCCCATGTCAGAGAGGAGTTGTCCGACGGATTTCCACTTCTTAGCGCCTCTTTTGTCCCTCAAGCCCACGCCATCAACATAATTTATTAAAACCTCAATCGATCGGGCGGTAAGGCCTATTGCGTCGTTATGGTAGATGAATTTTGCTCCCGCAAGTGCCAATGAGTTGGCATTGCCTTCGCCTCTGTTAACTTCCAAGCGAATAGGTTCGTAGTTGTTTTCATTGTTTGTTTTCTCGAGCCAGCTCGACCAGTTGTCTTGGATGAAAAAGTCGTCGCTATTCTCCAATAGTTCGCTGATATCGTCACTGTATGAGAGAATTAACTGTTGTTTTGTTCTAGTCATTGCAACGTAGAATTTAGAGATGTCTCTGAATTGTTCTTCTTTAGGTGCGGTTTGGTCTGGAAGTGCGGAGGATGAGCAGTTGAGAATCACCATGTAGTCGAATTCAAAACCTTTGGTCTGCTCAAGGTCGGAGAGAAAAATATCACTGCTGTCAATGTTGATGGCGCCATCAAGCAATGGAATTCCAGTTCGATTGGAAAGGGTTTCTACCTCGTAATTTGAGTATCCGCAATACGCAATGCAGCCTTTGGTGCCAGGGTTAGCTAGAATCTCATTTTGAAGATAAAGTACTGCGCAAGAAAATTCGGAACCCAAGCTGTCTGTGGTTAATAGCAATGGCGTTGTTCCGCTTCTATCTGCTAGCTCGGGGTCTAAAAACTCGTAATCTTCGACAAGCTGGTGTTCAGTGCGATAATGTTTTTTTAGGATTTGAAATGCAGCGCTTAAAATGTCTTTTGTGTTGCGGTAGTTTTTTCTAAGTGTTAGCGATCGTGTTCCGCATTCAATTCCCGCTAGGCGCATGCTTTGTTTTTTGGTTTTTACTTTTTGAGCAGGATCACCGCACAAGAAAATATCGTTGGTGTTTTGGGGGGATAGTGCTCTAATTATTTCGAGCTCGATTGTTCCGAAATCTTGGCATTCGTCAACAATTATTGATCTGTACTGTGGTTCAAACTTTTTCAGGTGTTTGTAAAGTTCAGTGGCTAACCCAAGGTAATCGCAAATGCCGATATCTCGCATTTTCTTTTCCCAGCACTCTAAACCCCTTAGTATTATTTTTCTCGATTCTATATCAAATGGTACGACTCTACCTTCTCGCTCTACCTTCAAATATTCATCTCGACGGTCAACAGAGTAGGCTGAGCGAATCCAGTCAAATTCTTCCTTTATATAGTGCTCGGAATTTATCCCTCTCTGAATAAGTGAGATGTGTATTGGAAGCAAGATTTCAGCGTCATTGTTGTTCAGTTCGCATCGATAGAACTCTGTCCAGATCTCATCGATGTGCTCACCGCTTTTCCATGTTTTGTCATCATAAGTTTTTGTGTTTTCAGGTTCGTATTTTAATAGCAGGTTTTGACATAAAGTGAAAAAGGGCTTTACTTCAATTCTGTTTATTAGCGATTCGGGTGCTGCGGATTTAACTAGGTTTTCTATTAGCGACGCCAGGGGCTTGTTTAAGGTTAGTACTAGTATCTTGTCGTCGGGGTATTGGTTTGCTAACCATATGGAACGTCGAACCACTACGCAAGTTTTTCCTGAACCTGAAACGCCTATTAGCTTGCCAGGGCCTGTCAAATTGGCTGTTGCAATTTTTTCTTGTTCCGGATGCATGAATAGCATCCAGTTTTTATAGTCGCCACCTTTCATTAATTGATCTGCCCTCGCAAGAAACTCTTTATCGTCGGGGCGAAATTCTATAAAAGTATCTCCAAATTTTACTTTTCGTATTTCTTCTGCGCTTAAGTCTTCAATGGGGCGATCATCTCCTAGATAAAGTTTTATCCTGTTGTGAGCATCTTGAGTGTTGTCAGATCTGATTAGTACTAGAGTGTCATATAATGCCTTTGATGTTTCCTCGTTTTCTACTTCAGATACTATTTTGAATATTTCTTGCTCGCTATGTCCTCCACTTATGGTTTCTATTTTTCTACATATATTTCGAGGGACTGATTCTACTAGTCGATCAAATAAGCTTTGCGGAGTTATTAGTGTATATAGATGCTCGGTGTGGTAGGAGTGTGGCTGGTTGAAAGTGATTCGATCACCTTTGCTAATGGATGTTGGGACAAGATTTACTTCGTCGCTGGAGTCGACGCTGAATTTTACGTCCTTATGTCTGTCTAGCCACTTGTCAGAGTCTTCGTGATTCCCAAAAAATAATAAAAAAACTATTTTGTTATCTTGGACGGTGATTAGTCTGGATCTGCCGGATAAATCATATTTAACGCATTTCTCTATACGTGTTTCACCATGGTTTGTTACTTGGAATCCTGTAAAGGGATCCTCCTTCATTGATATTCTATAAAACATGGCCTGAACCATTTGGGCCGCTTTTTGATTTGATCCTCCGGCCTTGGTCATTTTTTGAATGTTTTGTCTGAAGTCTTTATGCTCAACGTATCGAATTTCGCTCATGTTGCACCTGTCCTGTTTTTGGTTGTAATTGAAAACGCTTTATTGAACTGGTTCGTAGTTCATTCTTTGTTCTTGGCGTTTTTAACTACCAGGTAAGGTTTTTGTTTTTTGCTTCGAAATTTTTCTTATACATCATCCAGATAGTGCCGTAGTTGCACATGTCAATTTTTTTGCAGTAATCATCAATGACTGCGTTCATTATCTTTCGATCTGTGGCTTTGGTAGCCTCTTTAAAAGCATCTAGATTCTGCTTCTCCATCATGCGTAGAGTGCTTTCCTGACACATATCAATTTTTTCACAATAGTCTTTTTTCACCGTTGCAGTGATGGAGTCAATGACCTGTTTCTTCTGCACTTCAGAACCGTCGAAATCCATTGGGTTGAGGATTGTTGCGGCAGAGCAGGTCAAACAGTTTAGGCATAAAAGAGCAAAGATCCACTTTCTCATCAAGATATCCTTTCCGTTGCTATTGCAATGCGTATCGCCGAGCGGGCTGGTGAGACCTACGCGCAGCTATCTGTCCGTCCGATATCAGAGTGCCATTAAGTTTTTGAGAGTGGAAGGGGGGGGAGACCAAAGTCCATGAGCGAGGGTGATTGCGCAAATCTGAGCGGATGCACGCGCCGTCTCCGCTCAAACGTTTAAGTAAAAACCGTATCACGCGGTTTTTTATCCTGATCTATAGAAGTTTACTGTCGTGCCGTTACATCAAGCCCCCGCTGCTCAATCACTCGAAACACATCACTCACATCCTGCACCATGATCCTGGCGATGTTGGTGACGGTGTTGATGTCGTGATCAGCGTGGTCAGGGAGGCGAGTGCAGGCGATGAGGTCGAGGTATTTGAGCACGGCGTTTAAGCGTTCGGCGACGCAGGCGTGTAGATCGCGTAGTGGGGCATCGGCGTCGATGAGGAGGACGGGACGGTCGGTTGCGGGGTGGGACATTTTTGTGTAGTGGTGAAGCGGCTTTTGTATTGTCATGGTGATAATCCTTAATGAAGAAGAATTGCCACCATTAAGCTGCGAAACAGAAGGGTGGCAGCTGTGCGCGGGTTCGCAGACCGGAGGATTAACACCATGAACCGGCAGACCCGAAAGTCTCCCACGCACAACCGCCATAAAAACCTAGGCAGCCGGGAATCGGCCAAGCCTGACGGAACAAGGTGTGAATCTTAAGGGCTGCGAAACCCTATCGCTAATTTTGTTAGCGACGACTCCACTCTAGGCAGCAATTCACCAGCCAGAACCGACCTGTAGGACGTGAAACGCACACCTGTGGCGAGGGAGCTTGCTCCCTCTCGGCGACGCAGTCGTCGTAATCCGGGGCGTGCGGTCTGTCTGGGAGAAACGGACTATCCGGTTTCAGGGCCGCTTCGCAGCCCAGCGGGAGCAAGCTCCCTCGCCACATAGGTGTTTTCCTACGAAGTTTTCAGACATCGAAATTGCTCGAACCTTTTGGGCGATAACCATTCGTCTGGTGCACCGCACCTTCGCCGCACACCTTCTTCCAATGCTGTAACTCCCCACGCAAAGGAAGAGCCACCATGCTGAACCCTAAAATTGCAGCATTTACCCTGGCGGCATTTCTGTCCGCCAGTTCGCTATACGCGGTCGCGGCTGGCGAAACGCCCACCCCGACGGCAAACGATGGCTCCAGCCAGACTCGTGAACCGGCGGCCCCCGCCACAAACGCCGATCCGGCTGCCAATTCGCTGCCGCAAGGTGGCGATGGTGGCAAGACTGATAACGGCCCGGTGCCTTCTGCCTCCAAGCCCAGTGGTGCGGGGCAATCCACTGGTAACAGTAGCGGCGGTAATGGCGGAGGCTGATCAATGTTGCGCACTAAAAAGCCCGGTCTTTCGAGCCGGGCTTTTCTTTGCCTATCGCGAACACAGATATCAAACGCTTACTTCGCCTTCCATTGGCCACCGCCATTCTCACAATCGATCCGTGCCTGAGCCAAATGCTCCACGTCGTAGTAATACGTAGTCACTTGCGCATTGTCGGGGATGTTCAGCGCCTTGGCGTTTTTGTCCTTGCTGGTTGAATGCGGGTTGGCCAGGGATTCCTGGGTGATCGTGGCGATGCACGAGGCCTGATAGTGATCGGCGCAATGTTCGACCTTGTTTTTGCTGCTGTTGAGCATGTCCTTGCTTTCGTTGCTGCACGACCAATCAATGGAGCCGACGGGCATGCCTTCGTATTCGTAACAACTGTGGGTTTCCACCGCCGGCACCGAAGCGCTGGAGGATTGGGTCTGCATGTCGCAGCCTTCGGCCATGACGCAGGTGGGGATGACGGCGAAGGTAGCGATCAGAAGCAGGAAGCGAATGTTCATCGGGGTTTCCTCTTCAAGAGCGCCGTATCTGATCGATGATTTTGGCGCTTTATAGTTTCGAGACGGCGCGGAGGAGAGAGGTTCCATCGGGTTTTTGATTTGCTCCAGTCGCGTACACTGCGAAACAATCGGAAACATTAAGCGCCCAAGGATTGGAACAGTGCCCATGATCGAAATCGGCAGCCGCAATATCGCGCCCCCCTCGCAGCATCCATTCCACGATATCTACCTGTTTCACATTGACCCTGCGAAGCCAGACACGCCGTTCTGTTTCGAACAGTCGATGGCCGGCGGGCATATGGAGCACGGGGGCGCACGGTTTTTGGCGCTGGATGAGCTGGAAGCCTGGCCAGGCGAGTGGCGAGAGCATCTGAAAAAGGCCGATTGCGCCTGGGTTGCCGAGTTGATCGATGCCAATCCGCAAGCCGATCAGGCTACATTGGTGTCGCTGATTCTTCAGCGTCATTCAGCGCCAGCGAAACCCGGCGGGCGCCTGAAAGCGATCGGCAACTGGCTCAAGCGCAACATTCACGTCGGCGGCCGTTACGGCGTTTAAACCACGGAGACTCGCATGACTCAAACCCTCGAACACGCTATCGCCATCGCCGCCAAAGCCCACGCCGGGCAGGTCGACAAGGGCGGCGCGCCGTACATTCTGCATCCGCTGAAAGTCATGTTGCGCATGACCACGCTGGAAGAACGCATCGTCGCCGTGCTGCATGACGTGGTCGAAGATTGCGCGATCAGCCTCGATGACTTGCGCAAGGAAGGTTTCAGCGAAGAAGTTTTGAGCGCTATCGAATCGGTGACCAAAGTGCCGGGCGAATCCTATGAAGACTTCGTTGACCGCGCCGCACAGAATCCGCTTGGCCGGGTGGTGAAACTGGCGGATCTGGAGGAAAACAGCGACCTGTCACGAATCGCCTCGCCGAGCTGGGAAGATCTCGAACGAATCGAAAAATACCGCCGCGCAATCAGCCGGCTGCGCGCATAAATTACCCCTGTAGGAGCTGCCGCAGGCTGCGATCTTTTGATCTTGACCTTAAGAAACAGGATCAAAAGATCGCAGCCTGCGGCAGTTCCTACAGGGGGGTATTTGATAGCCAGGAAGGCGATTATGAAATCCATTGTGTGTTTGTTGATTGCTGCCGGTTTCGGCGCGCTGTTGCAGTTCGAAGGCGTGCCCCACGGGTTGCTGTTGGGCTCGATTGTCGTTACCGCATTGTTTGCCAGTAAAACCGGTATCGCGCCGGCAACCCCCTATGGGCTGGGCTATATCCAGGTGACGCTGGGCATTGCCACCGGGCTGATGTTCGAAGCGTGGGACAGCGCAACGGCTTCGGCAATGTTGCCGAGCCTTGGTGTGTTGCTCGTTTGCCTGACCGTGCAAATCGCGCTCGCAGCCTTGTGGCTGACACGCGGCGCAGGCTGGAACCGAACCGATGCACTGTTGGCGGTTTATCCCGGTGCGCTGGCCGCGGTGTTCGATTTGCTCGAGTCGGAGAAAGCCTCGAGCAAAGTCATCATCGTGCACCTGATGCGCTTGCTGCTGATCACGGTGCTGGTGAGTTTCCTGATTCCTGGCCAAGCCGCTGCGGTAGCCGTTGCCGATGGTGATCCACTGACCACGGGAATGGCGCTGACCGCGTGTTCGGTGATCGCGCTGAGCGTGCTGCTCGGGCGCTTGCTGCTGGTGATCGGCGTCCCGGCCCCGTTCATGCTCACCGCGATCATCATCACTGCCGTGTTCGTGAAATCTGGATGGCTGCACGGTTTTCACATGCCCGATTGGAGCCTGAATCTGGCGGCGCTGATTCTCGGCGTGCGGATCGGCTCACGATTCCAAGGCCTTGGCTTTGCGGAACTGGGGCGTCATGGGCGCACAGCGTTGGTCTCGGTCGGTTTGATGATCGTGGTGGCGGCGGTGTTTGCTGAAGTGGCGGCACGGTGGTTGGGCAGTGATCCATTGTCGCTGTGGCTGGCGTACATGCCGGGAGCGATTGAGACGATTGCGATTGTCGCGTTTGGTGGTGGGCTGAATGTGGTGTTTATTCTGACTCATCATCTGAGCCGGATGGTGTTGCTGCATTTTGCGCCGGCGTTGTTGGTTCAGGTGCGGCGGGCGCGCGAGGAAACATGACTCGAGCTGATGCCAATGTGTTGCGGTGTGTCAGTTAGATCCATCCCCCTCACCCCAGCCCTCTCCCCCAGGGGGGCGAGGGGGAAGGGAGCCGATCTCGGTGCCTTTCAAAAGCTGATTTCAGCTCGAGATATCGGGTCGGCGTAGCTCGAAAGCACAACTCGGTCAGTCCCCTCTCCCTCTGGGAGAAGGTTAGGGTGAGGGGGAAGGGAGCCGATCTCGGTACCTTTCAAAAGCTGAGTTCAGCTCGAGATATCAGGTCGGCGTAGCTCGAAAAAACAACTCGGTCAGTCCCCTCTCCCTCTGGGAGAGGGTTAGGGTGAGGGGCTTTTGCTGGGCTGAGGGAGATTCAGTGCTAGCGGATGTGTACAGCGAAGCCTTCCTGCCCCGGTGCAACCTCATCCTTCAACGTCAAAGCAGGGATCTCATACTCCCCCGCATTCTGCTGCCGAAAACCAATCGGCCGCGCACTCCACAACTCATCCAGCCGCCGCCCCAGCTCATCGCAAGTCTCGGCATACCGCGCCGCATCCATCCGACTGGTCCGATACACCACAAACGGTGGCACTACTTCAAAACCGGGGTAATACAAGATCCCGTGCTGAATCGGGAACAGCAGATCATCCATCGGCCCGTTGATCCCGCGCGGCGCATAGTGCGAGTCCCAGCCGCCAGTGGTGACCATCAACATCGCCCGTTTGCCTTTCATTTTCCCTTCGCCATAACGCTCGCCCCAACGGCTGTCGGAGTGTTCACCGACGCCGTAGGCAAAGCCGTAGGCGTACACGCGATCGACCCAGCCTTTGAGGATCGCCGGCATGGTGAACCACCAGAGTGGAAACTGCAGGATCAGCGCGTCGGCCCACAACAGTTTTTCCTGCTCGCGGGCGATGTCGGCAGCCTGGGTACCTTCGGCGTAGGCGACTTTCGAGTCGAGGGAGGCATGGAACGGTTTGTTCGTATCGCGCTGCGGGGCGTCGTCGGCGTCGAGCGTAGATTTCCAGTTCATGGCGTAGAGGTCGGAGACTTGCACCGTGTGGCCGGCGGCTTGCAGGCGCTGGATAGTGAAGTTGCGCAGCGAGCCGTTGAGGGAAGTTGGTTCCGGGTGGGCGTAAACCAGTAGCACTTTCATGTTGAAGCTCCGTTAGCTGAGTGACTGCAGGATCGGCGTTCAACCGGTATATTGGAAATGAATGTCTGATATGTCTGGTATAGCCATGAATAATTTGAGACGACTGGATATCAATCTGCTGCTGACCCTTGATGTGTTGCTCTCCGAGCACAACGTCACCCGCGCGGCGCAGCGCCTGAACCTGTCGCAGCCGTCGGTGAGTGTGCATCTGGCCAAGTTGCGCGACATCTTTGGTGATCCGCTGCTGTTGCCCGGGCCGCGCGGCATGCGCCCGACGGCGCGCGCCGATGAACTGCGTGAGCCGCTGCGCGAGGCATTGGAGGCGTTGGAGAGGGCGGTGGCGCCGGCCAGTGCGTTCGATCCTGCGCAGGCGACGCACACCTGGAAAATCGCGGCGACGGATTACGGCGAATCAACGGTGGTGTTGCCGGCTCTGAGCAGCTTGCGCGAACAGGCGCCGGGTACGCGGCTGGCGGTGATCGACATGCTGCCTGCGCAGTTGGTCAAACAGGCCGAGCAGGGCGTATTCGATCTGGCGCTGCACATCAGCGAAGACGCGCCGCCCGAACTGCATCGTCGACCGCTGTTCACCGAGCGCTACGTGTTGGCCGGTCGAATCGGTCATCCAGGTTTGCAACGCGCACCGACGCGCAAGCAGTTCTGCGGGCTGGAACACGTGATGGTGTCGCGTGAGGGCGGGGGCTTTTTCGGGGTGACTGACAAGGCGCTGGCCGATGTCGGATTGCAGCGAAAAGTGGTGTTGTCGGTGCCGCACTTTCTGATGGCGATGTCGGTGCTGGCGAGTACCGATCTGGTGGCGATGCTGCCGTCACGCCTGGTGCGTGGCAACCCGGCCTTGCAAGTGGTCGACGCGCCGCTGGAAGTGCCCGGCTACGAGATGGCGATGTTCTGGGGCGAACGCTCGCACCGTGATCCGGCGCATAAATGGCTTCGCGAGCATCTGTTGGCGTCGGTCTGAGGCGCTGTCAGGCGTGACCCAATGCCACCGCAAACGACACGACGATCATGCAAGCGAATGCGAAATTGAGATTCATGAGGTGTTCATCCTGAGCCTTTTAGAAGTGCTGCCATTGTGAACAGGCTGAAAGCAAAGAAAAAATTCGCCTTGTTGATTCCAATGATCGAAACAATTGATAGCCCGTGGTTTGTGTTTGACCGAGGCTTTGGCTAATCTCGCAAAAAACCTGCAACTACAAGCATAAACAGGCATAACCATGCGCGACCATTCCCTAGCTGAACTGCCCTCTCTGCGCCGACAGAAAATCCTTTTGCTCCTCGAACGTGACGGCAAAGTCATGGCGTCCGAGTTGAGCCAGCACTTCGCTGTTTCTGAAGACACCATCCGCCGCGACCTCGCCGAACTGGACAACGCCGGGCTGGTGCAGCGCGTGCACGGCGGCGCGCTGCCGCGCCCGAAAGACTCCGGCAAGGATTACTTCACGCGGCTGGAGGAGACCGATGAAGTGAAAATTCGTCTGGCGCAGCTCGCGGCTAAGCAGATTGAGGACGGGCAGATTGTGCTGTTCGATTCCGGCTCGACCACGTTGCAGGTCGCGCGCTCATTGCGTGCAGATATCAGCATCACTGCGGTGACGGCGGCGCCGATGACGGCGATTGCTTTGTCAGAATTCAAGGGTGTGAAGGTGATTCTCGCGGGTGGGCAGTTGAATCCGCGAACGATGGCGGCGGGTGGGCATGAGGCGTTGCGACTGCTTGCCGGAATCAAGGCGGATCTGGCGATTACCGGCGTCTGTGCGATTCATCCGGAGGGGGGGATTACTTCACTGCATTTTGATGAAGTGCCGGTGAAGCAGGCAATGCTGGAGGGCGCGACGCGGGTGATTGCGGTGACCACGGCGGACAAGCTCGGGGCGGTGGAGCCGTTTGTGGTGGGGCCGTGCGCACGGTTGCATACGTTGATTACCGAGCGGCATGTGGCGTCGGGGAGTGTCGAGGATTATCGGCGGTTGGGGATTGTGGTCGAGCAGCTGATTGATTGAGGTTTTGCGCTGGATTTGAGGGCCTCTTCGCGAGCAGGCTCGCTCCCACACTGTGAACACAAGACCCTGTAGGAGCTGCCGCAGGCTGCGATCTTTTGATCCTGATCTTTAAAAAACAAGATCAAAAGATCGCAGCCTGCGGCAGCTCCTACAGGGGGATTTGTTTCAGCGCAGGCGTTCGAGCATCTGGTAGTACCACATCCCGGCGGCCAGCAACGGGTTGCCGAGCAAATCGCCCATCGGCACACGAATGTGCTGACACGCGGCAAACGTATCGAACTGCTCCATCTGCCCGGTGATCGCCCGGCTCATGATTTCGCCCATGATGTGCGTGGTGGCGATGCCGTGTCCGGAGTAGCCCTGGCAGTACCAGACGTTATCGGAAAGTTTGCCCAGCTGCGGGATGCGATTGATCACGATGCCCATCGCGCAGCTCCACTGGTAGTCGATCTGCACGCCTTTGAGTGCCGGGAAAGTCTGCTCGATGCACGGGCGCAGTTCGGCGGCGATATCGCGTGAATCCTTGCCGCTGTAGTTGGCGCCGCCACCGAACAGCAAGCGGCCATCGGCGGTGAGGCGGTAGTAGTCGAGGACGAAGCGGCAGTCGTAGACCGCGAGGTCTTCAGGGTTGATCTGTCTGGCCAGATCGCCAAGCGGCGCGGTGGTGACGATGCCGCCCATGGCCGGGAAGATCTTGCCTTTCAGCTGACCGGGTTCGAGCTTGTGATAAACGTCGCCGGCGAGCATCACCTGATTGGCATCAATCTGCCCGTGAGCCGTGCGTACGCCAGGTGTATCCCCGTGAATGATCTCCAGCACTTCGCTGTTTTCGAAGATCAGGGCGCCGAGGCTTTCTGCCGCTCGCGCTTCACCGATGCACAGGTTGAGCGGGTGCAGATGCATGTTGCGGGTGTTCTTGATCGCGCCGTGATACAGGTCGCTTTGCAGCAAGTCGCGCACCTGGCTGCGATCAAGCAGGCTGACCTCGTCGCCCAGTCCGCGGCGCACGGCTTCTGCGTAATCGCTGCGCAGATCGGTCATGTGGCCGGGCTTGTACGCCGCGTGCAGATGACCGTGTTTGAGGTCGCACTGGATGGCGTATTTTTTCACGCGCTGCTGAATGATTTCATGCCCGCGCCAGCGCAGGTGCCAGATGAAATCATCGACGTCGTCACCGAGTTTCGCGCGCATCTGTTTGCGCATGGCGCCGTCGCCGGAAAGGCTGCCGGTGACTTGGCCGCCATTGCGGCCGGTGGCGCCCCAGCCGATCTTGTTGCTCTCGACGATGGCGACTTTCAGGCCTTTTTCGGCGAGTTCGACAGCGGTGGCGACGCCGGTGAAACCGCCGCCGATGATCACCACGTCAACCTTGTGCCGGCCTTGCAGGGTCGGGTAATCGGTGTCCTGGTTGCGGGTGGCGGTGTAGTAGGAATTGCAGCGTTCGGTCATGTTAAAAGTCCACACAGAATTCGAATTCAGTACGCGGTCCCCTGTAGGAGTGAGCCTGCTCGCGATGACGGTGTGTCAGATAGATATTTGTCAACTGACACACCGTCATCGCGAGCAGGCTCACTCCTACAGAGAATAGGGTGAGGCTTTAGGCTTCAGTGAGATACCAGCGCCAATCCTGCTCACCCACTTCAGCCATGAACTGCCGGTACTCGGCACGTTTCACCGCCAGATACACGCCAAGAAATTCCTGCCCCAAGGCATCCCGCGCCCAGGCTGATTTTTCCAGCGCCTGCAGTGAAGTCAGCCAATCGGTCGGCAGCAATTCCTTCGCTTGCGCGTAGCCGTTGCCCTCGACCGGTGCACCTGGATCCAGGTCTTCACGAATGCCGCGATGAATCCCGGCCAGAATCGCTGCTGCCGCCAGATAGGGGTTGGCATCGGCACCGCAGATGCGGTGTTCGATGTGCCGGGTGTGGGCCGGCCCGCCCGGTACGCGCAGGCTGACGGTGCGGTTGTCGACGCCCCAGGTCGGCGCCAAAGGTGCGTAGCTGTTGGCCTGGAAGCGACGATAGGAGTTGGCGTTCGGGCAGAACAGCAACAACGTATCGAGCAAGGAGGCGAGCATGCCGCCGATCGCCGTGCGCAGCAGCGGGGTGCCGGCCGGATCTTCCGAGGCGAACAGATTACGTCCCTCACCATCGGCCAGACTGACGTGCATGTGCATGCCGGTGCCAGCCAGGTCATCGAACGGTTTCGCCATGAACGTCGCTTGCATGCCGTGCTTGTGCGCCACGGCTTTGACCAGCCGTTTGTAACGCACGGCCTGATCCATCGCCGCCAGCGCATCGCCGTGTTCGAGGGTGATTTCCACTTGGCCCGGCGCGTATTCGGAGATCGCCGTGCGCGCTGGAATGCCGTGCAGTTTGCAGGCGCCATAAAGGTCGGCGAGGAACGGTTCGATCTGTTCCAACTCGCGTAAACCGTAGACCTGGGTGTGTCGCGGTCGCCCACCGTCGGCGTCCAGTGCCGGTTGCGGTCGGCCGTTGTGATCGCGTTTGGCGTCGAGCAGATAGAACTCCAGCTCGCAGGCCATCACCGGGTGATAACCCTCGGCCTTGAGGCTGTCGATGACCTTGATCAGCAAGTGTCGTGGGTCGGCGATGCTCGCCGGCATGCCCTCGGTCGGGTGCATGCTGACCTGTACGGCAGCAGTCGGGATCTGCCGCCATGGCAGGCGCACCAGACTGCCTTCCAGCGGATAGGCGCGGCAGTCGATATCGCCGACGTCCCAGACCAGACCGGAGTTCTCGACGTCTTCACCTTGCACGGTCAGACCGAGGATGGTGCTCGGCAACGGGCGACCGCTTTCGTAGACGGCGAGCAGTTCTTCGCGGTGCAGCAACTTGCCGCGCGGCACACCGTTGGCGTCGAGGATGAACAACTCGATCATGTCGATATCGGGGTTCTGTTCGAGGAACAGGCGGGCGTCTTCAATGGCTGCGAATTTCATGTTCAATCACTCACGATGGCGCCGCACAGGCGCGCAGATTCGGGCCGGACACGACGCAGCAACAGGCGTGGGTGTCCTGGCAGGGATATCAAAAAGAAAAGGTATTTCGCTAATGCCCGATTGTCAGGACTGACTCTGAACCTGTGGCGAGAGAGCTTGCTCCCGCTGGACTGCGCAGCAGTCGCCGGCGTTTCAGATCAAGAGCGAGGGCCGCTTCGCGCCCCAGCGGGAGCAAGCTCCCTCGCCACAATGGTCTCGCCGTCAGGTTGATCGCTGACTGGCAGGCATTAGCGATTTAAAGGGCGATATCCGGCGGGCGTGCGGAGTGACGCAGCTTGGAACGGCGCAGGGCCATGGGGAGATTGACGATACGATTCATGCGCGGCCCCTTTGGCAGAGGATGCACACAGCGGAGACGTTCAACGATTTTAGTTGTTGTGGTGACGTGCTCATAACGCGTGTTTCCGTTGGCGGAAAACGTCGGTGGCGGGATTGACTCGCCGACCGGTGTGCTCTGGATAGTAAGGGGGAATCTGCGGGCGTGTAAACGAGCAATGTGAAATATCTTGAACACCTGCTTGTGACCTCCAGTGCAGGCAAGATTTGGCAGGAGTCCTGTGGTGAGGGGACTTGCCCCCGTTGGGACGCGAAGCGGCCCCAAAAAAGCTGGGCCTGCTGCGCAGTCCAACGGGGGCAAGCCCCCTCGCCACAGGGTGGTGTTTCACACTTCAACCCCAAACAACGTCCGTGCCTCGGCAAAACACTTCTCGGCAATCGCCGATCGCGGTTCGGTCTTGCGCATCACCAACCCCAACGGCGCGAGCACGCTGGCGTCCGGCAACTGCATGAACGACAGGTGTTCGATCGGCTCTTCCAGGCCACTGTCCAGCGGCATGATCGCGCAGCAGAAACCTTGGTGAATCGCCTGCAACAGTTGGTACGTCGAATCGCTTTCCAGAATCGGCTGTGGATTGAGTCCACGACTGCGGAAGCTCAGGTCGATGGATTTGCGGTAATGCATGCCGGTGGTGATCATCCCCAATGGCAATTCGGCGGCGTCTTCCCAGCTCATTTGCGTGCCTTCGAAATGGAAATGTCGATTGTCGTAGAGCAGGCCGACGCGGGTTTCGCCGATCTCGAAAAACTCGAAATAGTTCGGGTTGACGTGGTCCAGGTAACACACGCCGAGGTCGAGTTGATTGTTGCCCAGGCCGGCGATGATCTCGTCGGAACTGAGCGAAGACAGACTGAATTTCAACTCCGGATAAGTCCCCGACAACCCCTGAATGTAATTGACCGGATTGAAGCTGCTCAGCGGCACCAGACCCAACCGTAAGCTACCGACCAGTTGCCCGCGACACGCCGCCGCTTCCGCGAACAAACCGTCATGGGCCGCCAGCAA
This sequence comes from Pseudomonas sp. NPDC089741, assembly GCF_044748825.1. Classification (NCBI taxonomy): domain Bacteria; kingdom Pseudomonadati; phylum Pseudomonadota; class Gammaproteobacteria; order Pseudomonadales; family Pseudomonadaceae; genus Pseudomonas; species Pseudomonas sp. NPDC089741. The sequence continues at coordinate 275,809 of NZ_JBIVGT010000005.1, read as the reverse complement.
CGTGCGTGCCCAGGCCAGTACGCGCTCGCCGGCCTGAGTAAAACCCTCGAAGCGTTGACCGCGATTGACCAGCACCAGGTCCAGCTCATCTTCCAGATTACGCAGGCGCATCGACAGGGTTGGCTGGGTGATATGGCAGCGTGCAGCGGCCTGGCCGAAGTGGCGGGTTTCATCCAGTGCGATCAGGAACTTGAGTTGTTTGATGTCCACGACGGCACCTGCTCGATGGGGAGTTTTTGATTGAGTATTGACGCAGATGGGTACAGCGCACGGAAAGTGCAGGCTGCGACGATCTCATCTGGGTGCCAGTTCGTCCAATCGGTTGTACTGAAAGACCTGTCGATCACCTCTATCAGCCCCGATTTGATCGGCTTGCAGCGCCGTCGAAGTGACCGATAGAGCAGGTCGATAGGGTGGTTGGCCAGAGTGATTAGACAGTACTGATAAGTGGCACTTAGGCTGCTCGGCAATCTGATCAATGACTGCCGGAGAGTGCCATGAGCGCCAAAGCGGATGCCCTGTTTGTCCCCCTGAACATTGCCGTACTGACCGTCAGCGATACCCGCGACTATGCCAGCGACACGTCAGGCCAGTTGCTGGTCAGTCGTTTGCTGGAAGCCGGTCACACCCTGAGCGAGCGCAATCTGCTCAAGGACGATCTGTACAAGATCCGCGCTCAGGTGGCGAACTGGATCGCCGACGAGGGCACTCAGGTGGTGCTGATCACTGGCGGTACCGGCTTCACCGGGCGTGACAGCACGCCGGAAGCGGTGGCTTGCTTGCTCGACAAGCAAATCGATGGTTTTGGTGAGCTGTTCCGCGCGATTTCGATTCTCGATATCGGCACCTCTACCGTGCAAAGCCGTGCGTTGGCCGGGCTGTCGAACGGCACGCTGGTGTGCTGCCTGCCGGGTTCGACCGGTGCTTGCCGTACTGCATGGGAAGGCATCCTCGCCGAGCAACTCGACAACCGTCATCGCCCGTGCAATTTCGTCCCGCACCTGAAAGCCGTGCAAGCTTGCGGACCGCGCGGATGAGCCGTTCGCCATTGATGCCGGTCGAGGATGCTCTCGAACAGTTACTGGCCATGGCCGATGCGCAACGGCTGGCAGACAGCGAAGTGCTGCCACTGGAGGACGCGCGTGGCCGGGTGTTGGCCAGTGATCTGATAGCGAGCCTCGATTTGCCGCCGTGGCCGAACAGCGCCATGGACGGTTATGCGTTGAACCTGGCTGATCTGGATCAACAGCCGCTGACTGTCTCGCAACGGGTTTACGCGGGTGCCGCTCCGCAGGCGTTGTTGCCGGGAACTTGTGCGCGCATTTTCACTGGGGCTCCTGTACCGCCGGGCGCCAATTGTGTGGAAATGCAGGAAAACGTCGAAGTGCTGGACGATGGTCGCGTGCGGTTTTTGCAGCCATTGAAGCTTGACCAGAACATTCGTGCGCAAGGTCAGGAGAACCGCGTCGGCGATATTTTGCTACGCGCCGGTAAACGCCTCGGCCCGTTTGAACTGGCGGTGGCGGCGGGCCAGGGGCTGGCGCAACTGCATGTTGTGCGGCGCCCGCGCGTGGCGTTGTTGTCGACCGGCGATGAACTGGTCGAGCCGGGCCAGCCGTTGCGTCCTGGCAGCATCTACAACAGTAATCGCATATTGCTCGGGCACTGGTTGCGTGAGCTGGGTTGTGCGGTGATCGATGGCGGAATTCTGCCGGATCATCCGGCGCAGACACGGCTCAAGCTTGAACAATTGCAAGCCTCTGCCGACCTGATCCTGACCACCGGCGGCGTGTCTGCCGGTGACGCCGACTGCCTTGGACAAGTGCTGCGCGACAGCGGCAAACCGCTGTTGTGGAAACTCGCGATCAAACCCGGAAAGCCGCTGACGGTGGGCCATTTCGGCGTGGTGCCGGTGATTGGTTTGCCGGGCAATCCAACGTCGGCGCTGGTAACCTTTGGCTTGCTGGCGCGACCCTATCTGCTGCGGGTGCAGGGCGTGGAAGAGGTCATGCCGCTGAGCTTCACGGTCAACGCAGGTTTCGATTGGCACAAGGCTGGCGGTCGTCGTGAATACCTGCGGGTAAAGCTGGACGCGGGCCATGCGGTGCTCTATCCAAACCAAAGCTGCGGCGTAATGCTCGGCGCGAGCTGGGCCGACGGCCTGGTAGAAGTCCCCGAAAACAGCACGCACAACCACGGCGACCCGCTGCGCTTCATCCCCTTCAACGAACTGTTCTGACCTCCGCATGAATGCAAAACCTGTGGGAGCTGGCTTGCCAGCGATGGCGGTCGGTCAGCTGAAATTGATGCTGGCTGACACGGCCTCATCGCTGGCAAGCCAGCTCCCACAATGTTTTGTGGTGTTCGTAATTCGGCGGTGTACACAGACCCTGTAGGAGTGAGCCTGCTCGCGATAGCGCCAGACCCGCCGACATGCCCGTTGCTGATCCACCACCATCGCGAGCAGGCTCACTCCTACAGTGGTTTTGGGTCGAGACAGAGATCCACTTGCAAGCCACAGTGGGGAAAGGAGATCAGCTCAGGACATAGTCCACCGGCTTCAGCGCCGGCGGTACTTCGGCGCCAAGTTCGGCGAGGATGTCGCGTTCGATGGTGCGCACCAGCGCATCGGTCGGCAGGTCGTTTTCGTCGCGGCCGAAGGGGTCTTCCAGCTCGTCGGCAATCGCATCCAGGCCAAAAAACGTGTAGCTGACAATCGCCGTAAACAGCGGCGTCAGCCAGCCCAGCGGTTCGGCCATGGCGAACGGTAGCAGGATGCAAAACAGATAAATCGTCCGGTGCAACAGCAGCGTGTATGGAAACGGCAGCGGCGTGGTTTTGATTCGTTCGCACACCGCTTGCGCTTGGGTCAGGCTGGTCAGATGGTTGGCCAGCAGCATGTAGCGCCACTCGCTCAACTCGCCGTTTTGATGCAGATCGGAACACTGCTGGCCGACCGTTTGCAGGATCCGTCCGCTGTAGTCCGGCGTCTGCGGATCGGGTTTCGGCGTGACCCACTGGCTGCTCGCGTCCGCCTCGCTTTCCTTGCGCAACCGCGCGTTCAGCGCATGGGCGAAACCGCACAGATTAAGCAACAACGGCTTGCGCGCAACCGACTCACGAATCACATGGGTTTCGCGAATCACCGAGCGAATGTGCACGATCACCTCGCCCCACGCTTTGCGCGCCTCGTACCAGCGGTCATAACAGGCGTTGTTGCGAAAATTCATGAAGATCGACAACGACAAACCGAGCAAGGTAAACGGCGTCGCGTTGACCTTGGTGAAGTTGCTCGGATGGAGGATTTCCACCAGCACGATGGCCGAAGCCAGCAGAGTCACCATCAGCGTGCGCAGGGCGATGCGTTTGGCGATCGAACCCTTGAGGGTGAAGAGAATGGCGAACTGATTGACCTTGGGCCTGATGATCATGTTGTGCGGTTCCGATACCCATGGAGATGGCGGATCAGCCGCCGGTCATATTCATGAAGCGCACGACCTGGACATCGTCGTTCACTTCGAAATTATGTCAATACGGCTTGAGTTTCGTTGCCATCGATGATGGCTTTCTCCAGCCGTTGCGGTTGCCCCGGATAGGCGCGCAATACGGCTTTCAAATCCACCGAATGCTCGTTACCCAGACACAGTAGCAGGCGCCCTTCGACGGTGAGGCGCAGGCGGTTGCAGGTGCCGCAAAAATTGTGGCTGTGCGGGGAGATAAAACCCAGGCGAATCTCCGGCGCCTCGGCCAGCCGCCAATAGCGCGACGGACTTTGAGGAGTTTGGTCAGCGCAGGTTATGAGCAACTTTCAATGCCGTCCAATCACTGTTAATGACCGGCTGATTGATCCCGTCGATGATGAAATTCTTTGCCTCGAAAGCGAAATCGATGGTGAATATGCCGGCCCTTTCGTGAGCAAGCCCACTCCCACTCCCACCTTCGATTTCGGCAATGCCCCAACCCTCCATTCACCTCTAATTCACTGTGGGAGCGGGCTTGTCAGCGATGGCGGTGGGGCGTCGACATCAATGCTGAAGGGGGGGGGCTCATCGCTGGCAAGCCAGCTCCCACAGGGTTTTGTGTCGGACAGAGATGATGGGTTTGCACCGATCATTGTAGGAGTGAGCCTGCTCGCGATGGCGGTGGGTCAGTCGATGGCGATGTTGTCTGGGCCGGCCTCATCGCGAGCAGGCTCACTCCTACAGAGAGTTATTGCGCGCCGAACATCGCGGTCCAGTAGATGCCGGCGCTGCTTTTCGGATCGGTCGCGTAGGCGGCGCCGAGTTCCTTGTATTGCGGGTTCATCAGGTTGGCGCAGTGGCCGGGGCTGGCGAGCCAGCCTTCGACGACCTTGTGCACGGTGTCTTGCCCGGCGGCGATGTTTTCGCCGACCAGTTGGCCGCTGTAGCCGGCGAGCTCCGCGCGGTCGCCCGGGGTGCGGCCGTCGCGGTCCTTGTGGTCGAAATAATTGTTGTTGGCCATGTCGCGGCTGTGATCCTGAGAGATCGTGCCCAAGGTCGCATTCCAGGCCAGCGGTGCAGCAGCGGCAAATGCCTGACCGCCGCACTGACGCGCCTGACTGCGGGCGACGTTGAGTTCACTCAGCAGCTTTTGCCCTTCACTTTGCCCATCACCAAGTCTGGCCGACAGCAGCGGTCGCGCCAACACGATGCGCCAGTCACGGTCGTCGCGGCTGACACCGACATCGACAAACTGCGGATCGAGCACCACCTGACAGAAGCTTTCCTTGATTGCCTGCATCGCCGACGCCGCATCGCGCGGACCGTTAAGGGTGATCGCCTGCACATTGACCATCGGATAGCTCGCGCTGGCCATGGCTTGCTGCAGATCGACGGCACCGGTGGCGCGAAGTCTCAGCCGGGGATCGGCCGACAGCGGTGGCAGTTCATTCGACGCCTGAGTGCCGCAACGCTGCGGCTGGCTGCGATAGCTGTTGATCGATTCGATCAGTTGCGACTCATCGCCGGCCATGGCCGGAATGGCCAACAACACGCCTGCGGACAACGCGGCACAACGCAAAACGAATGGCATGAAGCGCATGGAAATCTCCCTTGAGCTGAATGCGCCCATGATGCGCGAAAGGCCCCCGGTGGGTGCAATGTCTTTTTCTTCATCCGAGTGTTTTTTTCTGCGCAACTTTATCTGGCAGTTTGCCGTCTACACTCAGCGAAGACCCCGGGAGCCGGGCGTCTCACCCACGCAACACCTTGCCCGATGCGGGCGCTGCCGGAAGAAACGACATGGGATTGAAAGGCTGGGCGGGTTGTCTCGTATTCACCCTGTTGGCAGGCGCAGTCTGGGCCACCGATCAGGCCCCGGTCAAAGCCAAGGCCGAAGAGAAAGCCCAGGTGCTGGAAGAGAAAGCCGCGGACAAAGTCAGTGCCGCCCCGGCACCAAAATCCGAGGCCATCACGCCCACCGAAGTGCAAGCCGTCGACCCGGCAGGCACTGCACCGCTGGACGATCCGATCACGTGTCTGGCACGGAGTATCTACTGGGAAGCCAAAGGCAAGGACACTCCGGAAATGGAGGCCGTGGCCAACGTGGTGATGAATCGCCTCGGCCACGACGGTTTCCCCGGCACCGTTTGCGAGGTGGTCAAGCAGGGTTCGGAAACCAAGAGCTGCCAGTTTTCCTGGTGGTGCGATGGCAAGCCCGATCAGGTCAAGGAAGACGCCGAGTACGCGCTGGCCAAGGAAATCGCCGGCAAGGCCTTGAACCGGCAGCTCCCGGATCGCACCCATGGCGCACTGTATTTCCACGACCGCAACGTTCATCCGAGTTGGGCCAAGGAATACACCAAGACCGCCGAAACGAAAAAATTCCTCTTTTACAAACCGGCCGGTGGCGACGCGCGTTAGGCGCAGACTTGCCGCACACACTCGCGCAACCAGCGATGCGCCGGATCGGTGTCCATGCGCGGGTGCCAAAGCATCGACACGCTGATGTCCGGCATCTCGAATGGCAGGGTAAAACTGTGCAGGCCGGTGCGCAGTTTGCTGGTGTGACGTTGCGGAACGGTCGCGATCAGGTCTGACTCCCGCACCAGCGTCAGCGCCGCCGAGAAACCGCCAAATGAGGTGACGATGTCTCGCGTCAGTCCGAGCGCAAGCAGCGCTTCGTCCACAGGGCCGCTGCTGCGGCCGCGTCGTGAAATGAGAATGTGCTCGCCGCCGGCAAAGCGCTTGCTGGTGATTTTTCCCGCGCTCAACGGATGCCCCTCGCGTACCACACCGATCCACTGATCCTGAAACAGGATGCGGCTGTGCAGCGTCGGGTCGGTGCTGTCGTCGACCACGCCGGTTTCCAGATCGACGCGGCCTTCGCGCAGCGGCGTGCTGTCCTTGTCGGCCTTTTGCACAAAACGCAGGCGTACACCCGGCGCTTCTTCGCCGATGCGCGCGAGCAGGGCGGCGGCAAAGGTTTCGACAAAACCGTCGGTGTTGCGCAGGGTGAAGGTGCGTTGCAATCGGCCCGGATCAAGCACTTCGGCCGGCCGCAGAACCGCCTCGGCCTCCTGCACCAGATGACTGACCCGTTCGCGCAACTCCAGTGCGCGCGGCGTCGGCACCAGGCCTCGTCCGGCTCGCACCAGTAACGGATCGCCGGTGGTTTCGCGCAGCCGGGCGAGGGCGCGGCTCATGGCCGACGGGCTAAGCCGCAGGCATTTCGCGGCGCGGGCGACGCTGCCTTCGCGCAGCAATACGTCGAGGGTGATCAGCAGGTTGAGGTCAGGCGCGCTCATGACATGGCGTTCCATGCAGGTATCGAGTGCAAAGCATGCGTCTTGCGCCGTGTGTTGTCGAGGCTCAGGCTATGGCGATTGACCTTTGCACTGCGAGCCCGCCATGCCTCGAGAATCTCTAAGCACTCCCGCCCGATGGGCGCTGACCAGTCTGGCCCTGTCGATGTTGATGCCGTCACTGGACACCAGCATCGCCAACGCCGGCTTGCCGATCCTCGCGGCGGCGTTCGATGCGACGTTTCAACAAGTGCAATGGATCGTGCTCGCCTATCTGCTGGCGATCACCACATTGATTGTCAGCGTCGGGCGTCTCGGTGATGGCTTCGGTCGGCGTCGCTTGTTGTTGACCGGGATCGGCATTTTCACCAGCGCTTCGTTGGCCTGCGCATTGGCCCCGGGACTTGCCTGGCTGATCGGCGCACGGGCAGTGCAGGGCGTCGGTGCGGCGATCATGTTTGCCTTGACGATGGCGTTGGTCGCCGATGCGGTGCCCAAGGCGCGGGCGGGCAGCGCGATGGGTTTGCTGGCGACGATGTCAGCCACCGGCACCACCCTCGGGCCATCGCTGGGTGGACTGTTGATGGCCCATGTCGGCTGGCAGGCGATTTTTCTCCTCAACGTGCCATTGGGTTTGCTCAATGCGTGGTTGGTGTATCGCTATCTGCCGGCGGATCGGCCAACGGGGCCGCGTGTCGCGTTTGATTATCCTGGCAGTGCGGTGCTGGTATTGACGCTGGCGGCCTATGCGCTGGCGATGACGCTTGAAGGTTTCACGCTGCCGTTGCTGCTGGCCAGCCTGGGCGGCGCGGGGTTGTTCCTTGTGGTCGAGAAGAGGGCCAAGGCGCCGCTGATTCGCTTGGCGCTGTTCAGCGACCGTCGATTGAGCAGCAGCCTGGCGCTGACCTTGCTGGTGACGACCGTGATGATGACCACGCTGGTGGTCGGCCCGTTTTACCTCAGTCGCGGGTTGGGACTGAGCAGTGCCGTGGTTGGCTTGGCGTTGTCGGTCGGGCCTTTGTTGTCTGCGTTTGGCGGGGTGCCGGCCGGACGTCTGGTGGATCGCTTCGGTGCGCGACGGATCGTGCCGGGCGCGTTGCTTGCGATGGCCTGTGGTTGCGGTTTGTTGGCGCTCCTGCCGATGAGTCTGGGGCTGTCGGGGTATTTGTTGTCGATCGCGTTGGTCGCCGTCAGTTATGCGTTGTTTCAGGCGGCCAACAACACCGGGTTGATGGCTTGCGTCGGTCAGGATCAGCGTGGCGTGGTGTCGGCGATGCTCGGGCTGGCGCGCAACCTCGGCTTGATCACCGGCGCGGCGGTGATGGGCGCGGTGTTTGCGCTGGCGGCGGGGGATCCGACGCAGGCGCCCGCAAGCGCCATCGCCAGTGGTTTGCACATTACCTTTGGCGTCGCGGTGGCGTTGATGCTCATGGCGTTGATCATCAGCCGAGCGCCGTTCAACAATAGGAGCGAGCCTGCTCGCGAAGAGGCCGGCAAAGCCAGCATCGCTGGTGACTGACACTGCGTTTTCGCGAGCAAGCCCCTGCTCCCACGGGGGTTTGAGCTGGCCAAAGATTCAGGCTCAGCATCACTCATTGTGGGAGCTGGCTTGCCAGCGATGGCGGTTTCACAGTCAATGACGATGCTTGGCGGGCGGGGAAGTAGAGTTCGAAGCAGGTCTCGCCATCCTCACTGCTTGCGCTATAACGGCCCTGATGCAGTTGCATGATGGTCGCGACGATCGACAGGCCCAGACCATTGGATTGCGCCGAGCGTTCGCGGGACTGGTCGACGCGGTAGAAGCGCTCGAACAGTCGCGCCAGATGCTCAGGTGCAATCGTCGCACCCTGATTGCGCACCCGCAGATAACTGCCATCCACTTCGGCAATCGCTTCCACCTGCACCGTCGAATCCGCTGCGCCGTACTTGATCGCATTCGCGCACAGATTGGCCAGCGCCCGCCGCAACAGCATCGGTTCGGCCCAAATCACGCCGCTGCCACGCGCCTCGATGCACACGCCGACATCCGCCGCCAGGCCTTCAAAGTAATCGGCGATGCGCTGCATCTCATCCGCCGCGTCCAGCTCCTGACGCTGGCTCAGGGCACTGGCCGGGTCGGTGCGCGCCAGAAACAGCATGTTGTCGAGCATCCGCGTCAGCCGTTCCAATTCTTCGACGTTGGAGGCGAGCAACTGCTGGTAGGCCTCGATGCTGCGGTTCTGATGCAGCGCGACCTGGGTTTCGCCGAGCAGATTATTGATTGGCGTACGCAGTTCATGGGCCATGTCGGTCGAGACCTGGCTCAACTGCGCAAAGCCTTTGGCGAGGCGATCGAGCATGGCGTTGAACGCCTCGATCATCGGCAGTAATTCGCGCGGTGCGCCGTGGCTGTCGAGGCGCTCGCCGAGGTTGCCGACACCGATGCCATGCGCATGTCTGGCCAGGCGCCGCAACGGCAGCAAACCCCGATACACCAACAGGCAACCGATCAGCGCCAACACCAGCGCTGCCAATGACGCGAGGCCATAAACACTCAGGCGGTAATTGGCGAGCATCGCCGTGCGCTCGCTCATCAGGCGCCCGGTGGTGACTTGCAGATTGCCCAGATCGCCGGAATCAATCCGCGCCGCCACCGCCGAAAACGGCACGCCGGCGACGCTCGGCAGATGCTGCACGTCCTTCAACGTCATCGCCTGATCGATGGGCACCGCCGGCAACGTCGGCGTGGCCAGATTGCCCGGGTTGACCACCAGCAGCGGCGGTTGCCCCGGTGCGCCGATGGTCAGCAGCGCTTCGCGGTTGCCGAGCATGTTCTGGAACAGCGCCGGTTTGTTCTTGATCAGCTCAAGGGTGTTGCTGTCGTTGAGGAACGTGCGCAATTGATCGACGCGGCTGACCAGCGAAATGTCATCGCGCCGAATCAGTTGCTCTTCCAGCTCGCTGTACAGTGCCGCGCCGAGGCCGGCCAGCGACCCGAAGGCGAGCAGAGCGAACACCAGCGCCAGGCGTAAGGTCAGCGAATATGGGCGATTTGTGCTCATGCTTGCGTGTCGAAGCGGTAGCCGATACCGCGCACGCTGTGGATCAGCTTAAGCTGGAACGGGTCGTCGATTTTCGCCCGCAAGCGGCGCACGGCGACATCGACCACGTTGGTGTCGCTGTCGAAATTCATGTCCCATACCCGTGAGGCAATCAACGAGCGCGCCAGCACTTGCCCGGTGTGCGTGGCGAACAATTGCAACAGCGCAAACTCCTTGTTGGTCAGGGCGATGCGCACCCCAGCGCGCGTGACGCGGCGTTTCAGTACGTCGATCTGCAGGTCGGCGACTTGCAATTGTTCGTCTTCATGAATCGGCCCGCGCCGGGTCAGGGTGCGCAGGCGCGCCACCAGTTCGGCAAACGAAAACGGCTTGATCAGGTAGTCGTCGGCGCCCAGCTCCAGGCCTTTGACGCGGTCGGCGATGTCATCGCGAGCCGTGAGGAACAGCACCGGCGTGTCGGCTTCCTTGCGCAGCCGGCGCAGCACTTCCCAGCCATCCATTTTCGGCATCATCACATCCAGCACGATCACGTCGAAGCTGTGCTCCAGCGCTAGGTGCAGGCCGTCGGCGCCATTGCGCGCGAGGCTGACGCTGTAGCCCAGTTCCTGCAAACCGTTGAGCAGGTAATTGCCCGCTTTGGGTTCGTCTTCGACAACCAGAATATTCATCGATCAGCCTCAATGGTCATTGATGCAGCCGCTGCCTTGTACTTCATAGTTCAGCACATGCTCGCGACCCTGATGGTCGAGGTAATTCAATTGCGCCGGCACCACGCCGCACGCCTGTGAAATATCGGTGCTTGCGAGGACTTTGTCGACATCCAGATTGACGTAGAAGCCACTCTTGTCATGAATCACGGCGGTGTCGGGCATGTTCGCAGCGAAAGCAGAACCGGTGGCGAGGAGGGCGGTGATGGCGAGCAGAAGGGTTTTCATGATCAGTCACTCAGTGGTCGGAGTTGATCGGCATTGGCGCCGGGACAACATCAGGCTACCGAGCGATCCGCACGGCAAACCGACAGCTGAATGACAAAACTGTAATCAAAACCACCCCCTGGAGCTGCCGAAGGCTGCGATCTGTTGATCTTGTTTTTTACAGGCAAGATCAAGAGATCGCAGCCTTCGGCAGCTCCTACAGGTTGGGTTTCAGTCCCGACATTTACGGGGGGCAGGTAATGCGGGTCAGCTGGCGTGGGTATTGAGGATGCTCGCCACCTGTTGCGGCTGGCAATTGAGGTACGGCGAGGACTTCAGCCAGCGTTGATCGGGGTACCACGAGAACATGAACTGGCCATTCTTCAGGCGGTCGATCACTTGCCTGGCAATCTGCGGTCGTACCGCCGGGCAGCCCTGGCTGCGACCGATGCGGCCCTGACGCTTGCTCCACAACGGGTTCACGTAACTGGCGGCGTGGATGACGATGGCGCGGTCGCGGGCCATGTCGTTGAAGCCCGGCTCAAGGCCGTCCATGCGCAACGAATAACCGTGGGTGCCTTCGTAGCTTTCCTGGGTGCGGAACAAGCCAAGGCTGGACTGGTAACTGCCTTCACGGTTGGAGAACTGCGTGGCGAAGTTTTCCCCGGAGTTGGAACCGTGGGCGACCAGATCGCGTAGAACCAACTTCTGTTTGCTCAGGTCGAAAATCCACAAGCGGCGCTCGGTCGACGGTTGCGAGTAATCGATGATTGCCAGGTGGCGCGACGGTTTTGCACCGTTGTTGACCGCACATTGCATGGCGTTCAGCGCACCTTTCAGCGCCTGGGGATTGAGTTCTGGCGCGGCGTGCGCGAGGCTGTTGAAGAGAACCGGCGATGGCTTGCCGGCGGCAAATGCTGGACTGGTCACGGCGACGAGGGTCGCGGTGGTCAGCAGAAGTCGGCGCAAAAACGTCAACATTTATAAAGTGTCCTCACTTGCTACTTGTTTGGCACTTGGCTCCTGACTCCCAGTCGTTACCGGCAAGCCCGTTGATCGAGCCTGACTGTTCAGCGCACCTGATGTAAGGTTGACCGTCATCGAGACGGCCATGGATTGGAGTAAAGCAGTTGTTCAAAAAGTACGCATGCTACTTGAGCATTTGCCTGATCGCTGCGCCGTTTGTCGCTTGTGCCGATGAGCCGCTGACGCCCCTGCAAACGCTGCCAACGCCGCCGGCGGAAATGCCCGTCGAGCCGCAAAGTCCGTTGCAGGCGGTGCTGATCAGCCTGCCGCAGTCATGCCCGGCGATTGCTGCGCATCTGAACGGCCCGGCGCTGTCGCAGTTGCAGGGTTTCTATGAGCAGCAGGACTGGATGCCGGTGTGGGCCAGCGAGTCCGGACGATTGCAGACGTTGCAGGCGCAATTGCAGTTGTTGGCTGACGATGGTCTAAATCCGAAACGCTATCCGGTTGCGCCAAGCGCACCGCAGGACGGTGAGTTGTGCGCTGATATCGACATCAGTCGCTACTACCTGCAAGCCCTGCAGGATCTGCATTACGGGCGCCTGCTGCAATCGCATTTCGAACCGCTGTGGCATGCCGACGACACCCCGCGTGACCGTCAGGCGGAATTGTTGGCGATTGCCGTGCCGGGCATGCACGACATCCCGGCGGCGTTTGACCTCGCCCGGCCACGTCTGGCGCAGTACCAGAGCCTTCGCCACCTGTATGCCGCGCAACGCCTGAAAGCCTTGCCGCAATGGCAGTCAGTCGGTAACGGGCCGTTGCTGCGCCCGGCGATGGAAGACAAACGCGTGCCGGAACTGGCCCAGCGCTTGTTCAACGAAGGCTACCTGACGCATGCCGTCGGCACACCCGGCAACGCCTACGAAGGCGTACTGGTGGAGGCGGTGAAGAGTTTTCAGGCCAACCATTCGTTGCAGGCTGACGGCGTGGTCGGGCCGGGGACGATTGCCGAACTCAACATCAGCCCGTTAACGCGCCGCGAACAACTGCGGGTCAACCTCGAGCGTTTTCGCTGGATGGCCCAGGACATGGAACCCGATGGTTTGCTGGTCAACGTCGCCGCCGCCGAACTGACCCTGTATCAGGGCGGCCAGGCGGTGTGGCAGACCCGCACCCAGGTCGGTCGTGCCGAACGCCAGACGCCACTGCTGAAATCCCGCGTCACCCGGCTGACCTTGAATCCGACCTGGACCGTGCCGCCGACCATCTGGAAAGAAGACAAGCTGCCGGCGATCCGCAAGGACCAGACCTTCCTCAGTCGCCAGAACCTGCAGGTGCTCGACGCCAACGGCCAGCCATTGGCGGCTGCGGACATCGACTGGGACAACCCCGGCAACATCCTCCTGCGCCAGGACGCCGGGCCGCGCAATCCGCTGGGGCAAATGGTCATTCGCTTCCCCAACCCGTTTTCGGTGTACCTGCATGACACGCCGAGCAAGGCGTTGTTCGACAAAGGCCCACGGGCGTTCAGCTCCGGTTGCGTGCGGGTCGAGCATCCGATGCAACTGCGTGACCTGCTGCTCAGCCCGGCAGAAAAGGCCCGCACTGAAACACTCTTGGCGACCGGCACCACGCATGAATTCCGCTTGTCTGCGCCGGTGCCGATCCTGATGACCTACTGGACTGCGCAAGTCGGCAGCGATGGCCACGTGCGCTATGCACCCGATATCTACAGCCGCGACAGCGCGTTGCTGGCGGGTCTCGACGGCGCGCACTGACCCTCAGCGCAGGCGGCGCTGCCAGAAGCGACTGGCCAGCGCCGCATCGACACTCAAACGACCGGCTCCGGCAAACACCAGTGGCAGCAGCGCGGCCAGATAGATCGCCGGCAGCTTGAAGTTGCCGAAGCCTTTGTTGGTGATGGCGTAACCCTGCGCCAGCTCGCTGAGGCTCGACCAGTCGGCCGGCCAGTGCACGGCGGCGGTGGCAACGACGGTCACCACGATCAGCGCCAGCGCGGAAATACGCGTACCGAAGCCGAGCAGAATCGCCAGTGCGCCGATCAGCTCTACCCACATCGACAGCTCCCAGTTCAGCGTCGCCGGCAGGTGATCGAAGGGGAACGGGAACTTGTCCTGAATATCTTCGAACCAGTTCTGGCCGTTGAATTTCTCCAGGCCTGACTCGAAAAACTCCCAGGCGATGAATAGCCGCAAGGTCAATGGCGCGAGCCAGAGTCCGGCGCGGTCGAGGTGCAGGTGCAGGGTTTTGAGGGTGAGCATGGGAGTTCTCCGGTGCGAGGGGGGGAAGTGATTTCGACCGGGGTATTTCAGCGTCGCGGTGTATCGGCGATGTGTCGCCGGCGGTCGGCTTTCCACGCCTGGTGTGTCTGCGCGGTCGCCGTATACATTGCAATACACACGCTTCCTACAGGGGAGCAATGTGTCAGCCTGTGTGATGCGATTCTGTTGCGCAGCGTCTAGCCCCAGTGTCCCCGCGATCCCATGGGGCGAGACTTCGGAACCCGGCATGCAAGCGCTGTTGAACGAGATCCTTGACGCTGTCCGGCCCCTGATCGGGCAGGGCAAAGTGGCTGACTACATTCCCGCCCTCGGCACCGTGCCGGCCAATCAACTGGGCATCGCCGTGTACGGCAACGACGGCGAGATGTACTGCGCCGGTGACGCCGAAACGCCGTTCTCGGTGCAGAGTATTTCCAAGGTGTTCAGCCTGGTGCAGGCCATCGATCATTCCGGCGAGGCGATCTGGGAGCGCCTCGGTCACGAGCCTTCCGGCCAGCCGTTCAACTCGCTGGTGCAGCTGGAGTTCGAGCGCGGTCGGCCGCGTAATCCATTCATCAACGCCGGCGCGCTGGTGATCTGCGACATCAATCAATCACGCTTCGCCGCACCGACTCTGTCGATGCGCGACTTTGTCCGACGCCTGTCCGGCAACCCGCAGATCATGATCGACGGCAAAGTCGCCGACTCCGAATACCAGCACCGCGCGCGCAACGCGGCGATGGCGTATCTGATGCAGTCGTTCGGCAATTTCCACAATGACGTCGAGGCGGTGTTGCGCAGTTACTTCAGCCACTGCGCCTTACGGATGAACTGCATTGACCTGGCGCGGGCCTTCTGCTTTTTGGCCAACGACGGTTATTGCAAGCACAGCGGCGAGCAGGTTCTGACGCGGCGCCAGACCCAGCAGGTCAATTCGATCATGGCCACCAGCGGCCTGTATGACGAGGCGGGCAACTTTGCCTACCGCGTCGGGCTGCCGGGCAAGAGTGGCGTCGGTGGCGGGATTGTTGCAGTGGTGCCGGGGCAGTTCACCGTGTGCGTGTGGTCGCCGGAACTGAATGCCGCCGGTAACTCGCTGGCAGGGATGGCGGCGCTGGAGATGCTCAGCTCGCGGATCGGCTGGTCGGTCTTCTGACCTGATCCGCCAAACACCCCAAACCCTGTGGGAGCCGGCTTGCCAGCGATGAGGTCCTGTCAGTCACAATAAATTTGACTGAACCACCGCTATCGCTGGCAAGCCAGCTCCCACAGGTTTCTTTAGTGTTTGAAGAGGTGTATTTCATCGAGTAATCCGCTACATTTTCCGGCCGCCCTTTGCATGGTGAATCCGCTTAATGTCTCTTGCACTCGAACGTCTCGTCGCTGGCACGCCGATCCCTTTCGCCGGTAACCGCGTCACCGTGGTCAGCCCCGAACTGGCCGCGCGTTTTCAGCCCGGTGACCACCTGCTGGTGGAGCAGGTGAGCGGCGAGTTGTTGCTGATTCCGGTGGCTGATCAGCAAGCAGCGGCGGTGGCAATCGAGCGTGCGGCAGCGGCGTTTACCGCGTTGTCGACGGTCTCGGATGAAGCGATCAGCCAATTTTTCGACCTGTTCGCACAACGCCTTGAGACCCCGCAGTGCTGGGCGAACATTGCCTCGGCCAACCTTGCCGATATCGAACGGGCCAAGGCGCGTGGTCGCTCGACCACCCGCTTGCTCGCCGATGAGCGCATGCGCAACGACATGATCGCCGGCCTGCGCGCCTGGCGTGATGCCGCGCCGACCCGGGGCAAAGTCATCAGCAGCGTCGAACACGATGGCTGGAAGGTCGAGCAAGTCGTCTCGCCGTTGGGCATCGTCGCCTTTGTCTTCGAAGGGCGGCCGAACGTATTCGCCGATGCCGCCGGGGTCCTGCGCACCGGCAACACCGCGGTGTTGCGCATTGGCAGCGATGCTTTGGGCACTGCGCAAGCCATCGTTACTCATGCCTTGAACCCGGCGCTGGCCGATGCCGGTTTGCCGGCCGGTGCGGTGTCGTTAGTGGAAAGCGTCAATCATGCGGCCGGCTGGGCGATGTTCGCCGACCGACGTCTGTCGCTGGCGGTGGCGCGCGGTTCGGGGCGTGCGGTCAGTCAACTCGGCAGCATCGCCCAGCAGGCCGGCACCGCCGTCAGCCTGCACGGTACGGGTGGCGCGTGGCTGATTGCCGATCGTGCTGCCGATGCCACACGCTTTGCGGCGGTGGTGCGTAACTCGCTGGATCGCAAAGTCTGCAACACGCTGAACGTTTGCCTGATTCAGCGCGAGCGTGCGGTTGAATTGCTGCCGTTGTTTCTCGGTGCATTGCAGCAGGCCGGCATCGCGCGTGGGCAAGGCTGCAAATTGCACATCGTCGAGGGCAGTGAAGGTTATCTGCCGGCTGAGTGGCAGAACGCGACGGTCGAGGTGTATCGCGCCGAGGGTTATCAGACTGAGGCGTTGGCCGAGGCATTGGCGGAAGCCGATCTAGGTCGCGAGTGGGAATGGGAGGAAACCCCCGAAGTCAGCCTGATGATCGTCGATGACCTGGACCAGGCGATTGCGCTGTTCAACCGCCATAGCCCGCAGTTCACCGTGTCGTTGATCAGTGAAGATGCGCAGGTGCAGGAGCGCTTTTACAACGCGGTGAATGCGCCGTTCGTGGGCAACGGCATCACCCGTTGGGTCGACGGCCAGTACGCGCTGAACAAGCCGGAACTGGGCCTTTCGAACTGGGAGAGTGGGCGCTTGTTTGCGCGCAGTGCGATCTTGTCGGGTGATGGCGTGTTCACTGTTCGTAGCCGCATGACTCAAGTAGACCTCACGGTAAAACGCTGATGCCGCATTTGGTGATCGTTCCCACGCTCCAGCGTGGGAACGCAGCCCGTGACGCTCCGCGTCACTGGACGCAGAGCGTCCCCTGAGGCATTCCCACGCAGAGCGTGGGAACGCTCAATTGCTCAGGCAGCGTGGGTGGTTTGGGCATGAATCGCGCAAGTCGCCGGTTGTTCGGCCAGCGGCACAAACGTTCGGCGGTCCGAGGACAGCGCATCGATCGAGCCGGTCTCGATGTCATACACCCAGCCATGCAGGTTCAGCAGGCCTTTTTCCTGCGCCAGACGCACACTCGGATGAGTCTGGATATTCGCCAGTTGCGCGATCACGTTCTCGCGCACCATCGAGCTCAATTTCGCCGCGTCACTGGCATGCGTTCGCGCTTCATTCACCACTTTTGCCGACTCGGCATGCTGCAGCCAACCGCTGACGGCGGGCAGGTGATCCATGCATTTGCACTTGGCAATCGCGGTCATTGCGCCGCAGTCCGAATGCCCGCAGATCACGATGTCAGTCACCCCGAGCACCGCCACTGCATATTCTACTGTCGCCGAAACCCCGCCTGGATGCGGGCTGTACGACGGCACGATATTACCGGCGTTACGAATCACGAACAGCTCGCCGGGCTCTTGTTGAGTCAGCAATTCCGGCACCACACGGCTGTCGGAACAGGTGATGAACAAGGTGCCGGGCTGTTGCGTCGTCGCCAGGTGTTTGAACAGTTCGGTGCGTTGCGGGAACGCTTCGTTCTGGAATTTCAGGAAGCCATCAATCAGGTTTTTCATGGTGTTGTCCTCTTAGTTTGAGCAACCGCTGCCGAATTCGCTGTATTGAAGAATGTGTTTGCCGCCGTTGCTGTCCAGATACGTCATCTCGACCGGCACCACGCCACACACCTCGGCAACCGGGGTAATGCTCAGCACTTGGGCGATATCCAGTTGCATGCCGTAGCGGTAGGCGACGGCCTCGTCGGCGGCAAATGCCTGGGCGCAAAAACCGCCGAGCAGGGCCAGGGTCAACAGGATTTTTTGCATGGGGCAGCCTCCAGATGTATTGGGTGACGGGTAGCCATTCGAGGTGGGTTGGCCCGCACGCACGGTGCGGGCCGGTGCGGATCAGAACGGACGCAGCGGCAGGAATTTGCCGTCGAGGGTGACCACGGCGCGGGAACCACCTTCCGGGTCTTCGACTTTCTTGATGTCGAGTTTGAAGTTGATCGCGCTGATGATGCCATCGCCGAACTGCTCGTGAACCAATGCTTTGAGCGTGGTGCCGTAGATCTGGATCATCTCGTGGAAGCGGTAGATGGTCGGGTCGGTCGGTACGCCGCTGAGGCTGCCACGCAGGGGGATGATCTGCATCGCCGCGACGTCTTCAACGCTCAGTTCCAGCTTGTCGCCGACCACTTGGGCGGCATTTTCCGGCAGCGGATGCTGGCCGAGCAGAGCGGCGGTGACGTACGCCAGGCTGAGGCCGGTGCCGTCGGCAAGATCCTGCCACGACAGATCTTTGCGTGCCTTGGCGTCGAGAACGCGGGTGGTCAGGGCCAGGCTGGTGTCGTTGTAGGCGTGGGACTGTTGCATGGTGTCACTCCTTTCAGGGTTGGCTTGCTGTGTGGGAGCAATCTTCTGCCGATTGATCCATAGCGTCCAAGACCGATATACAATGCTTCACATAAGTTCTGCCTATAGATGGTGTGCCCCATGCTGCTGCGACATTTGCGTTATCTGCTGGCCGTTGCCGATCACGGCGGCTTCACCCGTGCTGCCGAGGCGCTGCATGTGTCGCAGCCGACCTTGTCGCAACAGATCCGCCAACTGGAAGAGTCCCTCGGTGTGAATCTGTTTGATCGCACCTCGCGCACGGTCAAACCCACCGATGCCGGCGAGGCTTACATCGAATGCGCGCGCCGGGTGCTGGTGGAACTGGAGGCGGGTAAACGCGCGCTGCATGACGTCAAGGATCTGTCTCGCGGGACGTTGCGGCTGGCGATGACGCCGACGTTCATGGCGTATCTGGTCGGGCCGTTGGTGCGCGACTTTGCGGCGCGGTATCCGGGGATTCATCTGCAGATTTTCGAGTTGTCGATGGACGACATTGAAGCGGGGCTGGCGGATGACTCGCTGGATGTTGCGATTGCCTTTACACCGGTGCGTAACCCGGAGATCGAGTGTATTCCGGCGTTTACCGAAACCTTGGGGATCATGGTCGGGCGCGAGCATCCGCTGTATGACAGTCGCTCAGTGCTGACGCCGGAAGATATCGCTGCACTGGACTTTGCTCTGTTGGCGCCGGACTTCATTACGCGTTTATCGGTGGATGAGTATTTTCGGCAGCACGGGATTACGCCGCAGGTGCGGATAGAGGTGAACTCGGTGAGTACCTTGCTGGAGGTGGTGCGTTGTTCGCCTCTGGCGACGATGTTGCCGCAGGCGATTGCGACTGAGGATCGGGCGTTGCGCCGGTTGCAGCTGGAGAGTGATGCACCGCAGCGTGGGGCGGCGTTGTTGCGGCGGCGCAATAATTATCACAGTTCGGCGGCGGTCGCGTTTGCTGAAATGGTGTTGGGCTGGGGGATGCCTCACCCTAACTCTCTCCCAGAGTGAGAGGGGACTGACCGAGGGATGCTGGAGTAATACGCCGACCTGAAAGAGTTTTGCTGAATCCATAATCAACTCGGTGTTCCGGGTTGACGGATGACTTGAGATCACTCGATCGGCTCCCTCTCCCTCGGGAGAGGGCTGGGGTGAGGGGCTGCAATTCCAGTCACGCCAAATCAATGCATGCGAACAAAAAAAGGCCTGCTTCCTTTAAGGAAGCAGGCCTTTCAATTATTTGATGACTAACTCAGCAGAACCGATCAATCACCCGAACTTCATTGTTGTTCTGCATCGAATCCCACGCCTGTTTCAGCGTTTGCAGAACATTACCGATGAAGTCCCTGTCGGCTGCCGCTTTCTTGCCAACATAACCGTGGCCGCGACGGTACATCTTCAGGCGGGCCAGCAGGTTCTGGGTGTTCTGCTCGAATTCTTCTTCGCCAGCATGGGGCGCCAGGCAGTCGATATGCACCTGACCCGATTTGCTGATCCACAGAATATGGCTGTCGTGGCTGTCTTTCTGCGCAGCGAACATACGAGCCAGTTCTTCGATAGTGGGTTGATTGTTCAGATTCATGATTTTGCCCCTTGACCAGTCTGGTGATCTTTCAAAGTTGATTCGCTAATACAGGTAGCCCATCGGTTAGTTGATCCCTGGCACCGAAACCAGGAATTAAGAGCTCGCCCGTGTGAAGTACGTTGTCATGCATCTGTTGCATGTAGTCGTGTTGAATAACTGCTACGCAATAGCGTCACAACGAGGAGAAGCAGCGAAAACCGGGAGGCTCCTTGACGACATATTCAGTGTCGACCACAAGCGTCTTGAGAATTTTCGCCAGCGCTTCTCGTCCTTGTACTGGACGTTCAGGCCAGGTCAGCTTCTTCAATCTGCCTTGTGGGCAGCGTGTATCCGGAAAAAACAACTCGGCGGTCAGACGAGTTTGCTCAAGCATGTTGCCAGTGTTCCCGATCGGGGAACGTCTTCATCATGCAAAAGCAAAACGACGCCGTCAACGGTTTTGTAGTGATTATTTTTGTTCACTACATATTGTCGGACAAAGCTGTTTTGGAATGAGAAAGGATCCGTTCAGGCAACGGAAAAAGGTGCGCGCAGGGCGTAGAAGGTGCACGGATAACCGTCTACCTCGCGCTGCTGCCGGGTGAATTCACCGCCGCTCAATTGCGGGATCAGCCCGGCCCAGAAGCGTTGTGCCGGCAGGTTGGCGTCGATGTGGAAAATCTGCCATTGACCGGGGATGCGGCTCAAGAGGGCAGAGACGACAAACTGCGCGACGCCTTGGCCACGAAAGCGTCGCGCGATGAAGAAGTAGCCGATGTTGTGGTCGGCGCCGTCGATGTGGGTCTCGTTGTCGACGGTCACGAACCCGGCAAGTTCGTTGTCGACGCGGATCAGAAAAGGTTGGGTCTTCGGGTGGCGCCAGTAGTCGAGTTTAGGCTGGATGGCAAAGAAGCCGTGCTCGGCGAGTTTCAGCGGTAGCCATTGGCTGAAGTCGTGCATGTAGAACTGCATGAGGTTCTCGAGGGTGTCGAGGTCGTCGCGTTGCGCGGGGTGCAGTTCGATGGTGGGCATGGGACTTAACTCACTAACCTGACGAAGCCGTTATTGTGCACTCAACCTATTGTGGCGAGGGGGCTTGCCCCCTCGCCACAGGTTTGGTCGTACTCGTGGTTTTGCTGCGGGTCGATTTGCGTTTCTTCTTCCACGGTGTGGCGGCTTTGCCGGCGGGTGGCGGGCCGCTGATGGTCAGGCTGAGTGCGGAACAGCGTGTCACCTGCTTGCTCATCCACGCCGCCTGTTTGGTGACAAATTCTTCCAGGCTCATCTCGCCGCTCTGCACCATGTCCAGCGCCTGTTCCCAGATCGCCGTGGTGCCGGGGTCGGCAATCGCCCGGGGTACGGCGTCGATCAGGCTGAACGCCGCCGGCGTCGCGGCCAGCGCCTTGCCGTTTTTCACCAGATAACCACGATCCAGCAGACCCTGAATGATCGATGCACGAGTCGCTTCGGTGCCAATCCCGGTAGTGTCCTTGAGCTTCTGTTTGAGCAACGGATCTTCGACCAGTTTGGCCACGTTCTTCATCGCCTTGATCAGATCGCCTTCGGTGTAGGGTTTCGGTGGTTGTGTCCACAGATCCTTGAGCCGCACCTCGGCCACCGCGCATTCGACGCCCTGGTTCAGCGTCGGCAAGGTCTGCGGTGCGGGCGCCTCGCGACCTTTGGCGGTTGCGAGTGCCTCGGGCAGGGCGCGCTTCCAGCCCGGCTCGATGATCTGCTTGCCGACCGCGCGCAACGCTTCACCGGCGCAGTCGAAATCCGCTTGGGTGCGATCGTATTCATGATTGGGCAGAAACTGCGCCAGGTAGCGCGCACGGATCAGCGTATACACCGCACGGTGCTTGCCGCTGAGGCGCTCAAGGTTTTTCGCCGCTGCGGTGGGGATGATGCCGTGGTGGGCGCTGACCTTGGCGTCGTTCCATGCGCGCGACTTGCGCTGAGGTTCGAGAAAGCCCTGCAATGCTTCAAGGCCCGGATCTGCCTGCCGCAGCGCCGCGAGAATCGCCGGCGCTTCGCTGTGCTGGCTCACCGGCAGAAAGCCGCAATCACTGCGCGGGTAAGTGATGACTTTGTAGGTTTCGTAGAGCGCCTGTGCGATGTCGAGGGTTTCCTGCGCGCCGAGGCCGAGCTTTTTCGAGCAGACTTCCTGCAAGGTGCCGAGGTCGAAGGGCAGGGGCGCGACTTCACGCATGCGTTCGGTTTTCAACTTGACCACCCGCGCGGTCTCGCTGCTACCGAGTGCAGCGGCCGCTTGCTGCGCCAGTGCCTGATTCAGGCAGCGATCCTGATCGTCACAGGCATCTGATGGCGCGCGCCATTGCGCGGTGAATGGTGTGCCGTTGTGCAGCAGTTGCACATCGATCGCCCAATAGGCGACCGGTACGAAGTCGGCGATGCTGCGATCACGATCCACCACCAGGCGCAGGGTTGGCGTTTGCACTCGGCCCACCGGCAATACGCCTTGATAGCCCGACTGACGACCGAGCAAGGTGAACAGCCGACTCATGTTCATGCCGATCAGCCAGTCTGCCCGCGAGCGGCCCAGCGCCGAGTGGTACAGGCTGAAGGTCTCGGCCCCCGGCTTCAGCGCGGCCAACGCCTTGCGGATCGATGCTTCGTCGAGCGCCGACAGCCACAAACGACGGATCGGCCCGCGATAACGACAGTGCTCGACCAGTTCCCGGGCGATCATTTCGCCCTCACGGTCGGCGTCAGTGGCGATGATCAGCTCGCTGGCCTCGCCGAGCAGGCGCTTGACCGCTTTGTACTGGCTGGCGGTGCGTGGCTTGACGGTCATTTTCCATTTGTCCGGAATGATCGGCAGATCGGCCAGCACCCAGCGCTTGTAACGGGCGTCGTAGGCATCCGGCGGGGCGGTTTCGAGCAAGTGGCCGATGCACCAGGTGACTGTGACGTCCGTTCCCAGCCAGCAGCCGTCGCCCCGGCGCTTGGCACCGAGTACGGCCGCAATGTCTTTGGCCTGGGAAGGTTTTTCACAGAGGTACAGCCGCATATCCACCATCGCCGATCAAGGTCTGAACAGGTGCACAGAATGGCCGGACTTGGCGCCCGGGGCAACTTTTATCTGTATGGATATACAGATAAAAGGATTGCCGCAAGTGACGGTCAAAACCGGGACGCCGCGCCGCACTATCGAGAAATTGATTAGCGCCAAGGGTCTGCGCCGTGTCAGCGTCGGCGCGTTTGCAAACGCGAGTGACAGGACGATCTCGCCAGTAGATCGCTGTGGCCTGTCGGACACTGACTACCCAGAAACAAGGACGTAAACCATGCTTCAAGCCTCTTCCAACACCAGCACTGCCTTCAGCCAAGTCGACACGTTCAGCCATCTTTACGACCGGGGCGGCAGCGCGCTGGTCAACGGTAAACCGTCGTTCACCGCCGATCAGGCCGCCGATGAAATCCTGCGCAAGGGCCTGTCGTGGGGCGACAAGAACGCTGATGGCAAGATCGACCTCAGCTACAACTTCCTCACTGAAAAACCGGCGAACTACAACGCGAAACTGGGCAACTTCAGCGAATTCAGCGCGCAGCAGAAGGCGCAAGCCGTGCTGGCGATGCAATCCTGGGCCGATGTCGCCAACGTCACGTTCAGCGAAGGCAAGGGCGGCGATGGCCACATGACCTTCGGTAACTACGATGTCAGCACCGGTGGCGCCGCGTTCGCTTACTTGCCGAGCGGCAGCAGCTATGACGGTCAGTCGTGGTACCTGATCAACGATCAATATCAGGTCAACAAGACGCCGGACACCAACAACTACGGGCGTCAGACCCTGACCCACGAGATCGGCCATACCCTCGGCCTGTCGCACCCGGGCGCCTACAACGCCGGTAATGGCAACCCGACCTATAACGACGCCAAGTACGCCGAAGACACTCGCGGCTACAGCCTGATGAGCTACTGGAGCGAAGCCAACACCGACCAGAATTTCAGCAAGGACGGCAGTGGTGCGTACGCTTCGGCGCCATTGTTGGACGATATCGTCGCGGTGCAGAAACTCTATGGTGCCAACTACGCGACCCGCGCCGATGACACCACCTATGGTTTCAACTCCAACGCCGAACGCGATTTCTACAGCGCCTCTTCGGCGTCCTCCAAAGTGGTGTTCTCGGTGTGGGATGGCGGTGGTAATGACACGCTGGACTTCTCCGGCTTCAGCCAGAATCAGAAGATCAACCTCAATGAAGGTTCGTTCTCCGATGTTGGCGGTCTGGTGGGCAATGTGTCCATTGCTTACGGTGTGACTGTGGAGAATGCGCTGGGCGGTTCGGGCAATGACCTGCTGATTGGTAACGCCGCTGTCAACGATCTGTTCGGCGGTGCCGGTAATGACATCATTTACGGTGGTGGCGGTGGCGATACATTGTGGGGCGGTGCAGGGGCAGACACTTTCGTGTTTGGTGCAGCCAGCGACTCGACCATGACTGCGCCGGACTGGATCATGGATTTCACCAGCGGCCTAGACAAGATCGACCTGTCGGGCATCGCCGGTTTCGCCACGGGTGCGGCGTCGCTGAACTTCGTCAGCGGCTTCACCGGGCATGCGGGCGACGCGATCCTGACCTACTTTGCGCAGACCAATCAGACCAGCCTGATGGTTGACCTTACGGGGCAG
This sequence comes from Pseudomonas sp. NPDC089741, assembly GCF_044748825.1. Classification (NCBI taxonomy): domain Bacteria; kingdom Pseudomonadati; phylum Pseudomonadota; class Gammaproteobacteria; order Pseudomonadales; family Pseudomonadaceae; genus Pseudomonas; species Pseudomonas sp. NPDC089741. The sequence goes on along the minus strand of NZ_JBIVGT010000005.1, from coordinate 251,171 downwards.
GGGGCGGTGGATTTTGCTGTGGGCGTGGTGGGGCAGGCGCTGGCGACTGATATCGTTGCGTGATGCCTGAAGAGCGGCCCTCACCCTAACCCTCTCCCAGTGGGAGAGGGGACCGAATGGGGGATATTGGCGAAATTCACCGACTTGAACGATTGGCTTTGAATCCATAATCGACTCGATTTTTCAGGTCGATGGATTTCGCCAGACAACTCGGTCAGTCCCCTCTCCCTCAGGGAGAGGGTTAGGGTGAGGTGCTTTTGAAGTGGATGGGCCGTTCGGCTGTAAACCCAACCCAATCCGAACCGATGGGCTATACCTGAACCGGTCTCTTCGCCGTATTCAGGAGAACCCTTATGAAAAGCTCCGGCCCCAGCCCCGTCATCGCCCTCGAACAACTCTCCGGCTGCCTCTTGGTGAAATTCCACGGCATCCAGGTCGCCGCGTCCTCCCACGTGCTCATCCTCAACGAAGCCAACTACCCGCCGGTCTATTACGTGCCCCGCGAAGACATCGACGAAAAGTATTTCGCCCGCACCGACCACACCAGTTATTGCCCATACAAGGGCGACGCCAATTACTTCAGCCTGCAAGTCCCCGGACATGAGGGCGCCAACGCCGTGTGGACTTACGAAAACCCGAAAGTCTCGGTAGCGCCGATTCGCGATTACGTGGCGTTCTATCCCGATCAGGTCAAGTTCGAAGTGATCAAGGCCGAACCTCAGTAATTCAGATCGACAAACGGCTGGAGCAACTTCGCATCAGGGCCGAAGCGCAGCGTGGTGGTCTCGCGCAGACGGACCACCCTCGGCACAGGTTCTCTTTCTTTCAGGTGTTTTTTTAGTGATTTCAGTTCTTGTCGAGGTCGATGTTCTTGGTCTCACGCAAGAAGATCATCCCCACCACCAGACTCACCCCGGTAATCAGCACCGGGTACCACAGCCCGTAGAAGATATCGCCGGTGTACACCACCAGCGCAAACGACACCGTCGGCAGGAACCCGCCAAACCAGCCGTTGCCGATGTGATACGGCAGCGACATCGAGGTGTAGCGAATCCGCGTCGGGAACAGCTCCACCATCAGCGCCGCGAGCGGGCCGTAGCACATGGCCGAGATGATGATCAGTGCGACGATCAGCGCAACGATCATCGGCTTGTTGATCTGCTGCGCATCCGCCTGTTGCGGATAGCCGGCGAGGGTGATCGCGCCGCGTAATGCCGCCTCATCGTAGCCGTCGAGTTTCACGTCGCCGACGCTGATTTGCACGGCGCTGCCAGCAGGCGCAGCGACGCTGGAGTAGGGCAGGCCTTGCTTGACCAGAAAGGTTTTGGCCTTGTCGCACGGGCTGTCGAATTTGGCCTTGCCGACCGGGTCGAACTGGAAGGTGCAGGTCGCCGGATCCGCCAGCACCGTGATCGGCGCCTGACGGCTGGCCTGATCGATCGCCGGGTTGGCGTAATGGGCGAGGGATTTGAAGATCGGGAAGTACAGCGCGGTCGCCAACAGCAAGCCGAGCATCAGCACCGTTTTGCGCCCGACCTTGTCCGAGAGCCAGCCGAAAATGATGAAGAACGGCGCGCCGATCACCACGCTGATGATCAGCAAGGTGTTGGCCACCGCCGGGTCCATTTTCAGGAACTGGGTGAGGAAGAACAGCACGTAGAACTGCGCGGCGTAGAACGTCACCGCTTGCCCGGCGTTGATGCTGAACAGCGCGATCAGCACGACTTTGAGGTTTTCCCATTTGCCGAAGGATTCGCGGATCGGCGCCTTGCAGGTCTTGCCTTCCTCTTTCATTTTCAGATACGCCGGCGACTCGTGCAGGCTCAGGCGGATCCAGGTGGAAATGCCCAGCAGCACAATCGACAGCAGGAACGGAATCCGCCAGCCCCACACTTCAAACTGATCGCCAGTGAAGTAGCGGCAACCGAGCACTACTAGCAGCGACAGCAGCAGGCCGAGGGTCGCCGTGGATTGAATCCAGCTGGTGTGGAAGCCGCGTTTGCCGATCGGCGCGTGCTCCGCCACGTAGGTGGCAGCGCCGCCATATTCACCGCCGAGCGCCAGGCCCTGGAGCATGCGCAGCACCACGAGGATGATCGGCGCGGCAATGCCGATGCTGGCGTACGTCGGCAAGAGACCGACGCAGAAGGTCGCGATGCCCATCAGGATAATCGTCGCGAGAAAGGTGTATTTGCGCCCGATCATGTCTCCCAGACGACCGAACACCAGCGCGCCGAACGGCCGCACGATAAAGCCTGCGGCGAAGGCCATCAGCGCAAAGATGAACGCCGTGGTGTCGTTGACCCCGGCGAAAAACTGCTTGCTGATCACCGCCGCAAGGGCGCCGTAGAGGAAGAAGTCATACCACTCGAACACTGTTCCCAGTGAGGAGGCGAAGATGACTTTCTGCGTGGCATTGCTGGTGCTGGCGCCGCTCGCGGCGTCCAGCGGCTGAGCGTGTTCTGACATAGCGGTATCCCTCACAGTGATTGTTTTTGTTGTTCCACTGGTGCTCGATGTCCATGAATCAAACGCATGTCCCTGTAGGAGCTGCCGCAGGCTGCGATCTTTTGACTTCGGGACGCGGAGCGTCCCCGGCTACGTTCCCACGCGGAGTGTGGGAACGCTCAGTCAACCAAGATCAAAAAATCGCAGCCTGCGGCAGCTCCTACAGGGTTTGGGCCAGCTCCAATTTCAGGGGGCTGCTCCTTGTGGTGGGGTTAAGGATCAATTGCGCGGCTTTCTCGGCAATCATCAGCGTAGGCGAACAGGTGTTGCCCGAGGTGATGCGCGGCATGATCGAGGCATCGGCGATGCGCAAACCGGGCACGCCGTGAACGCGCAACTGCGCGTCGACCACTGCATCACCGTCATTGCCCATGCGACAGGTACCGACCGGGTGGAAAATCGTCGTGCCGATAGTCGCTGCCGCTTGCTGCAACTCTTCTTCACTTTGCAGGCTGGCGCCGGGCAAATACTCGACCGGTTTGAATGCTTGCAAAGCAGGGGCGCTGACGATGCGCCGGGTCAGGCGGATTGCGTCCGCTGCCACGCGCAAATCTTCCGGATGGCTGAGGTAATTCGGCTGAATCAGCGGCGCCTCTTGTGGATCCGCCGAGCGAATGTCGATGCGCCCACGACTCTGCGGACGCAAATCGCAGATAGATGCAGTGAAGGCGGGAAAACTGTGCAACGGCTCGCCAAAACGCTCCAGCGACAGTGGCTGCACGTGGTACTCAAGATTCGCCGAGGTCTGTTCCGGCCCCGAGCGCGCAAACGCGCCCAACTGACTCGGCGCCATCGACAGCGGCCCGCTGCGGTCATACAGATAACGCAGGCCCATGCCCATCTTGCCCCACACGCTGCCAGCGATCTGGTTCAGCGTGCGCGCATTCTCCAGTTTGTAGATCAGCCGCAGTTGCAGGTGATCCTGCAGATTGCCGCCGACGCCCGGCAACTCATGAATCACGCCGATACCGAGACGCTCCAGCAGTGGCCGAGGACCAATCCCGGAGCGTTGCAAAATGCTCGGCGAACCGACCGAACCGGCGCACAAGACGATTTCCTTGCGTGCCTTGAACTGTTTGCTCTGGCCTTCATGCCGCGCACTGACTTTGGACGCGCGACCGTTCTCCAGCAGAACCCGATCGACTTCAACCCCGGTCAGCACCGTCAGATTCGTCCGGTCACGCACCGGTTTCAAAAATGCCTTCGCCGCGTTCCAGCGCACGCCGGATTTTTGGTTGACCTGGAAGTAACCGCAACCTTCGTTATCGCCGTGATTGAAGTCATCGATGCTGGCAATGCCGCTTTGCTCGGCGGCACTGCGAAACGCGTCCAGAATCGGCCACGACAGGCGCTGTTGTTCGACCCGCCATTCACCCTTGGCACCGTGAAATTCAGCGGCGCCGGCAAAGTGGTTTTCGCTCTGTTTGAACAGCGGCAGCACGTCATCCCAGGCCCAGCCCGGATTGCCCTCGGCCGCCCAGCCGTCATAGTCGTTGGCCTGGCCGCGCATGTAGATCATGCCGTTGATGGACGAACAGCCGCCGAGCACTTTGCCGCGCGGATAACTCAGCGCGCGACCGTTGAGGCCCGGTTGTTGTTCGGTCTTGAAGCACCAATCGGTGCGCGGGTTACCGATGCAGAACAGGTAACCGACAGGGATGTGAATCCACGCATAGTTGTCACGCCCGCCGGCTTCGAGCAACAGCACGCGCTGCTGCGGATCAGCCGACAGCCGATTCGCCAGCAGGCACCCGGCAGGGCCGGCGCCGACCACGATGTAGTCATATTCATCGAGGGAAGTCTGCATTCCCTGACCTCGCTTTTTGTTTTTATTGTCGGACACTCTAGTTGTTAGCTTTCGTTAAAAGAATGTTAGTTTTTGCGCAGCCGCTGTGCGTTTTCAAACAGCCTGCATAGACCATAGCCGACAAGGACACGCCATGTTCGACTGGAACGACCTGCGGTTTTTTCTCGAACTGCAACGCAGCGGCCGGCTGCTCACCGCCGCTCGCCGTCTCAACACCACCCACGCCACCGTCGCCCGCCATATCGAGGCCATCGAAAAAAGCCTCGGCACCGCATTATTTGTTCAGCATGCGCAAGGCTATGAGATGACCCCGGCGGGGGAGGCGCTGCTCAAGCACGCCGAGGCGATGGAGAACGTGGCGTTGCTGGCGCAGGAGGAAATCACCCAGTCGACCGCGCCGCTGGGCAAGATTCGTGTGGGGGTGACGGAAGGGCTCGGGATCAAATTTCTCGCCAGCCGCATGATTGGCCTGTTCGAACGTTATCCGGGACTGGAAGTGGAACTGGTCGCGGTGCCGCGCTTCGTCAGCATCCTCAACCGTGAGGCGGAGATCAGTATTCATCTGGAACGGCCGGCGGCGGACATGCTGGTGACGCGCAAACTCACCGATTACCGTCTCGCGCTCTACGCCAGTCAAAGCTACCTCGACAAAGCGCCGCCGCTGCACAGCCGTGAAGACCTCGGGCGGCATGCGTGGATCGGTTACGTCGACGATTTGCTGTTCAGCCAGGAATTGATGTTCCTCAACAGCTTCTGCCGCAGCCCGCGGGTGGTGTTTCACAGCACCAGCGTGATTGCCCAGCAGGAGGCTGCGCGGTCGGGATTGGGGATTGCGGTGTTGCCGTGCTACATGGCGTCATCTGACCCTGACCTTGTCCCATTGCTGCCGGATGAAAGCATCGAGCGCAGTTACTGGATCAGCACGCGGCGCGAGCTGCACAAGTCGGTGCGGCTGCGGGTGGTTTGGGATTATGTGGTGGGGTTGTGTGAGGCGGAGCAGGGGTTATTACGCGGGCAGTCCTGCAGAACATAGATCCCCTGTAGGAGTGAGCCTGCTCGCGATAGCGGTGTACCAGACAACGCAAATGTTGAATGTTATTGGGCCATCGCGAGCAGGCTCACTCCTACAGGGGAAAGGCAAATACGGGATTGATTTATATATATGGATATCCGTATATTCGATTTTCCGTATGTATTGAGCCTGTTCCATGATCACCCCCACCGAAGTCTTCAAAAGCCTCGCCGACGAAACCCGCGTGCGCGCCATCCTGCTTATTTCTGGTCAAGGCGAACTGTGTGTCTGCGAGCTGATGTGTGCGCTCGACGACAGCCAGCCGAAAATCAGCCGCCACCTTGCGCAACTGCGCAGCAATGGTTTGCTGCTCGATCGCCGCCAGGGTCAATGGGTCTACTACCGCCTCAATCCGGATCTGCCTGAGTGGATTGGTGAAATCCTGCACGTGACCTCCAAGGCCAATGTCGATTGGCTCAAGGACAACGCCGCGCGCCTGCAGAACATGGACGGTCGGCCGGTTCGCGAAGCTGCCTGCTGCTGAATCTGATATCGGAGCGACTCATGCGAATCCTGTTTATGTGCACGGCCAACAGCTGCCGCAGCATCCTTTCAGAAGCCCTGTTCAATCACTTGGCCCCCGCCGGTTTCGAAGCCGTCAGCGCCGGCAGTTTTCCCAAAGGGCAGGTGTTGCCGCACAGTCTGCTCACGCTGCAACAGGCCGGTATCGCCATCGACGGCCTATACAGCAAAGGCAACGATGCCTTTGTAAACAATCCGCCTGACATCGTTATCACCGTTTGCGACAAGGCCGCTGGCGAGACGTGCCCGGTGTACTTCGGCCCGGCGTTGAAGGCCCATTGGGGATTGGCAGATCCGTCGGAAGTGAGCGGCGACGAAGCCGCCATTGCCGCTGCCTTCCACGGCACATTGACGCGCATCGGCCAGCGCTGCCAAGCCTTTCTCGATCTGCCTTTTCAAGCACTCAGCCGCGATGAACTCAAAGCCGCACTCGAGCGCATCGGCGCGCAGTAAGGAGTATTTATGTCGGAACATCTGCCCAACCTCGACGCCAGTTTGTTCGAGGCTGCCAAACCATCGGGTCAAGACCCGCACAAACCGCGCATCCTGTTGCTCTACGGTTCAACCCGCGAGCGCTCTTTCAGCCGCTTGTTGGTAGAGGAGGCCGCGCGGCTGCTCGAACACTTCGGCGCTGAAACACGCATATTTAACCCGTCCGGTCTGCCGTTGCCCGACGACGTCCCTGTCGATCATCCGAAAGTGCAGGAACTGCGCGATCTGGTGTTGTGGTCGGAAGGACAGGTCTGGTGTTCGCCGGAACGTCACGGTGCCATGTCTGCGGTGTTCAAGGCGCAGATCGACTGGATCCCGCTGGAACTCGGCGCCGTGCGCCCGACCCAAGGCAAAACCCTCGCGGTGATGCAAGTCTGCGGCGGTTCGCAGTCGTTCAACGTGGTCAACCAATTGCGCGTGTTGGGCCGCTGGATGCGCATGTTCACCATCCCCAACCAATCCTCGGTGCCGAAGGCCTACATGGAATTCGACGACGCCGGGCGGATGAAACCGTCGCCGTTCTATGATCGAGTGGTCGATGTCATGGAAGAACTGGTGAAATTCACCGTGCTGCTGCGTGGCCAACAGACTCATCTGGTCGACCGCTATTCGGAGCGCAAAGAAAGTGCCGAGCAACTCATGAATCGCGTGAATCAGCGTTCGATCCAAGCGCGCCCGGCCGGCTGATCGCAGCCGGCCCATGCAACTAAATTCTCGCGCCACAGGTCACTCAATCAGCGGAGGTTGCTTCAATTCGCCCAACCTCGAACATCGAAGACGCTGCCTGTGGCCACTCACCTCTATCGTCGCAACAACCTGTCACTCGACAGCCTTAATTTCTTCCTTGCGGATGTGCGCGACGGGCTCGGTCCCTATCTGGCGATTTACCTTTTGGCGGTGCATCACTGGGATCCGGCGTTTGGTCTAGGCGCGGCGCTGAGTAACGGTCTTGCCGGGCTGGTGGTTGAGGCGGCAGGTTACCGTGCGGCGTTTCTGACGTTGGCGGCGGTGGCTGCGGTGGCACTGGTTTTGTTGTGGATTGCGTTTCCCGAGACGTTGCAGCGTTCTGCTGAATCAGGTACTCATCGGAGTGAATTGCCTTCTGCGACTGTGCCTTGAAGAAGATCAACAGATCGCAGCCTTCGGCAGCTCCTACAGGGATGAGGGTAGGAGCTGCCGAAGGCTGCGATCTGTTGATCTGGCTTTATTTTTTCGAACGTGCCGCAAATCGCATTGCCCGCAGGCCAGAAATCCTGGTCGTCCGAGCGTTCGGTCAAAGTCGCTTCGCACTGATCTACTTGAGCCACTTGCCGGGACAACAACGCGCGTCCACTCTATGGCAGTCGACAAGGAGCGTCAGCCGATCCTCCGTCGCGATCACAGGGAGCTTGCAGCATGAGCGAAGACAGCAAAGTCAAAGGCCCGGCGTCCTATTTCCCCTCCATCGAAAAGAAGTACGGCCAACCGATTGATCACTGGTTGAACCTCCTTGCCGGCCTCGGCGACAAAAAGCACATGGAACGGGTCGCCTGGCTCAAGACCGAACACGGCATGGGCCACGGCCACGCCAACGCACTGGTTGCGCATCATCTGGCGAACAGTAAACAGTGAGGGCAGGGCGGCCATTGGCTGCGGCGCTCAAGCCTTTATCACAAGACCCGCAGCCAAGGCGCCACCGATGCCGCTGAGCTTCCACAAGATGCACGCCAACGGCGGCGATTTCGTCCTGGTCGACATCCGCAACAGCGCCAACCCGATCACCAGCGAACTGGCCCGGCGCCTGGGCGACCGTCATCTAGGCATCGGCTTCAACCAGCTCGCCGTGGTGCTCGACTGTGATGATGCCGATGCGCGCCTGCAATTCTGGAACGCCGACGGCTCCGCGCTGGATGTCTGCGGCAGCGCAACCCGTGGCGCCGCCGACCGACTGATGCGCGAGGCCAGTCGCAAATCGATCACGCTGCGCACCCAGCGTGGGCTGCTCACCTGCGAACGCACGCCATGCGGATTGATCGCCGTCGACATGGGCTTGCCGCTTTTCGACTGGACAGCGATTCCCCTGGCCCAGGCATACGACACGCTCGTACTGCCGTTGTCCGGCGACCCAAGCGCCTGCAGCATGGGCAATCCCCACTGTACGTATTTCGTCGACGACCTCGGCAGTGTCGACATCGCCAGCCTCGGCCCATCCCTCGAAAACCACCCCTTGTTCCCGCGCAAGACCAACGTCCATTTCGTGCAGATCATCGACCGCCAGCACATTCGCCTGCGCATCTGGGAACGCAACGGCGGCATCCCGCTCGGCTCCGGCTCATGCGCCTGCGGCGCCGCCGTCAATGGCATCCGCCGAGGCCTGCTCGACCACACCGTTGAAGTCGAATGCGACGGCGGTCCCGTCAGCGTCCACTGGAACGGCATCGACAACGTCACCCTCAGCGGCCCGGTCGAACACGTCTACTCCGGCACAATCCCCGACACCCCCCTGTAGGAGCTGCCGAAGGCTGCGATCTTTTGATCCCCCCACCAACCCACCCAACGAGCCGCCTGCAATTACGCAACATCCAACCGCTGGCAAACGTCGACTCACTGCGCACCTGATCCAGAACGGTTTACCCGGCAGCGGTAACCCGCGCAGCCTGCGCAGGGTGGCGCGACGTCACCAGGCCGATAAAGGCAATCGCCAGCGCCAGGCCAAGAGTGGTGGTGACCTCGGTGCGATGCTGCGGGGTGATCATCATCACCGCCAGTGCGGCGCAGATGAACACGATCACCGCCCAGGTCAGCCAGGGAAACAGCCACATGCGAAAGGTCAGCTCGACGTTGCGCTGCCGCAACACCCGGCGCATGCGCAACTGCGATACCGCAATCGCCAGATACACCAGCAGGGCAATCGCGCCAGAGCTGGCCAGCAGGAACTCGAACAGCCCGGCGGGCATGATGTAGCTCCACACGGTAATCGCCGCGCCGAGCACGGTGCTGGCGATGACGGCTGCGCGTGGCACGCCTTCCGAGGACGTCACCTTCAACACTTTCGGCGCATCGCCTCGACGGCCCAGCGAGTAGAGCATGCGCGAGGCAATGTAGATCGAGGAGTTCATGCAACTGGCCACGGCAATCAGCACGACCACGTCGACCATGAATTTGGCATGCGGGATGTTCATGATTTCCAGGGCGCGCTGATAAGAACCGACCGACGCGAGCAACGGGTCATTCCACGGCACCACCGAAATGACCACGAAAATCGACAGCAGGTAAAACACGCCGATGCGCCAGATCACCGAGCGCGTTGCCTTGGCAATGTTGCGCGCCGGGTCATTCGATTCGGCGGCGGCGATGGTCACCGCTTCAGTACCGATAAAACTGAACATGATGGTGATGAATGCGCCGACCACTGCCGACAATCCATTCGGTGCAAATCCGCCGTGCTCCGCCATCAAACCGCTCAACCCGCTGACTTCGCGGTCGGGCAGCCATCCCATCAACACGGCAAAACCCACGCCGATAAAACCGATGATCGCCACGACCTTTGCCATCGCGAACCAGAATTCGAACTCGCCATATTTCGACACGCTGAACAGGTTGGTCACCACCAGCGCAATGATCGACAACAAAGCGAACAGCCACGCATCGATCTGTGGAAACCATTGGTGCAACACATGGCCGGCGGCGAGTGCTTCGATAGGAATCACCAGCACCCAGAACCACCAGTACAGCCAGCCGATGGTAAACCCGGCCCAGCGCCCGATTGCCTGATCGGCATAGGTGGAAAACGAACCGGTGTCGGGATTGGCCACCGCCATCTCACCGAGCATGCGCATGACCAGCACAACGAGCAAACCGGAGAAAAGATAAGCCAGAAGAACCGCTGGGCCGGCCGCCGCAATGGCATGCCCCGAGCCTACGAACAAACCGGCGCCGATGATCCCGGCGATTGACAGCATTGTTACGTGACGAGGCTTGAAGCCCTGCGCCAATTGGCCACTCGAATCCTTGGAGTTCGGGCTAATCATTGGTTTTATTATTCTCTGCTGATCGACATTCAAGCGGGTTGAAAGGGGCCGCCGAGCATCGTTGATGCTTGCTCAACTTCCACGAGGAAGCCCCTTTCAACCGCCGCAGTTCTTATTAAACCCATCATCGCGATGTGATTATTTTGCTGAAAAGACGCTTCACCTTACCCGGCCTGTCCGCTGATTCAGTAGCCTGATCGCGCCATCTCCGTGTCTGATATCGACACGTAACAAGCGTGTGTTTTCGCTGAAAACCACCCGGTCACTGCGGGGCAAGGGCAATGCCCAAGTTCGTCAAACGCCAACCCCGACCTCCCTGAAACAAACACATCCCCCTGTAGGCGTGAGCCTGCTCGCGAAAACGCCAGCCCAATCACCACAAAATCCAACCCCCATCACAACCTCGCGCACCGCCCACAACGGCGCCGCCACCAACGCTCCAGGCACTGCTGCGAAACACCCCCGACCTCGTTATCGAATGAACGCTCGCAAATCACTGGTCAGCTTATCGATCGCCGCCTTGAAGTCATTCGCCGTGATGGTCTGGTTGGCATTTTTCAACTGGGTGCCGAACACTTTGCGCACGACTTTAGCCACCGTCTGTTGGTTGCTGGCGTCGATGAATTCGGCCTCGATGAACAACTCCGTGTCCTGATCGCGATGCCCCGATATGGCTTGAACACCGCCCACCACTGCGGCGACCGGAATCACCTCATACCACTTCATGCCTTCGTTCTCGGCGTTCACTCCGGTAATCGCTGCCCTCAGGATCAAGGTCTTCGAGCCGGCGGCTGATGCAGGGTTGGTCACCACCCGATACTTCTGCCCGAGTACGCCCTTAGCCTGATTGGTCATGTAGTTCTGCAACTCATCCAGCGTCTTGCGGTTTACCCGCTCGTTCGGCTGCGGTGCCGGATACAGTTCCAGTTTGTTGAAGACCACTGTGGTGTAGGCATTCGGGTTCCACGACGGAATCACCCAGCGCATGGCTTTCTCGCCGCTGGTGGTGGTCACTTCCTGCAGATTGTTGTAGTTGGGCAGAAAGCCTGAATACTGCTGGCGCTCAGTGACTTTCGAAGTGCAACCGCCGAACAAGAGGCTGGTCAGTGCTACGCCGATGAACAGTTTTCGTGACGGGGTCATGGTGTTTGCTCCGAAGGGTGATGGGTCATGTTTTTAAGGGCGGGGCGTCAGAAACGCCAAGTCATGTTGCCGGTCACGGCTTGAATCCAGGCGTTGTCGAACTGACCGGAAGTTCGCGTGCCCGAAGTGGTTTTGGTCTGATCCACCGGCATATCGCCAAGCCAGACAAGTGCCCAGCTGACGTTGATATCAGTGTCCTTGTTGAGCGCATAAGTGGCACCGGTAGCAATGCGCCAGGATTCGCCCATGGGCACGCTGAACGTGCGGTTACCGTCCGAGACAGCACTGCTGTCGTAGGCTACGCCGACATTCCACAGCAGTTGTCGCGTGGCTTGGTACTGAGCGCCGAGCGCCAGTTGCCAAGTGTCTTTGTAATGGCCGTCGATGGTGGTCGATTGCGCGCCGACGGCGCTGGTGTCGACCTGCACCGCGACGTCACCGAACTCGGACCAGTCCTGCCAATTGACCGAAGCGAGGAGCGCCCACTGCGGATCGAGTTGCTGGAAAAGGCTGAGCGTCACGGTTTGCGGCACAGTCATGTCGAGGCGTGTGTCGGTGCCATCCAGTCTCGTCAGCAGTGGTCCGTTGCCCTTGACGTCCAGTCCGTCCTCGAATTCCAGATCGACCTTGCTGGTGTAGGCCAGACCGATGCGCGTACCGGATTGCGGGGCATAGATCACGCCCACATTTGCACCGAAGCCCCAGTCGTTATCCTTGTATTTGAACTGCCCGTCGGCACGGTCGGTCAGGCCGAAAGGCGAGCGGTCGATGGCGGTTTGCGCCTGAAGCATGCCGTACATGGCCTTCACGCCGACGCCTAGCGACCATTGTTCGTTGAAGCGATAAGCCACGCTGGGCACGAACGACAAACCGGCGAGGCTGGCGTTCTGCGCGAAGTAGCGCCCGGACCAATCGTTGTCGTAATTGGCTGCCAGCCCGAAGTCTGCGTAGTTGCCGAAACCTACACTCCAGTGTTCATCCAGTTCATGGCTTATGAAAAAGCTACCGCCCGGAATCGGGTCCAGGGCATTGCCACTGTTGCTGCCTGTGCCGTTGGTGTTGCCGTCGCGATTGAACGACAGGTTGCCGTAGAGCACCTGTAAACCGCCGGTTATTTGCGTGCCGGGCAGGTAACTCATGCCCGCCGGATTGCTGGCAATGGTCGACGGGCCTTGAGCCCGGGCGGCAGCGCCGGCGTTTGCCAGACCGGTGTTATCGGTACCGATTTCGTAGAGCATGATGCCGCCGGCGTAAGCCTGCTGACAGCACAGTGCGAGCAGGGTCAGAGTGGGCAAGGTGGTGGTTTTTATCTGCATGGAAGACCTCGGCAAATGTCCGCTGGGAACATGGGCGACCGGCCTCGGTCACCCATGTTTCGCCTGAAGTGCTACTTGCCCATGGCCGCCCGGGCAGCCTCGATCTTGGCTTTTACCGCTTCGAGGTTGAAGCTTGCGCCTTTTTGCATAGGCGGATATTCAACAGCGGTCATTGCCAGTTTGCTGACCTGATCCTGCACGAATACGAAGCGCCAGAACTGATATTTGAACCACTCGAAATAGGACAGCGAGCCATTGGCTGTGAGGTTTTCGGACCAGCCCATGCGTTCAAAGGGATCGAGCCGCAAATTGGTCAGCACCGGCATGTCTGGTTGTTCCTTGGCGCCGAGCCAGCCACCTGGCTGATTGATAAAACGGTATTTGAAGTCATCGATGCGGATCGCACCGAGAGTACTTTCACCGAAGTAGAAGATTTCGTGGCGATTCGATGGACCATTCCCGGTGATCATCGGCGTCTGGTCATAGCCGTCCAGGTGCACCTTGTAGGTGGTGTCACCGAGCTGTTTGCCCTTGAGCAGCTCTTGCGTAATGTTCGGGTTACCGGCCGCCGCAACGAAGGTCGGGAACCAGTCCATACCGGACATGATACCGTTGCCAACCGTGTTGGCCGGCACTTTGCCGGGCCAGCGAACGATCGCCGGAACCCGGAAACCACCTTCCATGACTGTGCCTTTGCCCATGGCAAACGGAGTTGTGCCGCCATCCGGCCAAGTGAAGTTTTCCGCGCCGTTGTCGGTGGTGAACACCACGATGGTGTTGTCATCCATGCCTTCTTTTTTCAGCTTGGCGAGCACGTCACCGACGATATCGTCGAGCTGCGCCATGCCGGCTTCCTGTTCCGACCAGCCATTTTCCGAGTTGCGCAGTTTTTCATACTTGTCGGAAAGGTGAGTGACGATGTGCATCCGCGTCGGATTGAGCCAGAGAAAGAACGGTTTGTTGTCTTGTCTGGCTTTATCGACAAAGGCAAAAGCCTTGTCACGAATCTCGTCGTCAACGGTTTTCATCCGTTCCGGATAGAGCGTGCCGGCGTCTTCGATCTTCTGTTTGCCGACCTTGCCCCAGCGCGGCATTTCGGTGGTGTCATCGGTGTTGGTGGCCCAACTGTGAACCATGTTGCGCGGACCGAATTTTTCCAGTTGATCCTGCGGATAGTTGGGGTGTGCAGGGTCTTCCATTGCATCGAGGTGATAGAGGTATCCGAAGAACTCGTCGAAGCCATGCACGGTGGGCAGGAATTGATTGAGGTCGCCGAGGTGGTTCTTGCCGAACTGTCCGGTCGCATAGCCCATGGCTTTGAGTGTGGTGGCGATGGTCACCGCTTCGGCGGGAATACCAATCGGCGAGCCGGCCTGACCTACCGTGGTCATGCCGGTGCGAATCGGCAGTTCACCGGTAATGAAGTTCGCGCGCCCGGCGGTGCAACTGGCTTCGGCGTAATAGTCGGTAAAACGCATGCCCTCTGCGGCTAACTGATCGAGATTAGGTGTGCGCCCGGCCATCATGCCCTGGTTATAGACGCCAATATTCGACCAGCCGATGTCATCGCCCATGATGACAACAATGTTCGGCGGGGGCTTGTCGGCGGCCATTGTCAGCTCGGGTATGACCATTGCAGTCAACAACAATGAAACAGAGAACAACCGGGATAAATATGTCGGCTTCATGAGGCGCTCCTGTGTACTTGCGTAAGTACCGAAGACAGGCCCCCCGACCGTCTTGCAACTGGTTATCCCCCGCAGGAGCGTAGGTTCGATCCCTGAAATAGCCAGTATTCTTTTTTCGACGCCAATCAGCGTCTTATGGAAACGGTGACTTTATTTGGCGAATCAGATGAAGAATGTCATGTAAATGACCTTGGTCCCGTTTCCAGCACCCACCACAACCCAACACCTTATTCGGCCAACAGGTAGGAGCTGCCGAAGGCTGCGATCTTTTGATCTCCCCCCGCCAGATCCTTCTACCTCTGGAAGACAGCCAAAATGAAAACCTCGCCTAACAGCGTTCTCAACAACAAATACCAGAGCTGTTTAATAGAAGCCTCCGGTAACTACCCAAGCCCTACAACGCCTTGCGCCGTTGCCTACGACTAAGCCAGAATCCGCCGGCTTGTGCGTCTAGGGCGCGGGTTCTATCGTCTGTCGGTCACTGAAAAGCAGTGATCGGGTTTGGTAGCCCGTCATAACTAGTCGCATCGCGCACCGTTCGCAGACCGCTTCAGGTCTCTGCTCAATGGTGGCCATGCGCAGGACACCTTCGGGTGTGCCGGGTCCTAGTTACCGGTCTACCAACCCGCGTATGGCCGCCACCTTCGTTTGGTAGCGAAAGTGAAGGCTCCTTTTTATTAACTAGGAGTTTCACCATGATCAAACCAACACCCAACCCGCCAGAAACCGACCCCACATCCCCCTACGAGTCCCCCGACTCCAAGCGATTCCACGAAGCCGCCGAACGCGCCCTCAACCACTATCTCGGCCCCGCGCAAATCATGGCCAGCACCCACCAGCCCGAACGCATGTACCTCGCCAACCCGAAGTACGACAACGAATCCCTGCTCGCCAACGCCAGCGAAACCCTCGGCTCCGCCAGCGAAATGTTGATCAACTTCGCCGCCATGCTCGACACCTCCCACCGCAAAACCGCGCTCGGCATCGCCCAAGTCGTGATGCTCGGCGAAATCGCCGTCAACCAAGCGCTGGATAACGTCGAAATCGCCAATTAACCGCCCCCACCGACGAGGGGAAACCCTCGTCGCAACACGCGGTCTCAACAGCGCTGGCACAGGGCCACGGCTTGTGCCTCACAGCCTCGGCTGTCACCCTTCGCGCCGTTCTTCAGGGATCAGAACAAGGAATCACGGATGAGTGGCTACGTACCCAACCCGCCGAAAAATTTTCGTTACGAAGAAGCCAAACCCGTCGATATTCATGCCCAGCGTTGGGCTGAGTATGAGAAACATGGGAAAGAGCCTGCGCCTGAGCCTGAAAAAATCGGCATCGCGTTGAGGATTGGGGTTTTCTTTGATGGGACTGGGAATAATGCGAATAACACGGCGGCTGGATTGCTGTGTGGGGCGCAGCATCCGATTGCGCCGCAGGATATTCCGGCTAGTTGCCAGCCGTATATGAGCGATCCCGACAGTAGTTACGGCAACGATGTCAGCAACGTGAAAAAGCTGAGCGAACTGTATGAGGCACCGCGACTGGCTGAGGGGGCGGGGCCTCGAAAGAAAGCTTTCGGTATGGTCTACGTCGAAGGCATAGGCACCCGGTCAGGTGAAGAAGACAGTAAATTTGGCGCCGGTACAGGACGTGGCGAAACCGGTGTTGCCGGGCGTGTCCAATCTTCTTTCGCGTTGATCGAACAGCGTATCACTGAGGTATTGAATAAAAATCCCGATAGTGAAATTGCGTCGTTGACCTTCGACACGTTTGGCTTCAGTCGCGGTGCGGCAGCCGCCAGACATTTCGCCAATGAGATCGTGCGTGGCAAACAAGGCCCTCTGGGCGAGATTCTTCGCAGCAAATCAGATGTCCTCAGTCCTACCTTTGTTGATCAATACAACCGCGACATCAATATGGGCTTCATTGGTTTATTCGACACTGTACCGTCGATTGCTGGATGGTCCAATTTAGGCAACATCAAAAGTGCAGTCGCAACAGGGATCAAACTCTACCTCGATCGACGTTATTTCACCGACGTTGTGCAGTTGGCTGCGCGGGATGAGTGCAGGGCTAACTTCGCTCTTAATCGAGTAGCGATGGATCATCCGGAAATTGTCTTGCCAGGTGTGCATTCCGATGTTGGGGGCGGTTATCTTGAGGACGCCGAAGAATGTGTGCTCATTAGCCCAATGCAAACTCTAGACATCGGCAAGTACGCGGATGTCACCACCACATCGGTCTACCAGGATGCGGTCAATGTCAGAAACCAGTGGTTAGCCAACGGCTGGCCTTCCGAAATGCTGGAAGTCGTTACTCCACCTCCTTTACTGATGCCGATCAGCCCTCAGGATCGACTGAGTCCTCGAGTCAAACGAGTCTATGCCGCCGTTCAACTCAAGCGTCCGGTGAGTGGATTACTGTCGAGAGTGAGCCTGCGCGTGATGCATCAACTCGCCAAAGCCAAAGGCGTGCGCTTAGAAGACATCCCCGAGACACCAGACTTCGCAGTTCCTGAAGAACTTCAGCCCATGTGTGATCGTTTTGTCTCCGGCGACTACAGCACCACGCCAGAGGAGGAACAAATCCTCAAACTCAAGTACATTCACACGTCCGCCAATTGGAACCATCCGCTTGGCAGGAGAGATGGAAGTGGCATCAGAGCTGTTTATATCAATGCCCCCACGGAAGATGCAATCCGCGTAAAACACCCACACGTACCCGACTGGACGCTTTGGTAATGAAGTTATTTACAGCACTGCTGTGCGCGCTCTTTGTGGCTGGCTGTAATGCCGACCCGCTGTCAGCAAAAAATGACCCTAAGTCCCCATGGTGGGAACTCGGTTTTACCGAACCCAACTACATGAAAGTTTGGGTTGAAGACACTGCTGTGGAAGACATTAAGGGCAAGACGTTTCTGCGCACGGGTGGAGGTTCTGCGTCGGGCGGGTACCCAGAAGATGGTACTGAGTCGGCCCGAGGCTGGGACGGAGTGGGCGCGTCCGCAAAAGCGGTGGTTGGCGCTGGTCTTCCAAAACGAATTTTCGTTCGCTGGCAGTCCATCGTAGAGCCTCAGACCTATCGCGCATGGGTGGACATACCCGAAGAAGCCAGACAATTGATGCTGACCTCGGTCAACCAGCGCTGCGCGAAAACACCAGAGCAGCGGAGCACCTATATTTCATCGATCTATTTGGGGTTGGCGCCTGGAGGGGTTGTGCAGGTTTGGGTCAGAGACGAGTGCCACCATCCGGTCAAAGTCGCGAGAGCACAGGCGGAGATTGAGCCGCTAGGGCCTAGTCAAGGCAAGAACCAAGGGCGCTACGCGTATCCTGTCAGCGAAAAGTCCAAGCGGTATATCGAGAATTTTGGCATCCCTTACGGGAGTTGGTAACCCGTCTGCCAATGAAGCAAATCATATTAACGTTGAGTGGTTTACTGGTAGCTGCCGCCAATGGCCAATTAGCTCACCAATGCCTAATTTCAATTTGATGCAGCCTGTTGACCGCCACTTGAGCTGCGTCCAGTGCGCCTTCCATGTAGCCATTGTGCTCCAATGAGGCCTCAGTGCCTGATACCAGAAGTACATCCGACCAGACATCTTGGGTAGTAATAACGGTGCGCCCGGTGTGATGCACTTGGGTTGCCAAACGATCCCCGTCTGCGGCAGTGAAATCATCCCATGCCCAGTCTTTGATGTAGTGCGCCAGAGGAGTGGTTGCGGCGGTGCCGAACAGCCGCCCCATTTGCTGATTGCAGGCTGCAAGCAGCGCGCCTTGATCCATCGTCTTTCTGACGGATGCAGGTAAGCCAATAAACCCGAACAATGCGGCGCTGCCTGCTGGGTCGCAGGCGTCATGGATTTCCACCATTGGCCCGATATGGCTTTGAGCCGATCCTGATAAACCAGCCGCCCTCCAGAACGGCGCTGAGTACAACGCGACATATTTGGCGTGCGCCGCCATCCAGGTCGGGGTCTCAGCCCACTGTGCCATCCGCGAAGCAGCAGTTGGCGGTTCGAATTCGATGCTCTGAGCCATCAGTCGCAACGGCATTGCACTGATGACATGGGTGAACTCCATGTTTTCCAAAGATGACGATCCATCGGATGCCATTAAAAAGACTCTGGAGTTGCGTAGCGTCACCTTGGTAATCCGGCAGTTCAGGAGAATGCGCTCAGCGGGCACTTTAGTGGCAAGCGCGTCTATTAATTGCTGCACGCCGCTATGGATGCGCATTGAGGTGTTTCCTGATTCCCAGCCAACCATGCGCCTCGGTGGCTGCAGGGATGAGCGCTCCATTAGCGTTGCGCCCTCTGTATGTTGCGCGAAGGTGGCAATCTCAAGCTCTTCTACCAGCGCAGCCATGCGCGGCTGGAAGTCGGGCCACATCCATGCGGGACCCAAGTCATGCCTTGACCCCGGGCCAGGCGTCGATAAAATTCGGCCACCGAGCCGGTCACGAGCCTCAAACAGTTGGTACTCCACGTTCATTTGCGACAACAGGTACGCCGTATAAAGGCCGCTGAGACCGCCGCCTATGATTGCTACCTTGACCGTGTTCATGGTGTTCCTCGAAACGAAAACCCGCAGGCCAATTGCTTGATCCTGCGGGCAGGCTTGTCAGCAGTTGATCACTTGTCGTCGAGTGCTGCGTAGGCGTCCAGCACCCGTGCCGAATAGGTGACGGCCGCTCCAGCATTGAGGGCGATAGCAACGCCCAGCGCCTCGGCGATCTCTTCGCGCGTAGCACCGTGTTTTGCCGCCGCCTTGGTATGCACCGCGATGCAGCCATCACAGCGGGTAGTGACGGCGACCGCCAAGGCGATCAGTTCGTGAGTCTTGGCATCGAGATGACCGGTTTTTGCCCCGGCACCGTCCAGCACTTGTAGGCCCCGAACCGTATCCGGCGAAAGTTTGGCAAGATCGCCAACGCGGCTCAGGAGTGTTTCCCGATAATCATTCCAATCCATCATCATGGCTCGCTCCTTTAGATTCGGCCGGCAGTCACACCGCCATCGACTGGCAACAAGGTGCCGGTGATCCACGAAGCCTGTTCTGAAGCGAGAAACAACATCGCCTCGGCCACATCCGCTGGCTGGCCGTTACGCCCCAAAGGGTGGAAGGCATTAAAAGTCGGTAGCACGGCTGCAACCTGATCTTTGTCCATGAAGGTGTTGTAGACCGGTGTCTCCACCACGGCGGGGGCAACGGTGTTGATGCGGATGTTGCTCGCCGCCAACTCGATGGCCAGATTACGCGTCAGCGCGTGAACGCCAGCGTTCGCCGCTGAGTAAGCAGCCGACGGCGTGGCACCGATGGCTTGAATGGCCCACAGCGAGCCAGTCTGTACGATGGCTCCGCCGCCGCGTTGTTGCATGGCCTTCGCCGCCGCCTGGGCCATGAAAAATTTGCCCTTGAGGATGATGTCGACGAAGCCGTCGTATTCCTGCTCGCCCACTTCCAGGAAGGGTTTTGGATTAAAAATGCCGGCATTGTTGATCAGGATATCGACGCCACCGAACTCGGCAGTTGCCAACGCGACGAGTGCCTGGGCAGTGGCAGGCTGGGAAATATCGGCGGCGAGTGTGCGCACATTAGTGCCGGTCGGGTCGATCTGAGCGGCGGCTTTTTCGAGTTTCGCAGCATCACGCCCGGTAATCACTACGCTGGCGCCTTCGGCAACCAACCGCGCTGCGACCTCTTTACCGATACCTGAACCGCCGCCGGTAACGATAGCTACTTTGGAAGAAAATCTTTTCATCGTTGTGTTCCTTTTGCTAAAGAGAGGGAGTCGCCGGAATGAACGGGTCGACTTGGTCACCGGGCCTTTTGGCTGTAATGCTTCGGCATGGCTGCTATTCTTCGCCCAGTACGCAATGGCGACAAATCAGAAGATTTTTCCAATCATTAAAGAAATTCTTTTCCATATGACTACGCCAACCTATCTCAATGCACTGCGAGCTTTTGAAGCCGCCGCTCGTCACCAGAGTTTTTCAGCCGCGGCGACGGAGTTGCATGTCACCTCGGCAGCGGTAGGGCAGCAGGTGCGCACCCTTGAAGCCTGGCTTGGCGTGACGTTGTTCCATCGCGCATCGAGCGGCTCTACGCGTCTGGTTCCGACCGATGTGGCGAGGGAGGCGCTGCCAGATATACGCGAGGGTTTTGATCGCTTGCGCGCAGGGTTGGAGCGTTTGAAAGAGGGATCGCTTAACACTGGCCTGACCGTAACCGTCAGTCCGGCGTTTGCGGCGAAGTGGCTGCTACCCCGTATCGAGCGTTTCCAGCTGGCTCATCCGCAAACCGATGTCCTGCTGGATACCAACCTGCGCCCGGTGGACTTCGTCGTCCAGGGTGTGGATGTTGGCGTTCGCTATGGCGCCGGACAGTGGCCCGGATTGACGGCCTCCAAGTTGATGGATGAAGAAATGTACCCGGTGTGCGCGCCGGGTTATTCGTTGCTCAAGAAAGGACGGTTGCCGAAGGGGAAGCTTGCCGAAGCGACATTGATCCATGATCTGTCGATGGCGGCTGACCCTGCCTATCCCACTTGGCGTACCTGGCTCGATGCCGCAGGCTACGTGGATATCAATGCCGATCACGGCCTGCGCATCAATAATTCGGCGGCCGTCTTGCAAGCAGCGATTGACAGACAGGGATTGGCGCTGGGGCGCAGTGTGATGGTGCGCGAGGATTTGGCGGCGGGGCGGCTGATCCGCCCCTTCGGTGAAACCACTTGTCCGCTCGCATTTGCCTATTACGTGGTTCACCGTCCAGAAGTGGCGGAGTTGGCGAAGATCAAGGCGTTCCGCGACTGGTTGATCAGCGAAGCCGACGCTTGAGCAGGATCAAGGCGCAGTGCATCGCTTGATCCACAAACGTGTGCCGGCTTGCCCGGCTTGCGCTTGCAGGGGCATGCCTCTGGGCAGGCGAAGCCAGGTCATTCGCTCAAGCAGATCCTTGCCTTCAACGATGGATCCGGCCAGTACCAGAACTTCCATCCCGTAAGGGTTGGCTAAAGACAGCAATGCGCCAGCCTCCAATCGCTCAAGCTTGACTTGCTCGCTAGTGCTACAGAACAGCAACTGTGCAGATGACGTGTCATCTTCGCGCTCAGACTGCACAACGCATTCCTGGGTATCTTGCGGATCGAACTGTTGCAGCCTCACAAATATCACGCAGCCCTGGTCGGAGCGTGGGGTGTGCCGGCTACCTGGAGGGTTGCGAACGTAAGTACCGGCAGGGTAATCGCCTCTCTCGTCCTGGAACGTGCCCTCAAGAACGAAGAACTCTTCGCCACCGGGGTGGCTATGTACAGGGAACACGCTTCCAGCTGCGTACTTTACTAGCGAGGTTGCTCGGGCCTTTTCTCCTCCGACACGATAGAGCATGCGTCGCTCGACGCCGGAGGAGGGAGAGGGCACCCACGGCAGGAGTGCCCCATGCACCAGCGTGCGATGATCGAGATCAGTGTTCAATTGCATGGCTTATAGCTCCGAGCGCCCGCCGTCGACCACCATTTCAGCCCCAAGCATGTATCGAGAATGGTCGCTGGCCAGAAAACATACAGCTTCGGCTATTTCTTCAGCTTGAGCCATTCTCCCTATAGGCACCTGGCTTCCCGTTCTCGAAACGTAAGCAGCAAACTGTTCCTCGGTTTGACCTGATTGGCGATGCAGCGGTGTGATAACCGAACCTGGGCTGACAGCATTGACTCGAATCTGTTGATCCAGCAATTCTGCTGATAACGTGCGAGCGAATGACCGCACAGCGGCTTTGGACGCGGAGAGTAGCGATCTACCGGGCGCGCCAATCTGGTTTAGCCAGGAGGTGTTGAGGATGATGCTGCTGCCTTTGGGCATCACCGGCACCAGCGCCTGCACGGTGAAGTACACACCTTTGACGTTTACGCCCAGCAGATGGTCGATCATGGCGTCATCTGTTGCTGCCAAAGGCGTTCCATAAGCGACCCCTGCGTTGGCGAACAGAATATCCAGACCGCCGAACGCCTGTTCAACCTGTTGGCGAACCCGTTGCATATCGGCCTGAATGCTGACGTCGGCCTGGATAGCAATAACCCCAGAGCCAAGACCGCTGGCGGCTTCCATCAAGCGATTCATATTCTGCCCGGTGATAGCGATCTTCGCGCCGTACGCGACCATCCGCTGAGCCGTAGCCAGGCCAATTCCTGAAGAACCGCCAGTGATCAGTGCTGCTTTTCCAGTCAACATGTCGAAACCCTGTGCAGAAAACATTTCAAGACAGGGTGTCTTGTGCGGTCTCGACTGGCGAGGCAGATTTTTGTGTGGTCATCTAAAGAAAAAATTGCGGGACGGCGGGGTAGTCTCGACCCATCGCATTAGACAGAAATCGACCCAATGCAGTCGTTCTCAAACTCGCGTTATTACAGAGTGTTTTCGAGTGATTAACGTGAGATAGGTTTTGCGTACCCAGTGACCTGATGCAAAATGCGGAATGGTCAATTCAACGCCGAGCCTAGCATGAACGTTATCAGTGCAGCGATGTATCAATCGAAACACACCAGAGCGCCGCATCCGGTGTTTACGATTGACTCCATTCCACTTGGAAACTGGATCAAGGGCGTCATTTACGACGCCATCGGTAACGACGACACAGATGGACTGGTTCCCGCACAAGGCTGGCTGACCGATGACGATCACTCGCGCTACGCGTGGCAAGTTCTCGAACCTAACGCAGAAGACTCCTCGACGATAGTACCGCTATTGATTTGCCCGGATGATATGGACTTGAGCTGCACTGTTGCGGTGGTTGAGCAAGTGATTCGTGGTGAGACTGTAATTTGGGAGCGTTTTGGCAGGGCCGTCGACATCGTTTCCGGCGTCATCACTGCGGTTGCCTGGAATGAAAAAAATCAGAGGGCTTTATTCCAGAAGGTTCAGTTTCAAGACGCGTTGTCAGCATTCAAAAGGCTCACTGAACATGAGTGGGTTTGATCGAACCAGAACAGTCGTTCAAAGTACGACTTGTACCGGCCTGTTCGATCAAGGCACTAGAGAAAAACTCAATATGAATCTGACAATCCGCAACGAACAATCTGAAGACATCCAGCGCATTGCCGCGCTGACCCTCACGGCGTTTGAGCACGAAGAACATTCCAGCCACACAGAACACTTGATTGTCGATGCGCTGCGTCGCGCCGGGCAATTAACTATTTCACCGGTCACTGTGTCTTCGGATGCGACAGGCTGGTACGGGCTCGGGCCAATATCCGTGTGACGAAACCGGCAAGGCCAAGGTATCGGTTCAGCCCTGATGAAAGCCTCTCTGGCGCAGTTGCAAGACCTGGGCGCAACTGGCTGCGTAGTGCTGGGTGATCGTGATTACTATAGTCGCTTTTGTTTCAAAGCCAATGCTGGATTGGAGTTGCCCGGGGTTCCTCAAGAGTATTTCCAGGCGCTTTCCTTCAGTAGTGATTTACTGGTAGGCACAGTGCTGTATCACGAATCTTTCGACGCCACGGAGTAAGCTCTGAGACCACCAGTTGTACATTTTCAATGGGCCAAAAACAGGGCGAGTTGAACGTCTGCTTCTGGCCGAAAGCTGCCCTATGCGCAACTCCCTATCACTCCGAGTATTGCCAAATCAACGAATCCACACACGGCCTCATCCAGAAACAATGTCAAACGCAGCGCTACCCAACACCACCCCATTAACCATCACCCGCACCCCATGCCACCCCACAAAATGCTTGCGCGTCGTAAAATCCTTAATCACCTGCCGCCGCCCCACAACCACCTCCCCAAACCCCACCAAATCCATCACCTTCAACTTGAAAACCTTCCGCGAAACCCCGCCATTCGCCTTCACATAGTCAATCGCATAATCAATCACCAACCGCTGCTCATGCGCCACGGTCGACTTCACCGTAAACGACAAAACAATCGCATCCCCCAGCCGCAACACCGCCGGCTCAACCCGCACATCCAACAACTCAACCTCAGCCTTCGCCCCCGCGCCAATCACCGTCAGCGCCCGCAAATCCCCCTGCTTGATCAAACTCCGCAACGCATGCTTGGCAATCCACGCCGTGTGCTTGTTCTCCAACGACCAACCTTCAATCCTGTCCAGCACCCACTCCGGATGCACCTTCGTCACATCATTCAAATGATTCGCCACCGACTTGCGCACGTACAAACTTTCGTCCGCCTTCAACCGATTCAATATCCCCGCCGTCAATCGCGGGTCCGCCTGCACGGCTTCCAGTCGAAACGACCAAGGCAGGCGAGGGCGGCTGCCTTCGCTGGCTAAGCGACGCACATGGTGATTCTCATCCAAAGCCCAGTCGTGCATCAGTTCCAGCGCGCGTTCCAGATCACTGCGCAGAAAGTGGCGGATGGCAAATTCGGATGAGCCGAACGTGGTGAAGTACTTCAGCGCATCCATCGAGGTAGCAAACGCATGCCCGCCATAGCTCGCGACGTAATGCGGCAGGCACATGCTGACGAATCCGCTGTTCAGCCTTGGCGCGAGTTCACGCAATACATCGAGGGTGTCTTCGTACCCCATCGGCAGCACGGCGTGCAGACTTTCGCTGACACGGGCCATGCGCTGCATCACCGATAGCTCGGCGAGGCCTTCATTGGCGTGCTTGAGAAATGCCTTGGCTTTGAACGCGGGATACACCGCGCTCATTTCGTCGGCGATATGCCGCAAGCGTTCGGCGTTGAAGATTTCCTTGAGGGCGGGAGCGGCAGTTTCGGTGGCGCTCATGGTCAGGTCATCGGTGTGCTGATGAAGGCTTCGAGGCTTTCCGCGTATGCAGTGTATTGGGCGATGCGCGGGTAGCGGTCGTTGTCGATCTGGTCGGGCACGACGAGGCCGGTGAAGCTCCAGGCGACAGCAAGGCTGATGCCGTCCTGGGCGAGGGTGCCGTCGGTGGGCAAGTGGTGGGTGTCGAGTTCTGTTTCCAGCGCGGTGAACGCGGCG
Organism: Pseudomonas sp. NPDC089741; assembly: GCF_044748825.1. Classification (NCBI taxonomy): domain Bacteria; kingdom Pseudomonadati; phylum Pseudomonadota; class Gammaproteobacteria; order Pseudomonadales; family Pseudomonadaceae; genus Pseudomonas; species Pseudomonas sp. NPDC089741. The sequence continues at coordinate 225,652 of NZ_JBIVGT010000005.1, read as the reverse complement.
GCGAGTTGGCTTTCGACGCGTTCGATCCACGGCTGGTATTGGATGTCGGCCGGGCGCAGGTTGCGTTCGTAGTAGAGCTGCACGGCTTTTTCGCAGGCGGCGAGGCTCAGGCCGATCAGGCGCAGGGCGCGGGCGCGTTGGCTCAAGTCGGTCGGCAGCAAGCTTTTGCCTGTAGCAGATTCGAGGTAGTCGAGGATCAGCGTGGAGTCCATCAGCACCACGCCGTCATCGAGAATCAGCGTCGGCGCTTTGACCACCGGGTTGATCTGCTGGAATTGCTCGAAGTGGCGGAACACCGAGACCGCCTCGTGTTCGAGGTCGATGCCTAAGCGTTTGGCGGAGATCGCCACGCGCCGCACGTAAGGAGAGTCGAGCATGCCGATCAGTTTCATGACGCGTTCCTTCAAGTCGAACCGGTGGGAAGGCATAACCTAGCCGAGCTTGAAGGAATTGTCAGTCGTCGAAGCCGACCTGTTCGTGAATTTCGTCGACCTTGAGTTCCAGGCGATAGGCGACGGCGATGAACAGCGCCTGGCACAGGCACAACGTCGCGCTCAGCGAGCGGAAGGCGAAGGAGCTGCCTTCGTTGACCAGCAACACGGTGTTCGCGCGTTTGGCCAGCGGCGAGAGGTTGCTGTCGGTGAGGATCAGGGTTTTCGCCTGCTGGTGCTGGGCGATGCGCAGGCAGTGTTGGGTTTCCTTGGCGTACGGGGTGAAGCTGATTGCGATGACCAGATCGTTGGCGCGCACGCTGCGCATCTGTTCGCGGTAGCTGCCGCCGAGACCGGAGACCAGGTGGATGCGCTTGTTGGTGTGTTGCAGGTTGTAGACCAGGTAGTCGGCGACCGCGAAGGAGCGGCGCACGCCAACCACGTAAATGTTGTCGGCGTTGACGACGAGGTCGACGGCTTTTTCGAACGCGGCGTCGTCGAGTTCCTGGCCGAGACGTTCGATGCCGGAGAGGGTGGCGTCGATGCATTCACGGGCGAGGTCGCCGCCGCTGGCCTTCTGCGACTTGTTGGCGATCATGCTGCGGATGCGTTGCTGGTAGTTCTGCACCGGCGTGGCTTTGTGCGTGTAGGCCTCGCGGAACAAGGCCTGCATTTCGCTGAAACCGCTGAAGCCGAAGCGCTGCGAGAAACGCACGATGGCCGACGGGTGCACTTCGCACTCGCGGGCGATGTCGCTGATGCGATCGACCATGATCCGGTCGCTCTGCTGGCTCATGTAACTGGCGATGCGTTTGAGCTGGCGCGGCAGGGCTTCATATTCTTCGGTGATCAGTTGCAGCAGGCGCTCGGCATTGATCGGGGGGCTGGCGAGGTCGCGCTCGGACGTTGGCTCGTCGGTAGCCGGCTGATCGGTGCGGGACATAAAGAATCCTTCTGGCTTGTTCTTATAGGGCTGACGAATCGGTCAGCCCCTGACAATAGGTGGGCTGTGCGCAGTCTACAGGGTAGGCCGGAATAAAATCTCCGGCATGCAATCGGCGCTCACGCTGCTGAATCGATGCACTGCGGCTAGGACGGTCGTACAAAAGTTTATTGGAAAAAATATTCCACGTAAAAATTATTTGGAATATTTATTGATTGTTCGGTTCCAGTCGTTTTAGTCTGCATCCACCAAGAGTGTTCGGCACGGCCACCGTCCCGAACGCAGGCTGATAAAAATAACAGGAGCCAGCATGGGCCAGACTCGTTTTGCCAGTGGGCGTCAATTGGATCTGATTTGCCTGGGGCGCCTTGGCGTCGACCTCTATGCGCAGCAAGTCGGCGCGCGGCTGGAGGACGTGTCCAGCTTCGCCAAATACCTCGGCGGCTCCTCCGCCAATATCGCCTTCGGCACCGCGCGGCTGGGCCTCAAGTCGGCGATGTTGAGCCGGGTCGGCGACGACCACATGGGCCGTTTTCTGCTTGAATCGCTGGCCCGTGAAGGTTGCGACGTCAGCGGTATCAAGGTCGATCCGGAACGTCTGACCGCCATGGTCCTGCTCGGTCTCAAGGACCGCGAAACCTTTCCGTTGGTGTTCTACCGCGAGAACTGCGCCGACATGGCGCTGCGCGCCGAAGACATCAGCGAAGCCTTTATCGCCTCCAGCAAAGCCTTGCTGATCACCGGCACGCATTTCTCCACCGACGGTGTCTACAAGGCGAGCATCCAGGCCCTGGATTACGCCGAGAAGCACAACGTCAAACGCATCCTCGACATCGACTATCGCCCGGTGTTGTGGGGCCTGGCCGGTAAGGCGGACGGCGAAACCCGTTTTGTCGCCGATCAGAACGTCAGCCAGCATGTGCAGAAAATCCTCCCGCGTTTTGACCTGATCGTCGGTACCGAAGAGGAGTTTCTGATTGCCGGTGGCTCGGAGGATTTGCTCACCGCGTTGCGCAATGTGCGGCGGGTCAGTGCGGCGACATTGGTGGTCAAGCTCGGCCCGAAGGGCTGCACGGTGATTCACGGGGTGATTCCGGTGCGTCTTGAAGACGGCGCGATTTACCCCGGCGTGCGCGTTGAAGTGCTCAACGTGTTGGGCGCTGGCGATGCGTTCATGTCGGGCTTCCTCGCCGGTTGGCTGGAGGATGCGAGCGACGAGCGTTGCTGCCAGCTCGCCAATGCCTGCGGCGGTCTGGTGGTGTCGCGGCATGCCTGTGCACCGGCGATGCCGACCCGTGCCGAACTCGATTATCTGTTCGACAGCCCGGTGCCGATCACCCGGCCGGATCAGGACGTCACCTTGCAGCGACTGCATCAAGTCAGCGTGCCGCGCAAACAGTGGAAGCAGCTGTTCATCTTTGCCTTCGATCATCGCGGGCAACTGGTGGAACTGGCGCACAAGGGCGGACGCGATCTCGACGCGATCTGCCAACTCAAACAACTTTTCATCCAGGCCGTGGAGCGCGTCGAAGCCGATTTGCGTGAGCAGGGCATTGAGGCCGACGTCGGGCTGCTGGCCGATCAGCGTTTTGGTCAGGACTCGCTGAACGCTGCCACCGGGCGTGGCTGGTGGGTGGCGCGCCCGGTGGAGGTGCAGGGTTCGCGGCCGCTGGCGTTCGAGCACGGGCGCTCGGTAGGCAGCAATCTGATTGCCTGGCCGCAGGAGCAGATCATCAAGTGTCTGGTGCAGTTTCACCCGGACGATGAACCGCTGCTGCGCCTGGAGCAGGAAGCGCAGATCAAGGGTTTGTATCAGGCGTCGCTGGTCAGTGGGCATGAGTTGCTGCTGGAGATCATTCCGCCGAAGGATCTGCCGTCGGCGCACCCGGACGTACTTTATCGCTCGCTGAAACGCCTCTACAACCTGGGCATTTATCCGGCGTGGTGGAAGATCGAGGCGCAAAGTGCCGAGGAATGGCAACAGCTCGATGAGTTGATTCAAGAGCGCGATCCGTACTGCCGTGGCGTGGTGCTGCTGGGGCTGAATGCGCCGGCGGCGGAATTGGCCGCAGGCTTTCAGCAGGCGAGTCAGAGCCGGACTTGCCGAGGGTTTGCCGTGGGCCGGACGATTTTCCAGGCGCCGAGCCGGGCGTGGATGGCCGGCGAGATCGACGATGAAACGCTGATCAGGCAGGTGCAGGACACGTTTGTCGAATTGATCGAGGCGTGGCGCTCATCGCGCAGCTAAGCATTCAACCGAACACTGTAGGAGTGAGCCTGCTCGCGATTGCGGTGCGTCAGGTAACCCTGAATTGAATGTGCCACCGCTATCGCGAGCAGGCTCACTCCTACAGGAGAGCGGTGGTGGTCTTAATGATTGATGTAAAAACAATAAAAGGTGCAGCCATGCCCGCTATCCGAATTGGCATCAACCCGATCTCCTGGAGCAACGATGACTTGCCGTCCCTGGGTGGCGAGACGCCGCTGAGCACGGCGCTGAGCGAAGGCAAGGAGATCGGCTACGAAGGTTTTGAGCTCAACGGCAAGTTTCCCAAGGATGCCAAAGGCGTCGCTGACGTGCTGCGGCCTTACGATCTGGCGTTGGTCTCCGGCTGGTATTCCAGCCGTCTGGCGCGCCGTTCGGTGGCCGAAGAAATCAACGCCATCGGCAGCCACGTCGAGCTGCTGGCGAAGAATGGCGCCAAGGTGCTGGTTTACGGTGAGGTCGCTGACTCGATTCAAGGCCAGCGCATTGCCTTGGTCGAACGCCCGCGTTTCCACACCGAACAAGCCTGGCAGGCATACGCCGACAAGCTCACCGAGCTGGCGCGTTTCACCCTGTCGCAAGGGGTGCGTCTGGCCTATCACCACCACATGGGCGCCTATGTGGAATCGCCGTCGGACATCGACAAGTTGATGGCGCTGACCGGCAGCGAAGTCGGCCTGCTGTTCGATTCGGGCCACTGCTACATGGGCGGCGGCGAGCCGTTGCAGGTGCTGCGCAAACACATCGAACGCATCTGCCACGTGCATTTCAAGGACGTGCGCAAACCGGTGGTGCAACTGGCGCGCAATAATCTCTGGAGCTTCCCCGACTGCATCATCAACGGCACGTTCACCGTGCCGGGCGATGGCGATATCGATTTCGGCGCGTTGCTCGATGTGCTGCTGGCCGCCGATTACCACGGTTGGCTGGTGGTCGAGGCCGAGCAGGATCCAGCCGTGGCGCCGAGTTATGTCTACGCGAAAAAAGGCTTCGACACCTTGCGTGCGCTGCTCGACGAGAGGACCCGCTGATGAGCCTTTTGGTCAAGAGCAACGCCAGTGGCCGAAGCATGGTCGAGTTGGCCAAGGGTGAGTTGGAATACGTCGGGTTCGCCGCGTATCGCTTGAGTCTCGGCGAAACCTTGCCGGTGGCTGCCGGCGATAAGGAGTTGTGCCTGGTGCTGCTCAGCGGGCGCATCAGCCTCAAAGGCGAAGCACCGGGGCAGGGCGCGTTCGACTGGGACAACCTTGGCGATCGGCAATCGGTGTTTGAAGACAAGTCGCCGTTCGCCGCCTATTTGCCGCCGGGCAGTCAGGCCCAGGTGACCGCGCTCAGCGACGTGCAAATCGCCGTGTGTGCCGCGCCCGGCTCGCCCGACCACGCTTTCGGCCCACGGCTGATCAGGCCCGACAGCATGAAGCGCAGTGTGCGTGGTAAAGGCGCAAACACCCGTTACGTCTGCGACATCCTCCCGGACACCGAGCCTGCGCATTCGCTGTTGGTGGTGGAGGTGCGCACGCCGTCCGGGCATTCGTCGAGCTACCCGCCGCACAAGCACGACACCGATGACCTGCCGCATCAGAGCTTTCTCGAAGAAACCTATTACCACCGGATCAACCCGCCGCAGGGCTTTGTGTTCCAGCGCGTGTACACCGACGACCGCAGCATCGATCAGGCCATGGCCGTGGAAAACAGCGACCTGGTCGTGGTGCCCAAGGGCTATCACCCGGTCAGCGTGCCTTACGGCTACGAGTCGTATTACCTGAACGTGATGGCCGGGCCGAAGCGGGTCTGGCAGTTCCATAACGATCCTCAGCACAGTTGGCTGCTCGACCTCTGAATTCCAGCACTTGCACGGAGAACAACAACAATGAGCGACACCCAGGTTTTGGGCCATTACATCAACGGTCAGGTGCAGGACGGCGGCGAACGCATCAGCAATGTGTTCAATCCAGCCACGGGCGCGGTGCAGGCGCGTGTTGCGCTGGCCAGCCAGAAGACCGTCGACGAAGCGGTAGCCTCGGCGCTGCAGGCGTTCCCGGCGTGGTCGGAGCAGTCGTCGCTGCGCCGTTCACGGGTGATGTTCAAGTTCAAGGAACTGCTCGACCGCCACCACCACGAGCTGGCAGAAATCATCAGCCGCGAACACGGCAAAGTGCTCTCCGACGCCAAGGGTGAAGTGACCCGTGGCATCGAGATCGTCGAGTACGCCTGTGGCGCGCCGAACCTGCTGAAAACCGATTTCAGTGACAACATCGGCGGCGGTATCGACAACTGGAACCTGCGTCAGCCACTCGGTGTGTGCGCCGGGGTGACGCCGTTCAACTTCCCGGTGATGGTGCCGCTGTGGATGATTCCGCTGGCGCTGGTAACCGGTAATTGCTTCATCCTCAAACCGTCGGAACGCGATCCGTCGGCAAGTCTACTGATGGCGCGATTGCTCACGGAGGCCGGTTTGCCCGATGGCGTGTTCAACGTCGTTCAGGGCGACAAAGTTGCGGTGGACGCCTTGCTGCAACACCCGGACATCGAGGCGATCTCGTTTGTCGGGTCGACGCCGATTGCCGAATACATCCACCAGCAAGCGACTGCGCGCGGCAAGCGTGTGCAGGCACTGGGCGGCGCGAAAAATCACATGATCGTCATGCCCGATGCCGATCTCGATCAAGCCGCAGACGCTTTGATCGGCGCGGCTTATGGCTCGGCGGGCGAGCGCTGCATGGCGATTTCGATTGCCGTCGCGGTGGGTGATGTCGGCGACCAGCTGATCGCAAAACTGTTGCCACGCATCGATCAGCTGAAAGTCGGCAACGGCATGCAGGGCGACAGCGACATGGGGCCGTTGGTGACGGCTGACCACAAGGCCAAGGTTGAAGGTTTTATCGATGAAGGCGTGGCGCAAGGTGCGCAACTGATCGTCGATGGGCGCAACTTCAAGGTGCCGGGCGCGGAGAACGGTTTCTTCGTCGGGGCGACGCTGTTCGATCACGTCAGCACCGAGATGAGCATCTACCGACAAGAAATTTTCGGCCCGGTGCTGGGCATCGTTCGCGTCCCCGATTTCGCCAGCGCCGTGGCGTTGATCAATGCCCATGAATTCGGCAATGGCGTGTCGTGCTTCACCAGTGACGGCGGCATCGCCCGGGCGTTTGCACGCACGATCAAGGTCGGCATGGTCGGTATCAACGTGCCGATTCCAGTGCCGATGGCGTGGCACTCGTTCGGTGGCTGGAAGCGCTCGCTGTTTGGCGATCATCACGCTTATGGCGAGGAAGGCATTCGTTTCTACAGCCGCTACAAAAGCGTGATGCAGCGTTGGCCCGACAGCATCGCCAAAGGCCCTGAATTCAGCATGCCCACCGCCAAATAACGTCTTTCTGCGGAGAACCACTGTCATGAGCAAACCCCCGCGTTTCGCCCTGAACCGTATGGTCGCGCCACGCTTGTCCCTGCCGGCCTTCATTGAACTGGCGGTAACCCTGAAAGCCGACGCCATCGAGATTCGTAACGACCTCAAGGGTGTCGAGATCGAAGACGGCACCGCTCCGGAGCAAGTGCGTGAATTGTGCGCGGCGAAAGGCATCACCGTGCTGTCGATCAATGCGCTGTATCCGTTTGATGTGTGGAATGACCAGCGTCGTGCGCAGGCCTTGAAGCTCGCCGCGTATGCCCGCGATTGCGGCGCGCAGGGCCTGGTCATGTGCCCGCTGAATGATCGTGCCGACCGCCGCAGCCAGGCCGAACGCGCGGCGGGTTTGCGCACCGCGTTGTCTGAACTGGCGCCGATTCTGCGCGATCACGGCATCCTTGGTTTCGTCGAGCCGCTGGGCTTCGAAGAGTGTTCCCTGCGTCGCAAATACACGGCGGTGGAGGCGATCAAGGCGGTCGGCGGGCTGGATGTCTTCCGTCTGGTGCATGACACCTTCCACCATCATTTGGCCAGGGAGCAGGAGTTCTTTCCCGAGCTGACCGGGCTGGTGCATATCTCCGGCGTCGAAGATGCCGAGGCACCGCTGAACAGCATTCGTGATGGTCATCGCGTGCTGGTGGGCGAGGGCGACATACTCGGGAATGCCGCGCAGATCGAACAGCTGCTCGCCAGTGGCTACGACGGTTACCTGTCATTCGAGCCCTTCGCCGACAGCGTGCATGGCCTGACGGATATCCGCCAGGCCATCGGCGCCAGCATGGCTCACCTGCAAAACTCCCTGACCTGACAATCCCCCGGCCCGAGCCTGCGGCAGCTCCTACGGGGGTAGTTGTACTTTTGAAGGATTGGTTATGACCACAACAAGACTGACCATGGCCCAGGCCCTGGTGAAATTCCTCGATAACCAGTACATCGAGGTCGATGGGGTTGAAAGTAAATTCGTCGCCGGGATCTTCACTATTTTCGGTCACGGTAACGTGCTCGGCCTCGGTCAAGCGCTGGAGCAGGACAGCGGCGACTTGATCGTCCATCAGGGCCGTAACGAGCAGGGCATGGCGCACGCTGCTATCGGTTTCGCCAAGCAACACCTGCGGCGCAAGATCTACGCCTGTTCCTCTTCGGTCGGCCCCGGCGCGGCCAACATGATCACCGCTGCCGCCACGGCCACCGCCAACCGCATTCCCTTGCTGCTGTTGCCCGGCGATGTCTACGCCTGTCGCCAACCCGACCCGGTGTTGCAGCAGATCGAGCAGTTCCACGACTTGAGCATCAGCACCAACGACGCCTTCAAAGCCGTGAGCAAATACTGGGACCGCATCAACCGTCCCGAGCAGTTGATGACGGCGGCGATCCACGCCATGCGCGTGCTCACCGATCCTGCCGAAACCGGCGCCGTGACGCTGGCCTTGCCGCAAGACGTGCAAGCCGAAGCCTACGACTACCCGGATTATTTCCTGCAAAAACGCGTGCACCGCATCGAACGTCGTCCGGCCACCGAAGCGATGCTCGGCGACGCGCTGGCACTGTTCAAAGGCAAGCGCAAACCGCTGATCATCTGTGGTGGCGGTGTGCGTTACTCCGGGGCCAATGCGGCGTTGCAGGCGTTCGCCGAACGCTTCGACATTCCTTTCGCAGAAACCCAGGCCGGCAAGAGCGCGGTGGTGTCCAGCCATCCGCTGAACGTTGGCGGCATCGGTGAAACCGGTTGCCTGGCGGCGAATCTGCTGGCCAGTGAGGCCGATCTGATCATCGGTGTCGGCACCCGTTACAGCGATTTCACCACGGCGTCGAAATCGCTGTTTCAGCACCCGGACGTGCAATTTCTCAACCTCAACATCAGCCCGTGCGATGCGCTGAAACTCGACGGCGTGCAATTGCTCGCCGACGCCAAAACCGGTTTGCAGGCGTTGTCGCAAGCTCTGGGCGATTACCGCTCGAGCTGGGGCGAGCAACCGCGCCAAGCCAAGGCGCAACTGGATGAGGAGGTCGAGCGGATCTATCAGGTCGACTACCAGGCCAAGGATTTCGTCCCGGAAATCAACGACCACATGGACCCGGCCGTGCTGCGTGAATTCATCGAACTCACCGGTTCGTGCCTGACCCAAAGCCGCGTGCTCGGCGTACTCAATGAAACCCTGGCCGACGACGCGGTGATCGTCGCCGCTGCCGGCAGTCTTCCCGGCGACTTGCAGCGCAGTTGGCGCAGCAAGGGCGTCAACACTTACCACGTTGAATACGGCTATTCCTGCATGGGTTACGAAGTCAACGCCGCGTTGGGCGTGAAGCTCGCCGAGCCTGACCGCGAGGTCTACGCACTGGTCGGTGACGGCTCCTACATGATGTTGCACTCGGAGCTGGCGACCTCGATTCAGGAGCGCCGCAAGATCAACGTGGTGCTGTTGGACAACATGACTTTCGGTTGCATCAACAATTTGCAGATGGAACACGGCATGGACAGCTTCGGCACCGAGTTCCGTTTTCGCAATCCCGAGACCGGTAAGCTCGACGGCGGTTTCGTGCCGGTGGATTTCGCCATGAGTGCGGCGGCTTATGGCTGCAAGACTTACAAGGTGAATAACGTCGAAGAGCTGCAAGCGGCACTGGGCGATGCGCGCTTGCAGACGGTGTCGACGCTGATCGATATCAAGGTGCTGCCGAAGACCATGATCCACAAATACCTGTCGTGGTGGCGGGTCGGTGTGGCGCAGGTGTCGACCAGCGCACGCACCGATGCGGTGGCCAAGACCCTTAATGAACGACTGGCCAAGGCCCGTCAGTACTGATTGCCCCTGAATCGAACAATAATCTCGCAGGAGAGAATCGCATGGCTTTGAAGATTGGCGTCATCGGAACCGGGGCCATCGGCCAGGATCACATCCGTCGTTGCAGCCAGACCTTGCTCAACAGTCAGGTCGTCGCGGTCACCGACATCAATTTGCAGCAAGCAGCGAAAGTCGTTGCCGATCTGAAACTGACCGCCGAGGTCTATCCCGACGGCCATGCGCTGATCAAGGCGCCAGAGGTCGAGGCGATCCTCGTCACGTCCTGGGGGCCGAGCCACGAAGAGTTCGTGCTCGCAGCGATTGCCGCCGGTAAACCGGTATTTTGCGAGAAGCCGCTGGCGGTCACTGCAGCCGGCTGCCGCAAAATCGTCGAAGCCGAAGTCGCCCACGGCAAGCGTCTGGTGCAGGTCGGTTTCATGCGGCCGTACGATGAAGGTTATCGCGCGCTCAAAGCGGTGATCGACAGCGGCCAGATCGGCGAACCGCTGATGCTGCACTGCGCCCACCGCAACCCGAGCGTGGGCGAAAACTACAAGACCGACATGGCGATCACCGACACGCTGATCCACGAACTGGATGTGCTGCGCTGGTTGCTCGATGACGACTACGTGTCGGTGCAAGTGGTGTTCCCGCGCAAATCGAGTAAAGCGCTGGCGCATTTGAAAGACCCGCAAATCGTCCTGCTGGAAACCGCCAAGGGCACGCGTATCGACGTCGAGGTCTTTGTGAATTGCCAGTACGGCTACGACATTCAGTGCGAAGTGGTGGGGGAGACCGGGATCGCCAAACTGCCCGAGCCGCAACAGGTGCAAATGCGCAGCGGCGCGAAGCTGTCGAACGCCATTCTGATGGACTGGAAGGATCGCTTCATTGGCGCCTACGACGTTGAGTTGCAGGCCTTCATCGACGGCGTGCGCGCAGGCCAGGTCGGTGGCCCTTCGGCGTGGGATGGCTTCGCCGCAGCGGTCGCAGCGGACGCCTGCATCGAAGCGCAAAACAGCGGGCAGATCGTCAAAGTCACCCTGCCAGAACGCCCACATTTCTACGGCTGATTGATCGTTCCCACGCTCCGCGTGGGCATGCATCCCGTGATGCTCTGCGTCACAACACGGACGCAGAGCGTCCATGGCGGCGTTCCCACGCAGAGCGTGGGAACGATCAACAGGAGAAAGACATGCGCATCGCACTGGATCCTTACATGTACCGCAATCTGTCCCTGGGCAAGATGGTCGACAAGGTTGCCGAGCTCGGTTACGAACACATCGAGCTGTCCCCCCGGGAAGATTTTCTGCCGTTCTACAAGGCGCCGCGCGTCGACAAGGCGCGCATCAAGGAGTTTCGCAAAGCCCTGAGCGACACCGGGGTCAAACTGTCTTCGTTATTACCGATGTACCACTGGGCTGCCGCCGACGAAGGCTTGCGCGTGGCCGCCGTGCGTAACTGGAAACGCGCGATTCAGATTGCCGTGGCGATGGATTGCGAGCTGGTCAACACGGAATTCACCGGTCAATCGGATAACCCGCTGGTGTGCGAAAACCAGTTCATGCGCTCCATGGATGAATTGATCCCCGAGTTCGAACGCGAAGGCATCAAACTGGATATTCAGGCGCATCCGTATGACTTCTGTGAGCGCAACAACGAGTCGGTGGACATCATTCGCGGGCTGGACCGCGACTGGGTCAACTACCTCTATGCCGCGCCACACACGTTTTTCTACGACGACGGCGTCGGTGACATTGACTCGATGCTCAAGTACGCCGGTTCGAAACTCAGCCACCTGATCATCGCCGACACCTACAACCACAAGGCCTCGTCCGGGTTGCGCTATATCGTCAATCCGCCGGGCGTCACCGCCACCGTGCATCAGCATCTGGACATCGGTCAGGGCGAAGTCGACTGGGCAGCGTTTTTCGGCACGTTGCGCGAGATCAAGTTCGACGGCATCGCCACGGTCTCGGTGTTCGCCTGGGAAGACCGGCCGGACGAGTCCAACCAGATGATGCTGGAGCGGGTCAAAAGCGAACTTTGCCGCTGAGGCCGCACCTATCCCTTGACTGATCGTCCCTACGCTCCGCGTGGGAATGCAGCCCGGGACGCTCCGCGTCCCACCAGCGGACGCAGAGCGTCCATTGATGCGTTCCCACGCAGAGCGTGGGAACGATCAAGAAGGAGTCGAATCATGCGTATCGGACTTGTCGGTTACGGCCATGGCGGCCGGTTTTTTCATGCACCGCTGATTAGCAGTTTGTCCGGGGCGACCTTCGCCGGTGTGGTCACGCGTTCCGCCGAGCGCCGACAGTTGCTCGCTGCCGAGTACCCCGGCGTGCCGGCCTTCGACAGCATTGGCCAACTGGTCGAGGCGGGTGTCGATGTATTGGTTATTTCCACGCCGCTGAAGGGGCGGCCGGCGCTGGTGCTCGATGGCCTCGAGCACGGGGTGATGGTGGTCAGTGACAAACCCTTCGCCGCCGATGCGCAACAGGCGCAGACCTTGATCACCATGGCCGAACGCCAAGGCGTGCGGCTCAGCGTTTATCAGAACCGCCGCTGGGATTCCGATTTCCTCACGGTGCGCAAACTTATCGAGTCCGGTGCGTTGGGGCAGGTCACCCGCTTCGAATCGCGGGTCGAACGCTACTCGCCGCAATCGGTGAACAACGGCAGTGGCGGCGGGTTCCTGCGCGATCTCGGCAGCCATCTGGTCGATCAAGCGCTGCTGCTGTTCGGCCCGGTCAGCCGCGTGTACGGCGAACTGGATTACCTGGAAAAAGCGCAGACCTACGACAACGGTTTTTTCGTCTCGCTGACCCATGCCAGCGGAGTGATCTCGCACCTGGGCGGCAGTTGCCTGCAAAACACCCCTGGCCCGCGCTTTCGCGTCACCGGCACACAGGGTTGCTACAGCGTCGATGGCCTCGACGGTCAGGAAGCTCAGGCGTTGGCCGGGCTTTCGCCGAAATCGGCGGGCGAGCGCTGGGGCGTCGAAGAGCATCGCCGTTGGGGCTGGTTCGAACAGGGCGAGATTCGAGAGCGGGTGCCGTCGGAACGGGGCTGCTGGAATCAGTTCTATCTGCAGCTACAAACCGCGTTACACAACGGCGGCCCATTGCCCGTGGAGGCCCGTGATGCACTGGCTGCCACCCGCGTTCTGGACGCCGCACGGCTGAGTGCCGAGCGTGGCCAAGTGATCGATTTGCCGGCGTTCGAAGCGGTTGGAACAAATTTAGAATAAAATTCTAAAATGAGTTGAATTAGAATTAAATTTCCAATAATGTCGTTTGCAGGTTACCGACATCCACGTCCGATCTCAGTTTTGAATGAGAGCAGGGCGAACCAAAAACAAGAAACAGAAACCAGGTACCGTCGATGAAAACCTTCAACGCTGCACTGTCTGTTTTACGCCTCGCGCAACGCTTCTTTCGCGACCTGCCTCGCGCCTCGTTACATTTCTTCGTTCGCCTGCTCTGCGTCGAGCGCAACGGTGCCCTGGTCTGCTGCATCCCCGGCGCCCCGATCGTCCGTTTGCCCGTTCACTGAAATCGTCACGCCTCATCCATAAAACCAACAAGAATGTGGAGAAAGACCTTTCATGAAGACCCCGATCCGTTTCACCGCACTTGCCCTGTCCCTGCTGTTCGCCAGCGGCGCAGCATTGGCCGACATGCGCATCGGCGTGAGCATGTCGCAGTTCGATGACACCTGGCTGACGTACCTGCGCGAATCCATGGACAGCAAGGCCAAGTCCTATCCCGATGGCGTCAAGTTGCAATTCGAAGACGCGCGCAGCGATGTGGTCAAGCAGTTGAGCCAGGTCGAAAGTTTCATCAGTCAGAAAGTCGATGCGATTGTCGTCAACCCGGTGGATACCGCCGCGACCCGCAAAATCACCGAAGCCGCGGTGAAGGCGGGTATTCCGCTGGTCTACGTCAACCGCCGTCCCGATGATCTGAAGCTGCCCAAAGGCGTGGTCACGGTCGCTTCCAACGATCTTGAAGCTGGCGAAATGCAGATGCAGTACCTCGCCGACAAAATGGGTGGCAAGGGAGAAATCGTCATCCTGCTCGGCGACCTCGCCAACAACTCCACGACCAACCGCACCAAGGGCGTGAAAGAGGTGCTGGCGAAATACCCGAACATCAAGGTCGAGCAGGAACAGACCGGTATCTGGCTGCGCGATAAAGGCATGACGCTGGTCAATGACTGGCTGACCCAGGGCCGCAAGTTTGATGCGGTGGTCTCCAACAACGATGAAATGGCCATTGGCGCCGCCATGGCCCTGCAACAGGCCGGGGTCGACAAGGGCAGCGTGCTGATCGCCGGTGTCGACGGTACGCCCGACGGGTTGAACGCGATCAAGAAAGGCAGCATGGCGGTCTCGGTGTTCCAGGACGCCAAAGGCCAGGCTGACGGTTCCATCGACACCGCCGTGAAGATGGCGAAAAACGAGGCGGTCGAGCAGAACGTCTGGGTACCGTATCGCCTGATCACTCCGGAAAACGTCGACACCTTCAAATAGTCCGTCGGTTCAATAACAACAATAAACACGCAAGGTGGCTGCGGCGACCTTGCTGATGGAGTACCTGATCATGTTCGCTTCAGCGACTGCTTCGAGCACCCTCCCGTTGGCGGGCATCCAGCCAGCAACGACCTTTGTCGATGAGCCGTACCTGCTGGAAATCACCAACATCAGCAAGGGTTTTCCGGGTGTGGTGGCCTTGTCCAATGTGCAATTGCGTGTGCGCCCGGGCTCGGTGCTGGCGCTGATGGGCGAGAACGGCGCGGGTAAATCGACGCTGATGAAAATCATCGCCGGTATCTACCAGCCCGACGCCGGCGAACTGCGTCTGCGCGGCAAACCGGTGGTATTTGAAACACCGTTGGCGGCGTTGCAGGCGGGGATCGCGATGATCCACCAGGAGCTCAACCTGATGCCGCACATGAGCATCGCCGAAAACATCTGGATCGGTCGCGAACAGCTCAATGGCCTGCACATGATCGATCACCGCGAGATGCATCGCTGCACCGCGCAATTGCTCGAGCGCCTGCGCATCAACCTCGATCCCGAGGAGCAGGTCGGCAACCTGAGCATCGCCGAACGGCAGATGGTCGAGATCGCCAAGGCGGTGTCCTACGACTCCGACATCCTGATCATGGATGAGCCGACCTCGGCCATCACCGACAAGGAAGTGGCGCACCTGTTCTCGATCATTGCCGACCTCAAGGCACAGGGCAAAGGCATCATCTATATCACCCACAAAATGAACGAAGTGTTCGCCATCGCCGATGAAGTGGCGGTGTTTCGCGATGGCGAATACATCGGCCTGCAACGCGCCGACAGCATGGACGGCGACAGCCTGATTTCAATGATGGTCGGCCGCGAACTGAGCCAGTTGTTCCCGGTACGCGAGAAGCCGATCGGCGACCTGCTGCTGTCGGTACGCGACCTCAAGCTCGACGGGATTTTCAAAGGTGTCTCGTTTGATCTGCATGCCGGCGAGATCCTTGGCATCGCCGGGTTGATGGGCTCCGGGCGCACCAACGTCGCCGAAGCGGTGTTCGGCATTACCCCAAGTGACGGCGGCGAGATTCGCCTCGATGGCGAAGTGGTGCGCATCACCGATCCGCACATGGCGATCGAGAAGGGCTTCGCGCTGTTGACCGAGGATCGCAAGCTCAGCGGGTTGTTCCCGTGCCTGTCGGTCTTGGAAAACATGGAAATGGCGGTGCTGCCGCATTACGCCGGCCACGGTTTTATCCAGCAGAAAGCCTTGCGCGCGCTGTGCGAAGACATGTGCAAGAAGTTGCGGGTGAAGACCCCGTCGCTGGAGCAATGCATCGATACCTTGTCTGGCGGCAATCAGCAGAAAGCCTTGCTGGCGCGCTGGCTGATGACCAATCCGCGCATCCTGATTCTCGATGAGCCGACCCGTGGCATCGATGTCGGTGCCAAGGCCGAGATCTACCGGCTGATCTCGCTGCTGGCCAGTGAAGGCATGGCGGTGATCATGATTTCCTCGGAGCTGCCGGAAGTGCTCGGCATGAGCGACCGCGTGATGGTCATGCACGAAGGCGACCTGATAGGCACCCTCGACCGCAGCGAAGCGACGCAGGAGCGGGTAATGCAGTTGGCATCAGGCATGACGCTCAATAGTTGATCCAATTCCCTGTGGCGAGGGAGCTTGCTCGCGCCGGGTTGCGAAGCGACCCCAAAAAAGCCTGGGCCTGCCGCGTAGTCCAGCGCGAGCAAGCTCCCTCGCCACAAAAGGCTGTCCGCAGATTTCATTTTTGAAGGGTAAGTGGCTATGAACGCGATACTGGAAAACAAGCCAGCAACGGTGCCGACCAAGAGTCGTCGGCGCTTTCCGACTGAACTGAGCATTTTCCTCGTGCTGATCGGCATCGGTCTGGTTTTTGAAGTGTTCGGCTGGATCGTCCGCGACCAGAGCTTCCTGATGAACTCGCAGCGCCTGGTGCTGATGATCCTGCAGGTGTCGATCATTGGCTTGCTGGCCATTGGTGTGACCCAGGTGATCATCACCACGGGTATCGACTTGTCCTCGGGTTCCGTATTGGCCCTGTCGGCGATGATCGCCGCCAGCCTGGCGCAGACCTCGGACTTTGCCCGGGCGGTGTTTCCGTCGCTGACCGACTTGCCAGTGTGGATTCCAGTGATCGCCGGGCTCGGCGTCGGCTTGCTGGCGGGTGCGATCAACGGCAGCATCATTGCAATCACCGGGATCCCACCGTTCATTGCGACCCTTGGCATGATGGTCTCGGCGCGTGGTCTGGCGCGCTATTACACCGAAGGTCAGCCGGTGAGCATGCTCTCCGACTCCTACACCGCGATTGGCCATGGCGCGATGCCGGTGATCATCTTTCTGGTGGTGGCGGTGATCTTCCACATCGCCCTGCGCTACACCAAATACGGTAAATACACCTACGCGATCGGCGGCAACATGCAGGCGGCGCGGACGTCCGGGATCAACGTCAAGCGCCATCTGGTGATCGTCTACAGCATTGCCGGGTTGCTCGCAGGCCTGGCCGGTGTGGTTGCCTCGGCGCGTGCCGCCACCGGGCAGGCGGGGATGGGCATGTCGTATGAACTGGATGCGATTGCCGCAGCGGTCATCGGCGGCACCAGTCTGGCGGGGGGCGTAGGGCGCATTACCGGTACGGTGATCGGGGCGTTGATCCTCGGGGTCATGGCCAGCGGCTTTACCTTTGTCGGTGTGGATGCGTATATTCAGGACATTATCAAGGGATTGATTATTGTTGTGGCGGTGGTCATCGACCAGTACCGCAACAAGCGCAAACTCAAGCGCTGATTCCGAAGCACACTGCAAAATGTGCCACGCCTGCCCGCGTGGCGCAGCCGTTTGTCTTCTATATAAAGCCGCTTGACTGAATTTCTTGCTATAAACGCACTCCGATGACCGCTGTGAAGCCTGTGTCAGAGCAGTTTCCGGGCGTTGTCGGACAAATTCCCGGTATTTACAGTTGCTGAGGCCTCAAGTCGGCCTTAGAC
Organism: Pseudomonas sp. NPDC089741; assembly: GCF_044748825.1. Lineage (NCBI taxonomy): Bacteria > Pseudomonadati > Pseudomonadota > Gammaproteobacteria > Pseudomonadales > Pseudomonadaceae > Pseudomonas > Pseudomonas sp. NPDC089741. The sequence continues at coordinate 208,274 of NZ_JBIVGT010000005.1, read as the reverse complement.
TGCCGCCCCTCGTAAATTGAGTGCCGGGTGGCATTTGCAATAAACGATGCCTTTTCGATGACCGCACGCGGATCGCCGAAACGCTCCCTAATTCGCCTTAATGCACGTTTTTTTATAGAGATATCAATGACAAAGGACAAGTTGCTGGCCATGCCGGCAGATGACTACATGAATTCCGAGCAACACGCTTTCTTCACTGAGCTGTTGCAGAACATGAAAGTCGAAACCCACGAGCGCATTGAGCAAAACCGTATCGCCATCGAAAGCCTGGACACTCCGGCCGACCCGGCAGACGCGGCTTCGGTTGAAGAAGAGCGCACTTGGCTGGTCAACGCGATCGATCGCGACCAGCGCATGCTGCCACAACTGGAACAAGCCCTTGAGCGCATCAAGGAAGACAGCTTTGGCTGGTGCGACGACAGCGGCGAGGCCATTGGCCTGAAGCGCCTGCTGATCAGCCCGACCACCAAATACTGCATCGAAGCTCAAGAGCGTCACGAGCAGATCGACAAGCACCAGCGTCAGGCCTGATTCTGTGAGGTGCCCTTTTAATTAGGGGCGCCTGGAAAAGATCGCAGCCTTCGGCAGCTCCTACAGGGGGTTGTTGGGGGCTGCGATCTTTGCTTTTGTTCGTCTGCGATATTCCACGCGGTTCATTGACCTGCTGCAGACCCCACGACTAACGGACCATGGATAATGGCGTTGTAGTGGCGTTTAATGCAGGCACAATAATGAGAACAAGCGTGGGGTGTTGATATGACGAGAGATGGATCTCTGGTTGGGGCTTTGCCTGCACCAGTGCTTTTGCCGAAAAACCGCTGGCTCGCACCGACGTTGCAAAGCATCGCCCTGATGCTGTTGCTCGCCGGCATGACGCTGGGTGAGTGGTCGCTTTACTTGGGCATGCCGTTGGCCGTGCTGATTGTCTGGCTGCCGCGCCTGCGTTCGCGCACGGTCACCGATGTCGCGCCTGCCGATAGCGGCAACGCGATGTCGGAACTGACCCGTGATCTTTCCTATACCACCAGCCATAACGCGTTGTCGGCGGCCGGTGTGGCGTTTTCGGTCAAGGAACTGGCGAGCAAACTCGAATCGCAACTCGATGCGGCAGCACGGATCGTCAGCAACGCCGAGGTGATGATTGCCACCGAACAGGCCACTTCGCAACTCAGCCGAGAAGCGCTGGAGGCCGCGAGCGAGGCGCATCACAGCAGCGCCGCCGGGCGTACCGAACTGGCCGATTCGATCTCGCGGATGCATCAACTCAGTCAACGCGCCAACGCCAGCCGCGAATTGATCGAAGCCTTGAGCGTGCGCAGCGACGACATCCAACGCGTGACGCTGGTGATTCAGTCGATTGCCAGCCAGACCAATCTGTTGGCGCTGAACGCGGCAATCGAAGCGGCGCGGGCCGGCGAGCATGGCCGTGGTTTCGCTGTGGTCGCGGACGAGGTGCGTGGTCTGGCGGCGCGTACCGCGTCGGCGACCGGCGAGGTCGGCGAGATGGTCGCCGACATTCAGCAGCGTACGGCGCAAGTGGTCGAGCAGATCCGCCAACTGTCGAGCGATTTGCACACCGGCGTCGAGCAGGTCGAACACACCGGCCAGCATCTGGACAACATCGCCCGGCTGGCTGCCGGCGTGGAAACCCAGGTTGGCGAAATCGCCCGAGGTGCAGAAACCAACCGCGAACAACTCGACAGTCTGTTCAAGGCTGTCGGGCAGATGCGCAGCGATCTGGCGATCAGTGATCAACAGACCCGGCGCCTCGCCGACGCTGCGGTGCAGATGGAAGGGCAGGCGGAGACCATCAGCGAACGCCTCGCCGAAGTCGGTCTTGATGACTATCACCAGCGTATCTACGACCTCGCGCGGGAAGGCGCGAACCAGATCGCGGCGCGTTTCGAAGCGGATGTCGAGCAGGGGCGGGTCAGCCTGGAGGATCTGTTCGATCGTCAATACCAGCCGATTGCCAATACCCAACCGGCGAAGTTTCAAACCCGCTTTGACCGCTACACCGATCAGGTGCTGCCGGCGATTCAGGAACCGTTGTTGCCGCGCCATGAAGGCCTGGTGTTTGCGATTGCCTGTACGCAGCAAGGTTATGTGCCGACACACAATCAGCTGTTCAGTCAGCCGTTGACCGGTGATGCGCAGATCGATGCGATCAACAATCGCACCAAGCGCAAGTTTGCCGACCGCACCGGCATTCGCTGCGGCAGCCACCAACAACCGGTACTGCTGCAAACCTACACGCGCGATACCGGCGAGCTGATGCACGACCTGTCGGTACCGATCATGGTCAAGGGGCGCCACTGGGGTGGATTGCGTTTGGGCTACAAGCCGGAAAGTCCGCGCTGAGCAATTGTTACCGCTGGTGCAATGAATCTGTGCACGAGGGTTGCTGTTTCCTTGCGAAAGAAAGCATTAATCTGCCTACATAGTTAGGCAGCTAATGATTTCGCGAGGTCAGTATGCAATCAAGAGTCGATGTCGCAGTAATGATCGGCAGTGGCGTGCCCGCCTGTTTGCGCGCATTGGGTCAAAGCGTCTGCTGGGTCGTGCTGCTCAATGGCGAGCGGCGCGGTACCGCGTTCGCCAGTCGCGACGAAGCCGAGGAGTGCAAGGCTGCATGGCTCGCGCAATTGCAAGCCGAGCCGGGCGACAGCCTGCACTGATCCGGATTATTTACCGCGGTGCAGACGCACGTTCAGCTCGTCGACCATCACGGCTTCCTCGCCGTCGGCGCGCAGCCACTCCTTGAGCAATTGCGCCTGTTGCGGCGTCCAGAAGTCGGCTTCGATCAGTTTGATCTCGGCAGCCAGCGGGTGCGCTTCGATGAAGTCGTCGATTGCGCCGTCTTCCGATGGCAGTCCCAGTTGATCGAACAGGGTTTTCAGGTCGTATGCAGGCAGTTCCATCGTGTGCTCCTTGGTGGGTGCGCCGGTATGGCGCAGTCGATCTCTCTCTTTATCTGAGGCAGTCGCTGGCGCGGAGTTCGATTTGTGATTCAAGTGAACGGGCGAGGGCGCAGGCTTCGTTATGATCCTCGCGGAAACCTCTTACAAGTCCCGTCGATTTTTCCTTGATGTGAAAGAAGGCATTGCCGGCAGGGATTACCTGAAAGCGTGGGGTTTGCTCGTATTGCCCGGCGCTGGACAGATCGCTCATGCCGTTCACATGCAGGATGAGTGACGACTTTATGCTGGCGTCAGCGGGCCGGGCGAAGTGAGTCAAAGTGCACATATGAAGTCCTTTTCATGGGGCGGCCGGTATTTACAGGCCGTTTTGGGTAGTCGTAGTGAGCATCGCTGCTCTAGAATCGCCAGTACCTGTTGACGACTGCGCTTATCTAAAGCAATTTTTCGCGAGCGATATGTCGGAAAAGAGCTTTTTTTCGTGAGAATTTTCCCTAAAGTTCGTAGTCAGCTTTCTCTGTGCACCGTTAAGGAATTTTCCTTCGAGTTTTGGCGACATCGGGGCAAGTTTCGCGAGTGACAATCCAGTAGTCTTACGAACCTCGCGATGATTGAGCAGTCTGCTCAGTTCGAGCTTTTTATTTGAGTCACCGGCAGTTCCATCGGCCTGGCCGTTTTTTGCCGTGCGCGTTTTCCGTGCACGGTTTTTTCAGATGTGGGGATGTTTCTTTGGCAGTCAGTAACCTCGATATGCATGCTTTGTTCGTGCTGGGTGATTTGCGTGCAAAGCTGGTCAAGCAGTTCCAATCGCGTTTTGTTTACATCACCGAGCAAAACGCCGAAGGCATCTACGTCGCCGAGATCGATACCGAAAGCGCCTTGGTAGTCGATGACAAACCCGGGCTCAAGCTCAAGGTCGGCGATCATTTCAGCGCTTCGGTCCTGCCCAGCCGTGAAGGCGGCAAGATGGACATCCGTTTTCGCGAAATCAAACTGACGGTCTATGGCCTGGGCGATTACGCCTTTGTCTCGACGGCCGACGGTCAGGCGATTCTGTTCAAGGAAGGCCACAGCGTGGTGACGGTGTTCGCCGCCAATCAACAACTGCAGGAAGGCCTGACCAAAACCCTGAAAGCCGTCACCGCCAAAGCCGCGAAGTGGCGCAAGGGCGAGCTGATTACCTTCAAGGCAAGCGAGTGAGCACAGCGTTGAGTCGCGCCGATTTCCATTCGCAAAACCTCGACAGCGCACGTGATGAAGCCCGCCGCCTGTTTGCCGCTAAGGCCCAAATGCAAGGCGCGTGGCTGGGTTGGGTCGCCGCGCAGATCTACACGTTGCGCCCCGCGGCATACGCCAGCATGGTCAGACGCGAGCTACAAAGCTTGCAGGAAAAGTCTGATTCGTAACCTCGTCCGGGCTCGGGCCCGGAAAAAGCAGGAACCTCGGCTACAGTCAGTTGACTGAGTATTCAGAGGCTTGCGGTCTTCTGTCAGGCCATCCTGCCATTGCTGTGAACAGCACGAGGTGCAATGCATGAACGGATTTCGACGGTTGTTGGCCGCGAGCGTGGCCACATTCGGCTTGCTGACGTCAGCACAAACGGTGATCGCGGCAGAGACGCCGATCCATTTTGCCGACCTCAACTGGGAGAGCGGCAGCTTGATCACCGATGTCCTGCGGATCATCGTCGAGAAGGGCTACGGGCTGCCGACCGACACGTTGCCGGGCACTACCATTACCCTGGAAACCGCCCTGGCGAACAACGACATTCAGGTGATCGGCGAAGAGTGGGCAGGACGCAGCCCGGTCTGGGTCAAGGCCGAGGCTGAAGGCAAGGTCGTCAGCCTGGGCGATACGGTCAAGGGCGCCACCGAGGGTTGGTGGGTGCCGGAGTACGTGATCAAGGGCGACCCGGCCAAGGGCATCAAGCCGCTGGCGCCGGACCTGCGCAGCGTCAGTGATCTGAAAAAATACAAGGATGTGTTCAAGGACCCCGAGAATCCGAGCAAAGGTCGTTTCCTCAACAGTCCGATCGGCTGGACCTCGGAAGTGGTCAACAAGCAGAAGCTGACGGCTTACGGCTTGCAGGATGACTTCACCAATTTCCGCAGTGGCTCGGGCGCCGCGCTGGATGCCGAGATCAGCTCTTCGATCCGTCGCGGTAAACCGGTGCTGTTCTACTATTGGTCGCCGACGCCATTGCTCGGCAAATTCAAACTGGTGCAGCTGGAAGAACCGCCGTTCGATGCCGAGGCGTGGAAAACCCTGACCGACGCCGATAACCCCAATCCGAAACCGACCCGCTCGCTGGCGTCGAAGCTGTCGATTGGCGTGTCGACACCGTTTCAGAAGCAGTATCCGCAGATCACGGCGTTCTTCAGCAAGGTCGATTTTCCGATTGAACCGCTGAACAAGGCGCTGGCGGAAATGAGCGAGAAGCACACGGCGCCACGCGATGCGGCGGTGGCGTTCATGAAGGCGCATCCGGATGTGTGGCAGGCGTGGTTGCCGAAGGATGTGGCGGACAAGGTTTCCGCCAACCTCTAACGGCTTGCCTTATGTAGGAGCTGCCGCAGGCTGCGATCTTTTGATCTTGATTGTTAAAAACAAGATCAAAAGATCGCAGCCTGCGGCAGCTCCTACAAATCGGTTTTTGAATCGGTTTTGTATGGCAGGTTGGTTTTAGAATCGGGTTTGTACGGCCAATTCAAAAGTCCGCGGCGATCCCAGGTAATACGCCGGGGAAACATGCGCAAACTCGGCATACACCTCATTGGTCAGATTGCGCACACGCCCGGTCACGGTGGTGTGCGCGTCGATCTTGTAGCTGAGGAAACTGCCGAACAACGTGTACGACGGCACCGTCATGGTGTTAGCCGTGTCAGCGAACACCGACGCCACATACCGCGCATCGACCCCTCCCTGCCATTGCGGTGAAAAATCATAAGTCAGCCACAGATTGCCGACCCGATCCGGCACGTTGGTCGGCGTATTGCCCTTGCGCGACACCACCACACCCGCGGCATTTTTCTCGGTGAAGTCGTCGTACTGCGCATCGACCCAGGCGAAGTTGCCCTCCGCCAGTAGCTTGTCGGTGATGCGCAACGAGCTGGCAATCTCGATGCCTTTCGACGTCTGTTGGCCGACCGGAATGCTGCTGGCCGGATCGAGCGGATCGGTGACCGCGAAGTCCTTGCGCTCAATGGTGTACGCCGCCACGGTCGCCGAGCCGCGGCCATTCAGGTAATCGAACTTGCTGCCAATCTCCCATTGCTTGCCGGTCGAGACATCGAAGTTCTGCGTGCCGCCCGGTTGCTCGGCGGCTGTGCTGTATTGCAGGTAAACGTTGGCAGTGGGGATGAACTGATAGGTCAGGCCCGCGCGACCGGTGACCGGTTGCCAACTTTGCTTGAAGTGCTTGGGATTGGCGGCGGTCACGGTACGGTGATTGGTCACGTCAAGGTCGATATCGTCGTAGCGCAGGCCGGTGAGCAGGGACAATTTGTCGGTCAGCGCCAGACGATTTTCGACGAACAGGGCCTTGGTGGTGACCTCGTTGGTTTTGTCGCTGATCAGCGTCGGGTTGGTGCCGGGAATGTCATAGAAACGCCCCGGCCGGTAGTTGTTCGGGTCAACCGTGCTCGCGCCTTTGATGTTGAGCGGTGAGTTGGTGGTCTGGTTGACCTTGTATTCGAAACCGCCCGACCACGTCGTATCGAGCCCGAACAGGCTGTTGTCGTGACGCAGTTCGAACTGGTTGCCGTTCTGTTCGCCCTGATGCCGTACCTGATACGCGGTTGAGCGGTTCACCGCGCTGTTGTCGGCGTTGTACTGATAGGTCTCGAGGTTGCGGTAGTCGCGCTGGCTGTCGAGGTGATACAGCGTGTTGCGCAGGGTAGTGCTGTCGTTGATCCGGTAGTCGATGATCGAACGCACCCAGACCGTCCGTTGTTCGTAGCGACCATCCTCGACGTTGTAGTTGTTGAAGCGGTTGTGTCGATCAATTTTCAACTCGCCCGCCTTGGGATTGAGCACCGGGGTGCCCCAATACGGACTGTCTTCGTGCTCGTCCTGATATTCCAGCGCGAGGGTGTGCGACAGATCCGGCGTGAGATCGCTGAGCAGCGAGAACGCCACGCTCCAGGCATCGCGCTCCTGACGGTCGATGTAACCGTTGCTGGTGTTGTGGCTGACATCCAGTCGCGCGTAATGCTGCACGTCAGCGTCAGGCTCGGTCAGGGCATGGTTGAGGCCAAACGCGGTTTCCGTGGTGTCGTAGGTGCCGTAGCTGACGCGGCCTTCAACGGCCTGTTCATCGCGCGTGGCCAGTTTGGTCACGTAATTCAGGGAGCCACCGACGGAACCGGCACCATTGATAAGCGACGACGGGCCGCCGACCAGTTCCACCCGATCGTAGATCCACGCGTCGACCGGCCGCGCGAGACCACCGGAGACGTTGATGCCGTTGAACATCTGGGTGATCTGGCTGCTGGTGAAGCCGCGATAGGAAACGAAGCCGCCGAAACCCGGCGGCGCACTGGCGTTGACTCCGGGCAGGGTGTTGGCGGCGTCCTGGAAGTTTTGCGCGCCACGGCGTTCGATGTCGTTGCGATTGGCGATGGCGACCGAGGCGGGTGTGTCGCGCACGCTCAAGCCAAGCCGCGAGGCCATGCCGCTGGACTGGTCGAGGCTCAGACCGGGTTCCGCGCCGGACTCGCCGTCGATGGTGATGGGCGCCAGATCCACGGTGGATTGCGCCCAGACGTTGACGGACAGGCAGCCGCACAGGCTCGCCAGCAAAGTGAGTTGTTTCATCATTGAATCCTGAATGCTTGTCTAGGAGTCAGCGCACAGACAAACGCCGCGCGTTGGCGCAGTGGGCTGACAAATCAAAAACGTAGAAACACTCAGGCGAGCGGCGGGGCGCGAGGGTTGGCTGAAGGCCAGGTGAAACGGGCAGGCAGGTCGGCGCTGACAATCGGTGCCAGCGGTGGGCTGTGCTGTTCGGGCAGGATCGCCAGGGTCAGGCTGGAATTGAACGCCGGACCCATGCCGCCACCGACGGAACACAGTGGGCAGCCGAACGCCTTGGACAGCGTCGGCAGTTGTTCTTCGCTGGGGTTGCTGGCGAGCGGCGCCTGCGTGGCCGGGTCGACCGTACAGAACTGACCACCGATACCGTTCAGCTGCATGCCGACCATTTGTCCGTGACCGATACTGCAGGCGAACACGTTGAACAGGACGCAGCAATAGAGCATCCAGGCCAGCAGTGAGCGATCGGAACGGGAGAATTTCATGGGGCGGCACTTTACCGTACCGCTGATCGGTCGTGCACTTCAAAAAATGCCGACTAGGATGATTTGTTCAAATCCCTTTCAAGGATTTCAACCATGACCTTGGTGTTGGCTCAATGGCTGGTGACAATTTTCGCAGTAATCGCCTTGATGCATGTGTATTGGGCGTTGGGTGGGCAGTGGGCGGCGGCAGTGGTTGTGCCACAAATACCGGTGGACGGTTTTGTGGCGACGGTGCGCCCGGCGTTCAAACCGTCAGGCTGGCTGACGCTGGTGGTAGCGGCGGCGTTGTTGGTGATTGCTGCGCTGGTGTGCATGCGTGTCGGCTGGGGCATGCCGGCGGTGAATCACAAGGCGTTGCAGTGGCTGATCAGTGCGATTGCGTTGATGATGTTTGCCCGCTCGATTGGTGATTCGAATCTGGTGGGTTTTTTCAAGGAGGTGAAGGGATCGCGGTTTGCGCGGCTGGATACGTGGGTGTATTCGCCGTTGTGCGCGATCTTGGGTGCAGGGTTGTTGGCGGTGGCTTGGGTGTAAGAGCGGGATCAAAAGATCGCAGCCTTCGGCAGCTCCTACAGGGATCAATGTAGGAGCTGCCGAAGGCTGCGATCTTTTACGGGTTAACTACCGCTCTCGGTCCGCCGGCTACTGACCTCAGCCGGCACATCATCCCCGGCCATGCGCTTGCGGAACAACGCCGCCCGCGCCAGCAGCAGCGTAGTTACCGGTACGGTGATCGCCAACAGAATCGGAATCAGCCAGGCATGCACTACCGGCGCGGATTTCAGCGCCGAGAAGCAAATGATCGACGCCAGCGCGACACACCAGGCGCCCAGTGTCGACGCCAGTGCCGGCGGGTGCATGCGCTGGAAATAATCCTTCATCCGCAACAACCCGACTGCACCGATCAGGGCAAACACGCCACTGAGCACCAGCAGGGTCGCCACTGGAATCTCGATCCATAGCGATAATTCAGCATTCATTCGATCACCTCGCCACGCAGCAGGAATTTCGCCAAGGCAAATGAACCGACGAAGCCGAACAGCGCAATCAGCAGCGCGGCCTCGAAGTAAGTGTCACTGGAATAACGGATGCCCAACGTCAGCATCATCAGCATCGCAACGATGTACAGGTAGTCCAGCGCGAGTACCCGATCCTGTGCCGACGGCCCTTTGAACAGGCGGACCAGCGTCAGCACCATCGCCAGCGAGAACAGGAACAGCGTCAGCAGAATCGCGTTCGACAGTAATGGGCTCATTCGAAAATCTCCATCAGCGGCCGCTCGTAAGTGCTCTTGAAGTGCTCGATGAAATGCGCTTCGTCATCCAGATCCCACACGTGCAGCAACAGAATGCTGCGATCCAGCGCCAGCTCCGACCAGACCGTGCCGGGCACCACCGTGCAGATCATCGCCAGCGTCGCCAGGCCATGGGCGTCGCGCAGATCCAGCGGCACTTTGACGAAGCGCGAGCGCGGTGGCCGGCGACCGGCATTGAGCACGCCCCAAGCGACGATCAGGTTGGACATCACCACGTCGCGACCGACGAGGAAGAACAAGCGCAGGATTGTGCCTGGACGGCGAATGCGCGCGCGTTTCGGGCGCAACTTGCGCATCATCAAGGGCGCGGCGAAACCCAATATCGCGCCGAGCAACAGATTGCCCGGGCTGATCGACAGGTTCAGCGTCAGCCACAAAGCCCACAGTGCCAGCGACAACCACGGGGCAGGAAATACACGCTTCATGGCTGCACCTCCAGCATCGCCGCCTTGGCTTCGGGGCTTGGCACCGCGCGGGTGCCGAGCACCGCCATGACGTATTGCTGCGGATTGTTCAGCGCATCGGCGGTGGCCTGGGTGTAGCGCAGCAGCGGTTCCGCCTTGAAGGTCAGGGCGATACTCAGCCCCAGCAGCAGAAAGATCGGCGCGCATTCGAGTTTGCGCAGCAGCGGCGACGGGCGCTCCTCGGGTGTCCAGAAACGCTGGATGCCGAGGCGCGAGAACGCCATCAGCGACGCCAGCCCCGACAGGATCAGCAGCGCCAGCAGCGCCCATGCGCCAGTGGAAATCGGCGCGGCGGTGCCCAGGCCCAACGGATTGAGCAACGCGCCGATCAGGCTGAGCTTGCCGATAAAACCGGACAGCGGCGGCATGCCAATGATCAGCAGTGCGCAAGCGATGAAGCTCAGGCCGAGAAATGCCATGGTCCACGGGATGACCTGACCGACTACGGCTTTCTGCTCGTCATCGAGGTTGATGCCTTTGGGCGGTTGCAGGGATTCCTGCGGACGCGGCAGCAGTTCGCTTTCGTCTTCCAGCGGGATCTCGTTGGCCGAGCGCGAGCGCTCGATCAACTCAGCCAGCAGGAACAGCGCACTCAACGCCAGAGTCGAGCTGACCAGATAGAACAGCGCGGCGCCGATCAGGTTCGGCTGGGCGAAACCGATCGCCGACAACAGAATTCCCGCCGACACCAGAATGCTCAGGCTGGCCATGCGCTCCAGGCGTTGCGCGGCCAGTATCGCCAGCGCCGCGCAGGCCATGGTCACCATGCCGCCGTAGATCAGCCAGTCACCTCCAAAGAACGCCGAGGCACCGGCCTGACCGGAGAACAGCAGCGTCCACAAACGCAGCAGCGTGTAGATGCCGACCTTGGTCATGATCGCGAACATCGCCGCCACCGGTGCGCTCGCCGAAGAATAGGCCGGCACCAGCCAGAAATTCAGTGGCCACATGCCGGCCTTGGCCAGGAACGCTACCGCGAGAATTGCCGCACCTGCGTGCAACAGGCCACGGTCGGCTTCCGGCACCAGTGGAATCTTCAACGCCAGATCGGCCATGTTCAACGTGCCGGTAACGCCGTAGATCAGCGCGGCGCCGATCAGGAACAGCGACGAGGCGAGCAGGTTGATCGAAATGTAATGCAGCCCCGACGACACTCGCGCCCGGCCGGAGCCGTGCAGCAACAGGCCATAAGACGCGGCGAGCAATACTTCGAAGAACACGAACAGGTTGAACAGATCCGCCGTCAGGAACGCGCCATACAGGCCCATCAGCTGAATCTGGAACAGCGCGTGGAAACTCGAACCGGCACCGTCCCAGCGCGCCATCGCAAACAGCAGAGCGCTGACGCCGATGATCCCGGTCAGCACCAGCATCAGCGCCGACAGGCGATCGACCACCAGCACGATGCCGAATGGCGCTTGCCAGTTGCCCGGCAAGTACACGCCGATGGAGCCGGGCACGCCGGTGGTTTGCGTCCATTGCAGCAGCATCACCGAAATGAACAGGCCGACGAGACTGGAGAACAGGTTGATTTTCGCCTTCAACGGCCGGTGCCGCTCGCCAAGCATCAGCATGATGGCGGCGGTCAGCAGCGGCAGCAGGATCGGTGCGGCGATCAGGTGAGTCATCGCCATCATTCTTTAGGCTCCCGGCCGTCGACGTGGTCGGTGCCGGTCAGGCCGCGCGAGGCGAGCAGAACGACGAGGAACAGCGCGGTCATGGCGAAGCTGATGACGATCGCCGTCAGTACCAGTGCCTGTGGCAGCGGATCGGTGTAGTGCAGCAAGTCTTGCGTGACGCCGTCCTTGATTACCGGCTCCTTGCCGATGAACAGGCTGCCCATGCTGAAGATGAACAGATTGACCGCATACGACAGCAGGCACAGGCCCATGACCACCTGAAAAGTCCGTGGCCGCAGGATCAGCCAGACGCCGGAGGCGGCGAGCACGCCGATGGCGATTGCGATGACTTCTTCCATCAGACGGCTCCTTTGCTGGCGACGGACTTGGGCAGCGATGCGGTCTTGTGGCCTCGCACCGATTGGTGGGCGAGGGCGGTGAGGATCAACAGCGTCGAACCGACCACCACGCCGTACACGCCGATGTCGAAGAACAATGCGCTGGCGATATGGATGTCACCGAGCAGCGGCAAGCTGAAATGCCAGGTGTGCGTGGTCAGGAACGGATAACCGACCAGCATCGCGCCCAGGCCGGTGGCCGTGGCGAAGAGCAGCCCGGTGCCCATCCAGCGCAGCGGCCGCAGGCTCATTTGCGCCTCGACCCACTGCGTACCGGCGACCATGTATTGCAGGATGAACGCCACCGACATCACCAGCCCGGCAACAAAACCGCCACCCGGCTGATTGTGTCCGCGCATGAACAGGTAGAACGACACCACCAGCGCAATCGGCAGCAGGAGGCGCACCAGCACGGCCGGCACCATCATGAAGCCGAGCGCGGTGTCGCTGGCCGAACGCGGGTTGACCAGGTCGGTGACCACGTCTGGCGCGAGCAAACGTTGCTGGGCTGGCAGTTGCAGGCTTTCTTTCGGTGGGCGGAAGCGTCGCAACAGGGCGAACACGGTCAGCGCCACGGCGACCAGCACGGTGATTTCGCCGAGGGTGTCGAAGCCACGGAAATCCACCAGCATCACGTTGACCACGTTACTGCCGCCGCCTTCAGGCATGGCGCGGCTGAGGTAGAACGAGGAGATGTCGTTCGGCGTCTGCCGCGTGAGCATGGCGTAGGACAACAGGGCCATGCCGCCACCGACGGCAATCGACAGCAGCAAGTCGCGCAGACGACGAATGCGCGCCTTGCGCAGGCTGCTTGGCAGTGGCGAGACTTCTTCGATACGGCGTGGCAACCAGCGCAGGCCGAGCAGGATCAGCACCGTGGTCACCACTTCGACCGCCAGTTGCGTCAGGGCCAGATCGGGCGCGGAGAACCAGACGAAGGTCACGCAGGTCATCAGGCCGCAGACGCTGACCATGGTCAGTGCCGCGAGACGGTGATACTTGGCTTGCCAGGCGGCGCCGAGGGCGCAGGCGATGGCCAGCAGCCAGAGAGTCACGAAGACGATCGAGCCGGGGATCTTCGGTCGGTCGCCCCAGCTCAGGCTGCTGTGCAGCATCGGGATCAGGCCGGCGAGCACCGCCGCCAATACCATCAGGAACAATTGCATTTGCAGGCGTCGGGTGCCAAGTCGCCGCTCGACGCGGCGGGCCATGCGCATCATCACCACCAGGCTGCGCTCGAACAGGCGCTTGCCGTTGAAACGGCCGATCAGCGGCGGGTATTTGAAGCGGCCACGCTTGAGCTGATTGCGCAGCAGCAGATAGACGACGATACCGCCGGACATGGCGATCAGGCTCATGATCATCGGCGCATTCAGGCCGTGCCAGATTGCCAGGCTGTATTCCGGCAGCACGCCACCGACTACTGGCAGCGCTGCCGCCGCGAGCAGCGGGCCGACGATCTGCGCCGGGAAAATCCCCACCAGCAGGCAGGTGAACACCAGCAACTCGACGGGCGCGCGCATCCAGCGTGGCGGTTCGTGCGGGGTGTGCGGCAGGTCGGTGGCCGGTGGCCCGAAGAACACATCGACAGTGAAGCGCAGCGAGTAGGCAACGCTGAATGTACCGGCAATGGTCGCGACAATCGGCAGCGCCGCTTCGACCCACGCCGTGGCGTTGATGAACACGGTTTCGGCGAAGAACATTTCCTTCGAGAGGAAACCGTTGAGCAACGGCACGCCGGCCATCGAGGCGCTGGCGACCATCGCCAGGGTCGCCGTGAACGGAATCAGTTTGATAAGGCCGCTGAGCTTGCGGATGTCACGGGTGCCGCTTTCGTGGTCGATGATGCCCGCCGCCATGAACAGCGAGGCCTTGAACGTGGCGTGGTTGAGGATGTGGAACACCGCCGCGACGGCCGCCAGCGGACTGTTCAGGCCCAGCAACAGGGTGATCAGGCCAAGGTGGCTGATGGTCGAATAGGCGAGCAGCCCTTTGAGGTCGTTCTGGAACATCGCGCAATACGCGCCGAGCAGCAGCGTACACGCGCCGGCGCCGCTGACGATGTAGAACCATTCTTCGCTGCCGGACAACGACGGCCACAGACGCGCGAGCAGGAACACCCCGGCCTTGACCATGGTCGCCGAGTGCAGATAAGCGGAGACGGGTGTCGGCGCCGCCATTGCGTGCGGCAACCAGAAATGAAAGGGGAATTGCGCACTTTTACTGAGTGCGCCAATAAGAATCAGGGGTAGCAGAACAGGGTAGAGGGCATGTGCGCGAATCAGATCGCCGGCGGCCAGGACCTTGTCGAGGTCATAGCTGCCGACGACATGGCCGAGAATCATGACCCCCGCCAGCAGGCATAATCCGCCGGCACCAGTGACCATCAACGCCATGTAGGCGCCACGACGCGCGTCGGCGCGGTGGTGCCAATAGCCGATCAGCAAGAAGGAGAAGAGGCTGGTCAGTTCCCAGAAGAACACGATCTGAATCAGGTTGCCGGAGATCACCAGACCGAGCATGGCGCCCATGAACGCCAGGAAAAACGCGAAGAAGCGCGGCACCGGATCATCCGGCGACATGTAATAGCGGGCATATAAAGAGACGAGGGTGCCGATGCCGAGGACCAGCATCGAGAACAGCCAGGCGAAGCCGTCCATGCGCAGGACGAAGTTCAGGCCGAGGCTGGGCAGCCACATGAATTCTTCGCGGATCACGCCGCCATGGGCAATTTGCGGGTACAACAAGGCGACCTGGACGGTGCCGATCAAAGCGACCAGACCTGCCAGCAGGGATTCGGTATTACGCGCGTTGTGAGGCAGCACCGCTGCCAGACAGCTGCCAATGAATGGCAGAAGCAGTAGAACTATCAGGGACATAGGCTTCTAATCTGCGGAAGTTTGTGAAGCATCATACGTGCCAGCTCCCCGATCACCAAACGCCAGGATGTCTCAGAATCCTACAAAGTAGTCTGAATAGTTAATGTTTAGCCTTGTTTCGAAGAAATCAAAAGGGCCGAAAAGATCGCAGCCTGCGGCAGCTCCTGCATTGATCCCGTGTAGGAGCTGCCGCAGGCTGCGATCTTTTGATCTTGCTTTCAGTTACTGCTCTCGCTCTCCAACCCTTCATCGACCTCTGCTACAACCTTACCCTTGGTCTTCAACTCACTGACAATCACCGCCGCAACAATCAACCCGGCCCCCACCAGCGCAATCGCCGGCAAGCGCTCGCCGGCAATCCGCCCGACAATCCCGGCCCACACTGGCTCCCCGGCATAGATCAACGTCGCCCGCGTCGGCGAAACACTTTTCTGCGCCCAGTTCATCGCCACCTGAATCGCCGCGCTCGCGGCGCCCAGGCCCAGCGCCGTCACCAGCAGCGTCCAGGAAAAGTCCGCAATCATTTCGCCCGTCGGCACCACCAGCAGAAACGACAGCACCGACGTCGTCGCGAGTTGCACCACGGTGACCCGGCGCACATCCACTTGGCCGGCATAGGTGCTGATCAAAATGATCTCGGCGGCAATCGCGATGGCGCTGATCAGCGTGGCAATCTCGCCGGGAGTGAAATTCAGCGAGGCCCCGGACGGCCCCGACAACAGCATCAAACCGGTAAACGCCAGCATGATGCCGATGCTCGGCATCAACCCCGGTCGGCGCCCGAGCACCAGCCATTGCAATAACGGCACGAAGGGCACGTACAACGCCGTGATGAAGGCTGACTGACTGCTCGGAATCGTTTGCAAACCGACGGTCTGCAAGCCGTAACCGAGCATGATCGCCACGCCGATAAAGGCGCCGGCCTTGAGTTCGAACAGGGTCAATTCGCGCAAGTGACGCCATGAGAACAGCGCCACGATGCACGCTGCCGCCGCAAAGCGCAGGCCAACGAAAAACATCGGCCCGCTGACGGTCATCGCGTGCTGAACCAGCAAAAACGTGCCGCCCCAGACCATGGTGATCAGCACCAGCACGCACTCGGCCTTGCTGAAGCGGGAGAAGCGGAGGGAGGTGGGGGAAGTGTTCTGCGACGTCATGACCTTGCGCACTATAAAAAGGAGGACGCACAATGCGCCCAACGTTGCGCAGTATACTGCCCAACCTCACCAAGTGAGCAATATAGTGCACAAAGATTCGACTCAACGAACCTCCGTTCTGCAACATGTCAGCCAGAATGTTCGACGCCTGCGCCACGCCGCGGACATGAGCCAGACCGCGCTGGCGGAAAAATCCGGAGTCAGTCGGCGGATGCTGGTGGCGATCGAAGCGGGCGAGAAGAATGTCAGCCTGACCACCCTCGACCGCGTCGCCGAGGCGCTCGACGTCGCCTTCAGCGATCTGATCCAGGCGCCGGACGCCCGCGACCCGAGTCGGATCAACGAAGTGGCATGGGCGGGATCGATTCCCGGCAGTAAAGCGGTGCTGCTGTCGAAAGCCACCGCCACCCGCGAAGTCGAACAGTGGGAGTGGTGCCTGCAGCCGGGCGAGGTCTATCCCTCGCAAGCGGATGCCGAGGGCTGGAGCGAGCAGATTTTCGTCTTCGAAGGGTGCCTGACGCTGATGCTCGGCGATCAGCCGCAACAAATCGGCACGGGGGAGTTTTTCATGTTTGCCAGTAACCAACCGCATTCCTATCGCAACGATGGCGAAGTCGCGGCGCGGTTTGTGCGTAATGTGGTGATTTGAATGGCGTGCGACGCGGACATTATGATCATCGGTGGCGGCCTCAGCGGCACGATGCTGGCCGTGCAATTGCTGCGTCAGGCAGGGCGGCGAACAATCCTGATCATCGAGCCGCGTGCCGAACTCGGACGCGGCGAGGCGTATAGCGCAGTCGAGCTGGGCCATACGCTGAATGGCAATGCGGCGCGGATGAGCGTCGATCCGGATAACCCCGATGACCTCACGCAATGGCTGACTGAACATATTGCGGCTGGCGGCTGGCCAGAGTCTGCCGAACAGAACGTGCCGATCAGCGA
This sequence comes from Pseudomonas sp. NPDC089741, assembly GCF_044748825.1. NCBI lineage: Bacteria > Pseudomonadati > Pseudomonadota > Gammaproteobacteria > Pseudomonadales > Pseudomonadaceae > Pseudomonas > Pseudomonas sp. NPDC089741. The sequence continues at coordinate 191,285 of NZ_JBIVGT010000005.1, read as the reverse complement.
GCTGTTTCCACCGCGCGGACTGTTTGGCGTGTATGTGCAGCAGCGCCTGGCTGAAGCCCGACGGGTGGGGGCGCAGCAGGGGTCGACGGTCGAGCACATTTGCGCCGAAGTGCTGGACCTGCAAACCGATGCCGATGCGGTGTTGCTCAGCTTGAGCGATGGCCAATCGTTGCGAGGTGCTTGTGCGGTACTCGCCACCGGCATGTTCCCTGCCGCGCGCACTGCGCAGAAACACTCCAGTGGCCTCAACGCCGCCGCGCTGGACCCATGGAACGTCGCGGCCATGCGCCAACTCGATCCGCAGGCGAGCGTGCTGATCATCGGTTCCGGACTGACCATGGTCGACGCCGTGGTATCGCTCGAGCAGGCGGGGCATCGCGGGCCGATCGAGGTGTTTTCCCGGCATGGCCTGTTGCCCCATGCGCGCCGCCAGCCGCCGGCGTGGCCGGACTTTCTCGGCGACGATCAGAGCATACGTACACCACGGCAGTTGCTGCGCGAGTTGCGCCGACACTGTCGTGACGCGATCGCCCAGGGTGTCGACTGGCAGGCACCGCTGGACACGGTGCGGGTGCATATCGCCCGCTTGTGGAGTCAGGCGACTGACGTGCAGCGGCGACAATTCGTACGCCATGTGCGGCCGTGGTGGGAGAGCCATCACCATCGCTCGCCGCCGTTGAGCGCGGCGTTGGTCGAGCGCTTGCACGGCGAAGGGCGTCTGCGGATTCAGGCGGCTTCATTCAAAGGGCTTGAGCCGAATTCGAAAGATGGCATCAGCATTCGCATTCGACGTCGCGGCGAGTCTGAAACCTGCGTGGTGCAGGGGGCGGCGCTGATCAATTCCAGTGGCATCGAATACGACTGGCGCCGAGTGGCGCGGCCGTTGCCACAACAATTGCTGGCGCGCGGCTTGATACAGCCGGGGCCGTTGGCGTTGGGGATTGCGGCGGCGGTTGACGGCGCTGTGCTGGATGCCGATGGGCGTGCGTCCAGCCGGGTGTTTGCGATGGGGCCGCCGTTACGCGGAATGTGGTGGGAGAGTACGGCGGTGACGGATGTGGCGTTGCAGGCGAAGGCGTTGGCGTTACGGTTGGTGGGCTGAGGTTGTTCCTTCAGGCGCCATCGCCAGCAGGGCTGGCTCCCACATTGGATCTGGGTGAGTGCAAAATTTGTGTGCACCCAAATCCCTGTAGGAGTGAGCCTGCTCGCGATAGCGGTGGTTCAGTCATATATAAGGTGACTGACAGATTGCTATCGCGAGCAGGCTCACTCCTACATTTGTCGCGTCGTGGCTGAAAGTGTTACGCCACCACGCGATAACACGGCACATACGCCGCGCCACCCGGCAGTTTCATCCGGTGCTGGGCGACGAAAGCTTTGAGCAGCGCATCGAGCGGTTGCATGATCGCTGCGTCACCACGGATCTGGTACGGCCCGTGTTCTTCGATCAGGCGAATGCCCTTGTCCTTGACGTTGCCGGCAACGATACCTGAGAACGCCCGACGCAGATTCGCCGCCAGTTCATGCGGTGGCTGGTCGCGGTGCAGTTTCAGGTTGGCCATGTTTTCGTGGGTCGGATCGAATGGACGCTGGAAGCCTTCGTCGATCTTCAGCAGCCAGTTGAAGTGAAACGCGTCGTTGCGCTCGCGACGGAACTGCTTCACCGCTTTCAGCCCTTGAGTCATCTGCCGCGCGACTTCGGCCGGGTCGTCGATGATGATTTCGTAGTGCTGCTTGGCCGCTTCGCCGAGGGTCGCGGTGACGAAGGCGTCGAGCTGCTCCAGATACGGCGCGGCATGCTTCGGCCCCGTGAGGATCACCGGGAACGGCAGGCCGGCGTTGTCCGGGTGCATGAGGATGCCGAGCAGATAAAGGAACTCCTCAGCCGTACCGGCGCCGCCCGGGAAGATGATGATGCCGTGGCCGACACGCACGAAGGCTTCCAGACGTTTTTCGATGTCCGGCAGAATCACCAGTTCGTTGACGATCGGGTTCGGCGCCTCAGCCGCGATAATGCCCGGCTCGGTCAGACCGAGATAACGCCCGCCATGAATACGCTGTTTGGCGTGGGCGATGGTTGCGCCTTTCATCGGGCCTTTCATCACACCGGGGCCGCAACCGGTGCAGATGTCGAGGCTGCGCAGGCCCAGTTCGTGGCCGACTTTCTTGGTGTATTTGTATTCTTCGGTGTTGATCGAGTGGCCGCCCCAGCACACCACGATTTTCGGCTCAACGCCCGGGCGCAGGGTGCGCGCGTTGCGTAGCAGGTGGAAAACGTAGTCGCTGATGCCTTGCGAGGTGCTGAGGTCGATGCGTTGGCTGTCGAGTTCGTTTTCGGTGTAGACGATGTCGCGCAGGGCGCTGAAGAGCATTTCACGGGTGCTGGCGATCATCTCGCCGTCGACGAACGCGTCGGCCGGAGCGTTCAGCAGCTCCAGGCGTACGCCGCGATCCTGTTGGTGAATGCGGATTTCGAAGTCCTTGTAGGCTTCGAGGATGGTCTTGGCATTATCGACATGGGCGCCGGTATTGAGGATGGCCAGGGCGCACTGGCGGAAGAGGGTGTAGGTGCTGCCGGATCCGGCTTCGCTCAGTTGCTGGACTTCACGTTGAGAAAGGGTTTCCAGGCTGCCTTTCGGGCTGACCGAGGCATTGATTACGTGTCGTTGGGTCATGCAATGATCCTTAAAACGATGTCATCTCAAGACTAGGCGATGGCATCCGAATAGTGTGTATCCATGAATGAAGATGGCACGATCTGCGCTGTACCGCCATGTCCCCGTTGGACGCTGAAAAGATGAAAAGGAGCCCCAGCATAGCTAAATCCCTCGTAGAGGCGATAATGCGCCGGCGAGTTTTTTCCGTTGCCCCTTTTGTCGCTCAAGGAAGTCATTTGTGATGTTCGAGATTCAGCCAATGGACGCCGCCACTTTTCGCCAGCAGACCCGGCGCAGCACGATCATCATCGCTGTGTTGTTCCTGGTGCTGGCGATGTTGTTTTCCAGCGTCGCAGTGGCGCTGTTCGGTGAGCCTGGTGGCGATAATCTGCGGTTCAACGTCGGTGGAGTGTTCGTCGCGTTCCTGCTGACGGCGGCGTTGCTGCGCGGGCGCTTCTGGAATCAGAGCTGGATGGCCCCGGCGGTGTACAGCTGGCGGCTCAAGCGCAACCTGATGAGCATCACCAATGTGATGCATCAGGTGACGGCAGCCGTCGAGAACAATGATCCAACGGCAATGAAAGTGTTGCGCTTCTATCATCTGGGGCTGACACAAATGCATGAACTGGACGGTAACTCCAGCGATCATGGGCAACTGTGGCGCGAAGTCGAAGCGCACAAGGAGCGGATGCAGGCGTTGGGTCTCGACACTGAGCAGAAGCGACTCGACCCGGCCTGGCTGGAAGCCCTGAAGCAGAAGTCGCGTTGATTACAGCGCTCGGCGCAGCTTCCATGAGCGGATCAAACGGCCATACACCAGCAGGTTGACCGCCAGCACCACGCTGCCCAGTGCCAGTTGAATCTGCGGGGTCAGCCCGGCCGGATAGATGATCGGCCAGACGTAATGCTCGATGAAACCGCCGGCGTATTCGGTCTGCCCGGCGGCGTGGCGCATGAGGTTTTCCCAGTAGGTCAGCGGGCAGGTCAGGTGCAACACCTCGACCGCCACGCCCCAGGCCGCTGCCGGCAAATGCAGCCACATCATACGCGGCCATTTCAGCACCAGCAACCCGCCAAACAGCACGAACAAAATAAAGCACAAATGAAACAGCACCAGCCCGTCGGCTGCGATTCGGTACAGCATGTGGTCTCCCTGACGCGAGTGTGAATGGCGCTATGTTACGCCCGTCAGCGGCTTAAACGTCAGTGCGAAAATCAGCGAATTCGGCGCGCATGCGCCCGTTGTGCTTGGCTTGATAGAGCAGTTTGTCGACCTGTTCGACGAAGTGCAGAGGGTCGTCGCCGGCAGCGGCTTGCGTCGTGCCAACGCCCAGGCTGAGGCTGACCAGCGACGACACCGCAGAATGCGCGTGTGCAATCTGTTGCTGACGAATCAAGTGCAGGCATTTGCGCGCCACCAGACGCGCCGACTCGGCATCGGTTTCCGGCAACAGCCAGACAAACTCTTCACCGCCAATACGCGCGATGAAATCCCGTGGCCGGTTGGCCGCGAGCGATAGCGTCTTGGCGACCTGGCGCAGGCATTCGTCACCTTTGATGTGGCCGTAATGGTCGTTGTATTGCTTGAAGTAGTCGATGTCGAGCACCAGCAGTGACAGCGGTAATCCGCTGCGTTGTGCACTGGCCCACTCGCGTTCGAGAATCGTGTCGAACATGCGACGGTTGGCGATGCCGGTGAGCCCGTCCTGAAAGGAATACTCTTCGAGTTGCTTCTGCAATCGGATCAGATGCTCTTCGGTTTTCTTGCGTTCGCTGATATCGAACATGAAGCCGACCAGCGCTTCGACTTCGCCGTCCTTGCGCACCACGTGCACCACATCGCGGATCCACACGTAGTCGCCGCTGCTGGTGAGGGCACGATAATCGGCTTCATGATCGACGCCGGCACGCGACTGCGACACGCAGAATTCGACGACGTAATCGCGATCGTCCGGGTGCATGCGCTCGACCCAGTCATTGACCCCGACCCAACTGTCCTGCTGCCAGCCGAGCAGGGTTTCGATCTGCGGGCCGATGTAGCTGAAGGTCATGGTTTTCCAGTCGATCCGCCATGGAATGGCTTTGGTCGATTCCAACAGGGTCTTGTACACGTCATTGTCGATAGCGGTCATGGCGGGTTTGGTGTCCTGGGGAAAATGCAGCGCCAGCATGTTGCTAGCATCGAAGGCTTGCAAGCGGTGGGCCGATGAACGGCCAGTCCAAGCGATTTCCTCCAAGTGCGCAAGATTGTTCAAGCCAGAAAACAGCGTTTACTGGCACAGTCTGCGACCGTTTCTCTGGTTGAAGAGCGTTATGTCTGACTCACTTTTGCCGCGCAGTGCGTTTCTTCGCGGCGCGGCGGCGATCATGCCGTTGTCTCTGGCGACTGCGCCGTGGGGGCTGCTGGCCGGTTCCATGGCGATTGAAGCCAATCTCACCCCGCTGCAAGGGCAGGGCTTGTCGAGCATCGTCTTTGCCGGCGCTGCGCAACTGGTTGCGATTGGCATGCTCAAGGGCGGCGCGGGGATTTTCTCGATTCTGCTGACGACCGTGTTGCTGACGTCGCAGCATTTGTTGTACGGCATGAGCATGCGTTCGGTGATTTCACCGCTGCCGGGGCGTTGGCGAATCGGCCTGGGCTTTTTGCTCACCGACGAGTTGTTCGCCTTGACCAGCCAGCATGACCGCCAGCAGTTCAATCGCTGGTACGCGTTGGGCGTCGGCCTGACGTTCTACATCGCCTGGAATCTCTTCACCCTCGCCGGCATCGTTCTCGGCAGCAGCATTCCTGGGCTTGAGCATCTGGGCCTGGACTTCTCGATCGCGGCAACCTTCATTGCCCTGATCACTCCGGTGGTGCGCAACGTGCCGACCGTGGTGTGCGTGGCGGTGTCGCTGTTCTGCTCGGTGTTGTTCAGTTATTGGCAATGGGGTTCGGCGCTGGTGTTGTCGGGGCTGGCGGGTATGACCGCCGGATTTATCTGCAACAAACTCTATCGGGGGCGCACATGATGGTCTGGGCAGTGATTTTCGGCATGGGGATTCTGGTGTTCCTCAACCGCTACGTGTTTCTCGAACCGCGCTTGCCGGTGCGTTTGAGCAGCAATGCCCGGCAGTTTCTCGGGTTTGCCGTGCCAGGCATGTTGACTGCGATCTGCGGGCCGATTGTATTCATGCCCGACAAACAGCTGAATCTGCAGTGGGACAACCCCTATCTGCTTAGTTCGCTTGTGGCGATCGGGCTGGTGATATACACGCGCAGCACTTTGCTCAGTATGTTGTTGAGCATGGCGTTCTTCTTTGTGTTGCGCTGGTGGTTGTAAGTTGGCCGATTAAAACTGTTCTACGCTGTAAGGATGGCAGTTTACTTGTGACGGGAGGTGGGCATGGCGACTGAGCAAAAACATCCGGAGCCGGATGACGAAGACACAGACGAGCCGACGCAAGAGGAAATCGAACGCGAGAAACACAAGGAACAGACATGGAAGCACGACGATGGCAGGGAGCTGTCCGATCCTGATCGCAAGTTCTGACCCATTGATATGAAAAAGCCCCGCATGAGCGGGGCTTTTTGTTCGTTTCAAAGATCGTCCATCTGCGTGAAATCGGGGTGTGACGCCCGATATCCCAAGGTTTTGTCGATCCAGGCATTGAGCTCGTTGACCATCACCGGCGGATGGCCGGGATATCCTTCGAGGGTGGTGCGCAGGATACGTTCGATGTCGGGAACGGATCGCAGGTTTCGGGTTTTGATGTAATGGCCGATAAAACAGTCGAGTTCAAAGCGTTCTGTCATCGACAGAAAAATACACTCCAGGCCGCTGACCTGTTTGATTGCAAAATCGTCGCGCAACTTATTTCTCTGCAAGGCTTGTAGAAGTTGTGGGGAGATTCCTGATTTATTGACTCTTTGGTCAACTGGTATGCCAATCGGAAATGCGGCGCGCATGCTATCCGTAGTGCATCTAAATGTATGTATGACGATTGAAATGTCAGACCAGTGGTTAATTCATTCGAACGCTTGTTTCAAGGGCCTTGATTCAAGAATGAAACACCACCTGTAAAGCCCGTGCGTCACGTGTAGGAGCTGCCGAAGGCTGCGATCTTTTGACTTTGCTGATCAACAGCAAAAGATCGCAGCCTGCGGCAGCTCCTACAGGGGATAGACGCGAGGGGCGCGGAGATATTTAGGGTTGTTCGAGAATCAGGCTCGCGCCTTGATTGCGCGCATTGCCCACGGCTTTGCCGACTTTGTGCCAGGCGAAGTTTTCGCTGCTGTCGCCTTCGAACAACAGCATCTGTTCGGCGCGTTCGACGGGCGTGGCGGGGTCGAGCCATTCGTGCACCAATTCTGCGCAGAACACCACCGGGCGCCGGTCATGGATATCGAGCATGCCGCCGGCACTGTCAGCGGTGATGATCACGAATCCATCGTCATTGCGCGCTTCGGCACCCGGTGTCGGCAACTGGCCGATAGCCGCGCAGAAAACCGGCGCGTGATCGGCGCGACGAATCAGCCACGGCTGTCGGCTTTTGTCCTCGGCATCGACCCACTCGAACCAGTTGTCGACAGGTACGATCAGACGCTGACGCCAGATCGCCCGGAAGAACGGGCCATGCGCAACTTTCTCCACCCGCGCATTGATCGGTGCCGCGCGATCCTTGGCCCAATGCGGGCGCCAACCCCAGCGCAGATTGTCGGCATGCACGCGTTGTTCGTGTTGATGGAGCACCGCCAGCGCAGTGGTCGGCGCCGCGTTGTAGCGGCCCAGCGGTGCATCGCCGACATGGTTGATCAGCGCATCGGGAATGCTCAGCACGGCGACGAAGTCGTGAATGCCACGGTACTGCGAGAGTCTTCCGCACATGAGCTGAACCTCCGGTTGGACGACTTCAGCTTAGTTGCCCTTGCGCATTCAATCCTTGCCGTCTTGTCCGGTGAACGTATCGCGCCACGCCAGCCAGCGTCGTTCGAGCGCCGCGAGCAGGCCGTCGCTGAGTTTGCCCAGCAGGGCGAGGACGATGATCGCCGCCAGGACAATGTCTGGCCGCGACGTTTCGCGACCGTCACTGAGCAGGTAGCCGAGGCCTTTGGTCGCGGCGATCAGTTCGGCGGCGACGAGAAACATCCACGCCAGGCTCATGCCGCTGCGCAGTCCGGTGAACAGGCCGGGCAGGGCGGCCGGCAAAAGGATCCGCCGCACCAGTTGCCAGCGACTGAAGCCGTAGATGCGCCCGACTTCCACCAGTTTGCGATCGATATTGCGGATCGCCGCAACGACGTTGACGTACACCGGAAAGAACGCGCCGATCGCGATCAAAACGATCTTCGAAGTCTCGTCGATGCCCAGCCACAGCAATAACAGTGGCACCCAGGCCAGGCTGGGAATCGAGCGTAATGCGGCAAAAGTCGGTTCCAGGTAAGCCTCGGCCTCGCGGCTCAAACCGACCCATGCGGCAAATACCAGTGCCAGGCTGGCGCCGATGGCGAACCCGAGCAACACGCGAATCAGACTGGCGCCGATGTGTTTCCACAAGGCACCTTCAGCGAGGTCGGTCAGCGTCACGGCGATCTCGCTGGGCGCTGGCATCTGGTAGGACGGCAGCCAGCCGATGCGTACGATAATTTCCAGCGCGACGACGATCAGCAGTGGCAGGGCGAGGCCTTTGAGGCGGCGCTGCCATGCCGGGTTGAAAACGGCGGATGGCCGGCGCGACAAGGCGAGCGGCGCGGGCAGGTCTTTGCTGTGACTGGGCATGATGCAGGCTCCGCTCCCGAGCAATCGGCGGCGCGCGCGGATTGCTCGGGAGTCTGGTCAGTTACTGGCGGGCGACGGCTTGCTGCACACCGCTGTCGAGCAACTGATCGATGACTTGATCGACGTTGACGCCACGGCGCACCAGTTCTTCGGAGACCAGAATTGGCGCGGCAGCTTTAGAAGCGCTGACGTCGTTGGCGGTCAATTGCGGGCTGCTCAGGTCGGTACGTGACAGTTGCAGTTTGGCCACGTCCAGCGGCAATCCGGATTCCTTGGCGAGCAGGGCGGCGAACTCTTCAGGGTTTTTCAGCGACCATTCACGTGCCTGTTCGTAAGCCTTGATCACGGTGTCGATGGTGTGTGGATGCTCCTGGGCGTATTGCTCGGTGACACTGACCACGCCGTAGCTGTTAAAAGCTGGATTGCGGTAGAGCAGTCGCGAGCCAGCCTGCACCTGGCTGGCAGCCATGTGCGGATCGAGACCGGCCCAGGCGTCGACGTCACCCTTTTCCAGCGCGGTGCGACCGTCCGGATGTTGCAGATGGACCAATTCCACATCGTCTTTTTTCAGCCCGGCCTGTTGCAGGCTGCGCAAGGTGAACAGGTACGGATCGGTGCCTTTGGTGGCGGCGATTTTCTTGCCCTTGAGATCGGCAACGGTCTGCAACGGCGAGTCTTTACGCACCACCAGCGCGGTCCATTCGGCGCGGCTGTAAACGTAAACCGATTTGATCGGGCTGCCGTTGGCGCGACTGAGCACGGCAGCGAGGCTGGCGCTCGAGGCAAAATCGACGCCGCCGCTGTTGAGGTATTCCAGCGAGCGGTTGCTGCCTTGGCTCAACACCCAGCTGACTTTGGTTTGCGGCAGAGCTTTCTCGAGGAAACCAAAGTGCTTGAGCACCAGGCTTACCGGTGAGTAATAGGCGTAGTCGAGATGCACTTCCGCTGGAGCGGTTTCAGCCGCGTGCGCCAGCGGTTGCAGGCTCAGGGCCATCGCGCCAGCGGCCAACAGGGTTTTGAGGCGGGTTAACGGAAAGAACGAGGTCATGGGGCGCTCCGGCAAAGGCACAGGTTTCTTATGTCCAAAAAGATATTTTTGTCGAATGCTTCCTGCATCAATGGAATATTGCAGGCTCTGTGCCATGTGTGCTGAGCGCCGGTTTACAAGGCTTTCAGGGATTTACGCGTTTTTCAGTTGTTGCCTGGCGAACAGTCTGGTGCGGCACTGTTGCTGGACAAACAGTCACAATCGTCAGTGATGAGCTTATGCATTAATAGAATTTCAGAAGCGGATATTAAGAGCGTTATGGTCTATGCAATCCCCATTTGCAGGACGTGCCATGAAGCTTTCCCGTTTCCTTCGCAATGCGCTGACTGTCGCACTGATCACCGCGCCACTTGCCTACGCCTCTGAGCCTGTGGTCCTGCATGTCGGTGACCAGAACTACTACAACATCCGCGCCTCGATCGAGGCATCGGGTGTATTGAAAGATGCGCCTTACACGGTCGACTGGAAACACTTCCAGGCCGCTGCACCGCTCGCCGAAGCGTTGCAAACCGGTTCGCTCGACCTGGGCTTTCTGGGCGACTCCGGTTTTCTGTTTCTCGCCGCAAAACAGGCGCCGGTGAAACTGATCGGGGTGTCACGGCAGAATCCGGACACCATCGCCTTGCTGGTGCCGAAGGATTCCCCGGTGAAAACCATCGCCGACCTCAAGGGCAAAAAAGTTGCCTATTGGCCCGGTGCCTGGAGCCAACAATTGACCTTGCGCGCGCTGGAGCAGGGCGGTCTGCCGGAAAATTACGTCGACTTCGTCAAGCTGATGCCGATTGATGCGGCAGCCGCTTTGCCGCAAGGCAGCATCGATGCCTTTCCGGTGTGGGAACCGTACATTTCCCAGCAGATCGTGTTCTCCGGTGCACGGCCGATTCTCACCGCGAAAAACCTGATGCCGGGCCTCAGCGCGATTGCCGCCTCTACGCCGTCCATCGACAGCAAGCGTGCGGCGATCGCTGATTTTCTCGGGCGTTTGAAGCAGGCGCGGGCTTGGGTCGACAGCCACACTGACGAGTACGCCGATCTGTGGGCGAAGAAGGCCAACCTTGATCAGCAGGTATCGCGCCACTGGTTGCGCCAGGCACACATGACCGTAGGCCCGGTGGATCAACAGGCGTCGGCCGATCTGCAAAGCACCGCCGACTTCCTCTTCAAGGTCAAGGCATTGCCAGCGCCGCTGGCCACAGCGGCGATTATCGACCCGTCCTTTGCGCAGGCATTGGCACACTGAACGAGCGCTGGAACCAAACCCTGTGTACCTTATCCAACCTCGGCTCGCAGATCGGAGCGCAGGGATGGATAGGGGCGAGGGAGTTTTGCCAATCGACAACATGACCAGCGCGGTCGGGCTCAAGGCAAAACATGACATCGGCATTCAAATTCATATGCGCAGCGGCCATCGCTCTGGGGCTGGCCGGTTGCATCGCCGCGCCCATCGAAATGACTGCGCAGACCGAAACCCGCCTCAAGGCTCAGGCGCCGGTGCGCTTTCTGCTGACGTTCGATGACGGCCCCAGCGCTTCGAGCTTGTGGAACCCGTCGGCAACAGTGCTCGACAGTCTCAAGGACAATCCGCTGCAAGCGAATATCAAAGCGGTGTTTTTCGTCCAGACCCGTGCGCCCCGGGCCGGCAACAGCGAGATTGGCCGAGGCATCATGCGCCGCGAATACGCCGAAGGGCACATCCTCGGGTTTCACACCGCAACCCACTGGCACACCAATCATCGCTCGCTCGACCCGCAGGAGCTCGAAGCCTCACTGAGCAATGGCACGGCGGACATTGCGGCGATCACCGGGGCGCCACCGACGCTGTTGCGTCCGCCATTCTGGAATTACGACAAACGCACCTTCGGCGCCTATCAGCAGCACGGCTTGCACGTGCTGCTCACCGATTTGAGCGCCAATGACGGCAAGATCTGGGGTTTCAACGCCAGCCCGCGTCGACGGGCGAACCTGTTGCGCCAGCTCTCGGAAGTGCGCGAGCGCATTGCCCTCGGCGAATTTCCCAGCGTGGACGGGGTGACGCCGGTGGTGGTGACCTTTCATGACCTCAACCGCTACACCGCACGGCACACTCGCGAGTACTTGCAAATCCTCCTCGACAGCGCCGCGGCGACGGGCGTGAAACTGGCGGACAAGCCGTTCTATGACGACCACGACGCACTCGAGAAAGCCGCGCTGGCACGCACGGTTCAGCAGAGTTCGGAGTCGGTCGAATTGCCGGGGATCTGGAACTGGATCTGGGATCACGACGCTCATTGAGAGGTTGCGCAGGAAATGTGATGGGCTTGGCATTCTTGTATCGGGCAGGACACAAATTGCTCATCTATGCTCTATCGATCGAATCGATCCATCGCCTGCGAGGCGTCCGTCCATGCTTGCCATAACCGACATTTGCCGCATCGTCGAGTCAGGCTTTCCTGCATTCAAGTGCGACTGCATTCCGACGAACCAGGGACTGCTGCAAATCAAGGTTTATGAGCCAGACAGCGGACGTGTCGAGTTGCTGCTCAATGGGGTATCCCCGGAACACCTCGTCACGATCCGTGACATCTCCAACTTTATCGGTGAGCTGCGCACGGAAATGAGTGCGGGGCGGCGGGCCTTCGCCGGTTAACCCTCATAGACGCCGGCGAAACGCCTCGATGATGCGCACCGTTGCATCGTTGGTGTTCAAGTTGTGCACGGCGTCGAGCGGATGCCAGATGCAATCGACGATTTCGTTTTGCGGGCGCACGTCGTCGATATTCAGCACGGATGCCTCGTAGACGTGATGCCGCGTGCTGCCGGTTTGCAGTTCCATGAGATACAACACAGCCTCGGCATCCAGCCCGGTTTCTTCCTGCAATTCACGCACGGCAGCGTTCGCCCGGGTTTCCCCTGGCTCGACTTTGCCACCGGGCAAGGTCCAGCAGCAGCGGGGTTTGCGCACCAGGAGGACGTGGCGATCCTGTTCGCAAATGACGGTTGCGCGTACTTTCATCTGTTACCTGTTTGTTGCCTGTCACAATAATGTAATGAAACTGCAATATTCGAGCCGCGAGCCCATTTCAAGGTTCCGTCGGAATATGGAGCGCTCGCCTGTGCGAAAAGTGCCAGAGCCCTGACCGGCAATCGCCGCGACGCCCGGTTGGCACCGCAGCGCAAACTCGGTGTAAGGTAAATGCGTGAGGCTGAACCCACCGTTAGCAAAAACAGGAGGTGCCCATGAGCATTGCGATGTTGAACAAGATGCACATGAATGGTTACGACGTGCTCAGCGTAAACAACGGCCCCTGGCGGGTTTGTACCGAGGGCGACCGGCTGGCGTCTTTCGCCAGCAGAGAGGAGGCGCTGGCGTATGCCGCAGCTCTTCCCGGCTACAAAAAACGCTCGCCGCGCGCGCAAAGTCACACGGCCAGTTGAAGCCATAATGGAAAAGCCCCGGTATTTGCCGGGGCTTGTTGTTTGGGCGTTGCCTTGAAGGGTGTCAGTGGACCTTGGTGCGGCTGATCGCCCGGGCCTTCACTTCCTTGGCATACAGTTGCAGCCGTTCCTCATCGCTCTGCAACACTTCGCAAGACCTCAAAACAGTCTGGGCGTCTGCTTCGTTGCCGGATTTGCGCAGTTGTTCGGCGATCCGCTTGAGGTCGACGGCCGACCAACGCAGATCCGATGCGACACTTTGCAGGTCGCGCTGAAGTTCGTGTTCGTATTCATTGAGCCGCATGATCACCTCCGGAACATTCTCGGTAAAACAGAGTAGTCGCATTTTTCAGCGGTCGCAGGTCTCGTCCGTCGCCGGGCTCGGTGGATGTGAAAAATTGTCCAAACTTCCCCCGAAGCGTGTTGCAGCGATGGATGTCCACACAGTTAAACGGTACATTCGCTTTTTTTCAGAACAGGGCAACAGCATGCGGATTTGGATCGGGAGTTTGGCGTTGGCCATGTTGGCAGGTTGTTCGTTGCCGGCATCGCTGGTACCGGGTGAGCCGAATGTCAGCAAGACCAGTGACAAGGCACCCAAGGATTATGCCGCGTGTGTATTACCGTTGTGGCAGCAGGACGTTGCGAAGACCACGCAGACGTCGATCTCCAACGGTTACCGCATCACTGCGCCGAGCATCATCACCGCTGATGAAATTCTCGATGTCGTCAAATACAAGAATGGCAGCCGGGTTTCGTTGTATCAGGGGCCACCGTGGGCGAAGTCCGGCTCGTTGCGCAAATCGGTGCGGGACTGCCTGTAACGATCGCATCGGCGGATAACAATCAGGTGCAAAAAAAGCAGAAACCGGATCAACGGTTTCTGCTTTTTTTTGCTTGCAGGTTCGGCGAGGTTCAGTCGGTGATGTCGGTTAAAGGGATGCTGCCGACGTTGCCCTTTTTCTCGCGGCGCTCCTGAATCCAGTCTTCCACTTGCTGGCCAAACTCCGCCGGCGCCTTGCGGCCAACCTTTCTGGCGATGTCGAGGATGGTCTGTTGCGCGAGGGCTTCTTCCATGCGTTTTTGCGCAGTCATCATCGCGCCGTGGATCGAGCAGGTGCCCTCAATGGCCCATTCCGGCGGATTACCCTCAAACAGGGCGCAACGCCCACGAATATCGCGGCATTCGAAAATATTCTTGCGCCCGTCGATGGCATTGACGATGTCGAGCAGGGTGATTTCGTCTGCCGGTCGCGCCAGGCTGAAGCCGCCGCGCACGCCTTCACTGGCGACCACCAGTTTGCCTTTGGCCAGTTTGGTGAAGATCTTCGCCAGGTATTCCACCGGTACGCCCTGCAATTCGGCGAGATCGCGCACGCTGGCCTCGCGACTGTCGCCGCCGTTGCCTACCAGAAAGGCCAGGCAATGTATGCCGTATTCGACACCTGCACTGTAAAGAGACATAGATAAGTCCGACTTGATTTGTCGTAAATACTATCATCCTGAGCGACCCTCGACAATCTCCTGTGCGGGACCGAATCCCGGTGTTTTCGGGCTTTAACCCAACAAATAAGCGGTAAAATTTGCCGTGTTCAATTTTAAAAGTATCGTTATTTTAGATCAAACCTATCGAATAATCTGACTTGTCGGCTGTATGTCCGACCAATACAGTCGGCGCTATCGGAAGGGCAGCAACAAGCCTCCGGCAAATTTCGTGACACCTCTTTCCACGGTTCGGCTTTTCTGGAGACACACAATGAAGCAGCAGATTCTGGTGATCGGCGCAGGTTTTGGCGGTATGTGGTCAGCATTGAGTGCGACACGCCTGGTTGATCTGCACGGTCGCGACGACGTCGAAATCAGCGTTCTGGCACCGCAGGCAGAGCTGCGCGTGCGTCCGCGTTTCTACGAACCGAACGCCCATCAACTCGCGGCACCGCTGGCGGAACTGTTCGAAGCAGTCGGCGTTCACTTCATCAAGGGTGCCGCCGAAACGATCGATGTCGCCGCTAAAACCGTCGGTTATCGCGATGCGACAGGCGTGCAGCAGGTGTTGCACTTCGACAAACTGGTGTTGGCCAGCGGCAGCGGTCTGGCCCAATCCGCCACCCCGGGCGTTGCGCAACACGCTTTCGACGTTGATCAGATCGAGGCGGCGATCCGTCTGGAGACGCATCTGAAATCCCTCGCGAATCTGCCTGACAGCCAGGCACGCAATACCGTGGTAGTCGCCGGTGGCGGTTTCACCGGCATTGAAACGGCGACTGAAATGCCCGGGCGTCTGCGCGAAATTCTTGGCGAGCAGGTCGACATCAAAGTGATCGTCGTAGATCGCGGGCAGAAGATCGGCGCTTCGATGGGCGAAGAGATCAGCCAGTCGATCATCGAGGCCAGCGCAGAACTGGGCGTTGAATGGCGTTTGGGTGTGTCGGTGCAATCGGTCGATGCTGACGGCGTGACGCTGTCGGACGGGCAACACATCGAAGCGAAAACTGTGGTCTGGACCACCGGCGTACGCGCCAGCTCGCTGACCGAGCAGATCCCGGCCGAGCGCGACAAACAGGGACGACTGCACGTCGACGCGCACCTGAAGGTCATCGGCCAGGACGACATCTTTGCCACCGGCGACGTGGCCTACGCCGCCACCGACGACATCGGCAACTACGCGCTGATGACCTGCCAGCACGCTATTTCGCTGGGCCGTCACGCCGGTAACAACGTCGCGGCGCAGCTTCTCGGCATCGATCCGACGCCGTACAGCCAGCCGAAATACGTGACCTGCCTGGACCTTGGCGCATGGGGCGCGGTTTACACCGAAGGCTGGGATCGCCAAGTGAAACTGGTCAAGCAGGAAGGTAAAACCCTGAAGACCCAGATCAACACCCAGTGGATTTATCCGCCAGCGGCTGATCGCGTGAGTGCGCTGGCGGCGGCTGACCCGATGATTCCTGTGGTCGCGTAACGAAAGCCTTGACCAACAAATCCCGCTCACTGAGCGGGATTTTTTTTGCCTGCACTGATTCCTGCACGACAGGGCTATGACTAAAAGTCATTGCCCCATGATTTTTAATGGTTACGGCCGGCTCATTACCCGGTGTTAAAAAATCGCAAACACAGCTCATCAATAACAACCAGAGAGCGTTTGCAGCCATGTCGCATTTGTCCCGCCGCATTTCCCCACGCCCGTTATTGACCGCGCTCGCCATCCGGCCGGCGTGAGCTATCGAACATCCCTCGTATCGCAAGAGAGTAATGACTGATGAAAGAACTCGACCTGTACATCGGTGAAGGTTTCGAAGGCCCGGGCGTGAACGCCGCGCACATCAACATCCTCATCGGCCCGCGCAACGGCCCGGCCGGGCAGGCGTTCGCCAACAGCCTGGCGTCGCCAAGCCAGGGTCATTGCCCGTTCATGGTGATCGCGCAGCCAAACATTCCGGTCAAGCCGATGACCCTGTATGTGAACAAAGCCGCGATCAACAGCGACCTGCACGGCAATGCCACGTGGGGCGCCTCGCAAGCCGGAATCGCCAAAGCGGTACTCGAAGCGTTGCTCGACGGCACCTTGCCGCCGGAAGCCGAGGACGAGTGGGCGATCGTCACCGCCAACTGGGTCAACCCGGCCTGCGACGACCTCGATGCGGTGTACCAGAACAACTACAACGCCTGCCGCACTGCGATCCGCGCGGCGCTGACCGGCAAGCCGCAAATCGCGCAACTGAAAGATGTCGTGGCGCACATCAGCAACCCTTTCTACACGCCAAAAGCCTGAGGTCCGCGCCATGCAATATATTCGTTTGGGCAACTCCGGCCTGCAAGTTTCGCGTCTATGCCTGGGCACCATGAACATGGGCACGCCAGACTGGAAACCGTGGATCTTCAATGAAAAACAGAGCGAGCCGATTGTCGCGCACGCATTGGCCAACGGCGTCAATTTCATCGACCTGGCGGACTTCTATTCCGCCGGTGTCGGCGAAGAAGTGGTCGGGCGCATCGTCAAGCGCCTGGCCCGTCGCGAAGATCTGGTCATCACCACCAAGGTCGGTTACGGCACCCGTAGCGGCATCAACGCCAGCGGCCATTCGCGCAAGCACATCATGGACAGCATCGACGCCTCGCTGAAGCGTCTGGACATGGATTACGTCGACGTGTTCATGCTGCATTACTTCGACGTGAACACCCCGGTCGAAGAGACCATGGGCGCGCTAAACGACATCGTGCGTTGCGGTAAAGCCCGCTACATCGGTGTGTCGACGATGCTGACCGGGCAACTGGCGAAGATCCTCATGGCCTGCGAGCGCAACGGTTGGGTCAAGCCGATCAACATGCAGCTGCAACTGAACTGCGCCTACCGCGAAGAAGAGCGCGAAATGATTCCGTTCTGCCGCGATCAGGGCATCGGTGTCTCGGTGTTCAGTCCTTTGGCGCGCGGTCTGTTGACCGGTGACGTGCAATCGACCCGTAACCAGACTGACTTTTTCACCCAGCAGATGTACAGCGACGAAGCCTCGTTCGAGATCGCGCATTCGGTGCAGCGCGTGGCCCGTGCTCGCGGCGTATCGAATGCGCAGATCGCGCAGGCGTGGGTGGCCAATCATCCGGGTGTCGATTGCATGCTGGTCGGCGCCGACACCACGGCGCAATTCGACAGTGCGCTGGCCGCACTTGAAACCAGGCTCGATGCTGACGAGTTGCACGAGCTGGAGCGCAATTACACCCCGTGCGACGTGATCAACGACTACACCGCTGGTAAACGCATTCTGCGTTCGGCCCGTCCGGGGCTGGAGCGTTTCACTCTGCAAGGGGCAGTGGCATGAGCGATTTGATCCGTCACGGCAACTTCATCGACGGCCAGTGGGGCAAGGGCGGCGTGACCTATGCGGTGCGCAACCCGGCCAATAATGAGCTGATCGCCGAGGTGCAAAAGGCTGGTGCCGAAGAAACCGGCCTGGCCATCGACGCCGCTAACCGCGCACTGCCGGCATGGCGCAAATTGACCGCGAAGGAACGCAGCCAGCGTCTCAAGCGCTGGAGCGATTTGCTGCTCGCCAACCAAAGGGATCTGGCCACCTTGCTCAGTCGCGAGCAGGGTAAACCGTTGGCCGAGGCGATGGGCGAAGTGGTCTACGCGGCGAGTTTCCTCGAATGGTTTGGCGAGGAAGCCAAGCGCGCCTACGGTGATGTAATCCCGAGCCACAAGGCGGATGCGCGGATCATTGTGGTCAAGGAAGCCATCGGTGTGGTCGCCGCGATTACACCGTGGAACTTCCCGCTGGCCATGGTCACCCGCAAGGTCGGTCCAGCCTTGGCGGCCGGTTGCACAATGATTCTCAAGCCGTCTGAAGAAACGCCGTTGTCGGCCTTCGCTTTGGCGGTGCTGGCCGAGCAGGCGGGTATTCCGGCGGGCGTATTCAACGTCGTTTCCGGCGATGCCGTGGCGATTGGCGGTGCGCTGCAAGCGTCGAGCGTCGTGCGCAAATTGTCTTTCACCGGCTCGACCCGTACCGGCAAATTGCTTATGCGCCAGGCGGCCGACACGCTGAAAAAAGTCTCGCTGGAACTGGGCGGCAACGCGCCGTTCATTGTCTTCGACGACGCCGATCTGGACGCGGCAGTCAAAGGCGCAATGGCCTCGAAATTCCGTAACACCGGGCAGACGTGCGTGTGCGTGAATCGCTTCTTTATCCAGGATGGCGTCTATGAAGCCTTCACCGGCAAGCTCGCCGAAGCAGTCGCAGCGATGCGCGTCGGCAGTGCGCTGGAGGGAGAAACCGAGCAAGGCCCGTTGATCAATGCGGCGGCGCTGGCCAAAGTCGAAAGGCATGTCGGCGATGCATTGGAGAAGGGCGCCACGCTGTTGTGCGGCGGCCGTCGTCACGCGCTCGGCGGTACGTTCTACGAGCCGACCATTCTGACTGAGGTCAGCGGCGACATGCTCATCGCCCAGGACGAAACCTTCGGCCCGGTGGCAGCATGCTTTCGTTTCAAGGACGAGGCCGAAGTGCTGGCACGGGCCAATGACACGCCATTCGGTTTGTCGGCGTACTTCTACAGCCGCGATATCGGCCGGGTCTGGCGCATGGCCGAAGGGCTGGAGGCGGGCATGGTCGGGATCAACGAAGGGATCATCTCGACCGAAGTGGCGCCGTTCGGCGGGATCAAGGAATCGGGCCTTGGGCGCGAAGGGTCGAAGTACGGTCTGGATGACTATCTGGAGATCAAGTACCTGTTGATGGGCGGTCTCTGACCCTCAGCGAAGATCCCCTTTGCGGGAGCGCGCATGCTCGCGAATGAGGTGTATCAGTCAACGCTTATATGAACTGACACTCAGCCTTCGTGAGCAGGCTCGCTCTCACATAAAGTCAAAGCAAGAGCAATCGGTTTCTCCGTCAATAACAACAATTGGAGACGAACATGTCCGCTCAACCCATAAAAATCGATGACCTGCCCATCGGCCGTTTTCACCTCAAGATCGCCGGCCTGACCTTCGGCGCGCACTTCACCGACGGCTATATCCTTGGCCTGATCGGCATCGCGTTCACCTTGCTCAGCCCGCAGATGCAGCTGGATGCGTTCTGGCAGGGATTGATTGGCGCCTCGGCGTTGATCGGGCTGTTTCTCGGCAGTTTGTTTTTCGGCTGGATCTCGGACAAGGTCGGTCGGCAGAAAATCTTCCTGGTCAGTTTCGTGCTGATCACCATTGCCTCGGTGATGCAGTTCTATGCCGAAACAGCCATGGGCCTGTTTCTCTGTCGGGTGTTGATCGGTATCGGTCTGGGCGGAGATTTCAGTGTCGGTCACGCCATGCTGGCCGAGTTCTCGCCGAAGAAGCATCGCGGCGTGCTGCTCGGCTCGTTCAGTGTGATCTGGACCTTCGGCTACGTCGCTGCAACCTTCGTCGGCACCGCAATGCTGAGTCTCGGCGACGATGCCTGGCGCTGGATGCTCGCGTCGTCGGCAATCCCGGCGGCGTTGATCCTGATCGCGCGCATTGGCACGCCGGAATCGCCTCGCTGGCTGGTCAATCAGGGGCGCATCGCCGAGGCGCGAGCGATTGTCAAAAAGCACTTGGGCGCCAACGTCGAGCTGGACGAAACACCCTCCAGCGAAACCCGCTCTGGCTATGCGGTGCTGTTCAGTCGCGAATACCGCAAGCGCACGGCATTCAATTGCCTGTTCTTCGTGTGCATCGTGATGCCGTATTTTGCGATCTACACGTTTCTGCCCTCGATCCTGCAGAAGATGGGCCTGGCCGAAGGCTTCGGCACTGAACTGATGCTCAATATGCTGCTGATCCTCGGCGCGCTGATCGGCATCTGGTGCACGATCAAATTCACCCGGCGCGGGTTCCTGATCAACTCGTTCATCATTCTCGCGGTGGCGCTGTTTCTACTGGCGGTGTTGCCGGGCAGTGCGGCGTGGTTGATGGTGCTGGTGTTCGGTGTGTTCACGCTGGTGCTGTCGGCGGTGAGCAATCTGGTCGGAGTGTTTCCGGCGGAGAGCTTTCCCACCGAAGTGCGTGCCAGCGGGATTGGCCTGGCGACGGCAGTGAGCCGCCTCGGTTCGGCAGTCAGTACCTTCCTGTTGCCGGTGAGTGTGGCCGGGATTGGCCTGAGTCCGACCATGGCCATTCTCGCGGCGATCCTGGCGATTGGCGCGTGGCTGTCGTGGGCGTGGGCGCCGGAGACCAAGTCGCTGACGCTGAGTCAGGCGTGCAAGGCGCAAAGTCCGGTGGACGGCCCTGCAATCGCAGTAAGCAAAATCGCCACGCCGATTTGATGTGTAGGGCTTCAAAGGCCTACCCCCTCACCCCAACCCTCTCCCCAAGGGGCTAGGGGGAAGGGAGCCGATCTTCGCGGGGTTCAAAATTTGAGTTCCGCTCGATATTTCAGGTCGCCGCACTTCGCACATTCACCTCGGTCAGTTCCCTCTCCCTCCGGGAGAGGGCTAGGGTGAGGGACTCTTTCAGGGGTTACTCACCAGACTCAACCAATCAGTAAACAACTTCACCTTCGACAATCCCCGCTTGTCATTCGCCACATCCAGCCAATACCCATAAGGCCCGATCACTTCAATCGGAGTGATCGGCACCAGGCTGCCATTGGCCAATTCCTTCTCGATCATCTGCCGGTCAATCACCGCCAGTCCGCCACCGGCCAGTGCGGTGTGAATCACCTGATCCAGCGTGCTGAATTCCAGCCCTTGTCCCGCATCGATATCCTCACGACCCATCGCCGCCAGCCAGTTCTCCCAGACCTTCAGGCGCTTGCCGTCATGCAGGATGTGCAGCAGTGCAAACTCATGTAGATCCGGGGCTTGATCACCATTGAACAGCTCCGGGCTGGCCACTGCGATGTGCCGCTCCATCACCAGCAACTGACTGGCGCATTGCGTTGATGCAGCGAGGCCGAAACGAATGTGGCAATCGATTTCCGCGAGGCTGTCGTGGCTGGCCTGATTGGTCACGCTGAGACTGATGTCCGGATAGCGCTGGCAGAACGCGCGCAAGTGCGGCGACAGCCAGCGCGTCGCCCAGGTTGGCGGTGCAAGTACGCGCAGGCGTTGCCGCAGATTCGGTACGCGGACGGCTTGCAAGGCACGCTCCATGTGGTCGAACGCTTCAGCAAGATGCGGCTTGAGATTGCTGCCGGCTTCGGTCAGCGACAGGCCTTGGGGCGTGCGCACGAACAGGGCGACGCCGAGGTAGTCTTCGAGTTGTTTGATCTGGCGACTGACCGCGCCCTGGGTGACGTTGAGGCCGAGCGCAGCCTGGCTGAAGCTGCGATGGCGCGCGACTTCTTCGAACACGCGCAGGGTGTTGAGGGAGGGCAGTTGACGCATGGAGGCAGAACCCCGGATCGAGCGTTTGGCTCGGTTTGTTTTTTGTAGGTTTTGTTTGTAGGGGGTATCTGACTATTGCGCAGGGTTTGATGCAAGGGTTGTTTGTGCGGGCACCTTCGCGAGCACGCGCGCTCCCCCATTGGAATGCATTCCGGGGTGGGAGCGAGCCTGCTCGCGAACGCTGTCTCATCGGCGCAATAACGGCTGGATCAGAAGTAGTAGCCGACGTTCACATACAACTGGTTCTCCCACTGATCCAGCCCACCCGCACCCAGGCTCTGGGTGTAACTGCTGCCACCAATGTAGGGATCATTCCGGCCAAACAACCACTCGGTCGCGACCCACAATTTGCTCACCGAAAAAGAGCTGCCGAGGATCATTCGCTCTGAGGTCTTGAAGCCGCTGGCGGATTTGTCGAAGGCGCTGTAGTTGGCGTAGAGCTTGACGCCGCTGACCTGATCGAAGAAGTATTTGCCCGCCACGTCGTAGCTCAAGTCCGCGACGTACAGATTGCCGCGACTGGCGACATTGTAAGTACCGTCGTAACCACCGAGTGTGACCACTGCATCGCTGCCGGGATTGCGTGGCGACATCTGTTGCCGCGCCGCTTGCAGTTGCACGCCCCACGGGCCGTTTTTGCCCAGATAGTGAATGGCCACGGCGTTGCGCCGGCCATCGTTGTTGGTGTCTCGGTTTTGCAGGCTGGAGGTCAGGCCTGAAATGCCGACCTCCGATTTCCACGGGCCCAGATCGAGTGCCTTGGCGACGCGCAGCACCACGGTGTTGCGCTCCTGGTTGTCGCTGCCGTCGGCGACATAACTGTCGGCTTCGGAGACGATGCTCGAGTAGCTGACGCCATTGCTGGTGCCTTTGCCTTGCCATGCCGGGCGCAGGTAGTAACCGGCCTGGACGTTCCAGTCGCCACTTTGCTGGATGTATTTGGCGCCGACCTGTTGCACGTCTTCCAGGCCGATGACGTTGCCCAGGGTTTCGTAAAAAGTGCTGCCGAAATACGGCTGCAAGCCGAACGGCACGGTGTTCAGGCCGACTTGCACTTGCTGGTCGGGGTTGAACTTGTAGCCGACCCACGCGAACTTGGCGAACTGGATGTCGCCATAGTTTTTCGTGTACTGGTAAGGGTAGGAGCGACCGTAAAAACGGTATTGCGCTTCGCCGATCCAGCTGTCGGAATTGTACTTGGCGCTGAGGAATACCGTGTCGAGACCAAACTTCTGTATGTCACGATCCGGGTCGAGGTCCCAGCGCGCACGAATCGCGCCGCCCAGATCAAGATTGTCGGTGACCTGCACGGCCATCGCCGGGGCGGCAATGCTGCAGGACAGAGCGATGGCGGTGGTGCGCAAGCGAATGGAAGCAGAGAAGGACATGGAGCGGCTCTCGATTGTTTTTATTAGAGATGCCGCGCAGTTTTGCTATCCGCCGATTGTTGAACAAACGATAAAAACGATGAGTAAACCTGCGTGGGATGCATGTTACTCGCAAATTCCTGTAGGACAGTCCGGCAGGCTCGTGGGATGCTTGGCATCTTGTCAGTGGTTTTCGAGTGCCTCGATATGAAACGCAAAATGCCTGGCCTGAACGCGCTCAAAGCGTTCGAAGTGGCCGGCAGCACCGGCAGCTTCACCCGCGCTGCCGAGTTGCTCAATGTCACCCAAAGTGCGGTCAGTCGGCAGGTGCGGCAACTGGAGGAACAGCTCGGCGAGAGCTTGCTGGAGCGCCGTCATCACCATCTGGAACTGACGTCCGCCGGCAAGGTGTTGCTGCGAGCCCTGCACCAGTCTTTCGACAAGATCGAACTGACGGTGCGCAGCATTCAGCAGAAAACTCATTCCAATCGTTTGCACATCAATGCACCGCCGACCTTCACCAGTCGCTGGTTGATGCCGCGGTTGGGCCGCTTGCGCGAGCAGCACCCGGAGCTGGAATTAAGCATTACCACGCGCTTGCAGGACAGCCTCGCCGAAACCAACACCCTCGATTGCGCGATCCGTTTCGGCAATGGCGAGTGGGACGGCCTCGACAGTTCGCTGTTGATTCAGGAGCGGCATATCGCCGTGTGCGCGCCGTCGTTATATGCCCGTGAAGTGGGCGAGCGGGGCGTTGATCTCAACCGCCTGACGCTGCTGCATGTGCTGGCCAGGGAAGACCAGCGCTATCTGACCTGGAAACACTGGCTCGACGCCGCGCGGATCACCGGTGTGGATACCCAGGGCGGGTATGAGTTCGATCTGCTGGACCTGGCCATTCAGGCGGCGACCGATGGTCTGGGCATCACCATTGCCGATTGGCATATGGTCGCGGCCGAGCTGGCCAGCGGGCAACTGACGCAAGTGCTGAATGTGCATGTGGAGGGGCATCAATCGTATTGGCTGGTGACGCGACCGGAGCAGACCGAGATGCCGCAATTACAGGTTTTTTCGCAATGGCTGCAAGAAGAAATCTGGCTGGCGCAGCGCCAGTTAGAGCCCTCGACCGCTGCTATCTGAATCAGCCCGGATTCCCTTGTAGGAATGAGCCTGCTCGCGATGGCGGTGTATCAGCGAAAAATATGTGGCTGACACACCACCATCGCGAGCAGGCTCACTCCTACAGGGGATTTGCGCCGATGTGGGGTAACCTGCATTTTTCGAATGTTTGCCCGCCCGATAAATCGTTTGTTCAAGCCGCCATCGATGACAAGACTGGCGGCATTGATAAAAACAAACGATGGGCGATGCACATGCGAATCGAGCGAAATTTTGTTAACGGCCAATTCATCGAGCCTGCCAGCGCGGCGCTGATCGCGGTCTACAACCCGGCGACCGAAGCGCTACTCGGCCACGTCTCGGGTGCCACCGTCGAAGAAGCCACTGCGGCGGTCGACGCGGCGGCAACGGCGCAAAAGGTCTGGGGCAAACTCACCAGCATCGAACGCGCCGAACACCTGCGAACTTTCGCCACTGCCCTTGAAGACTGCGCCGAAGCCATCGGCACAGCGCTGGCGGCCGAGTCCGGAAAAAGCGTCAGCGACGCGAGTAACGAAGCGCGTTACGCCGCGCAGATCACCCGCTATCACGCCGAATGGGCGCGGCGCATCGAAGGCGAGATTATCCCCAGCGATAGCCCTGACGAAAACCTGTTTCTGCACCGCGAACCGATCGGCGTGGTGGCGTGCCTGATCCCGTTCAACTATCCGGTTTACACGTTGCTGCGCAAAATCGCCCCGGCGCTGATTGCCGGCAACACTGTGGTGGTGCGCCCGAGCAACAACACACCGACCTCGGCATTCGAGATCGCCAAAGCCGTGCAGCAGTCGGGCATGCCGGCCGGTGTGATCAATATCCTGACGATGGATCACGCCACGGCAGCAGCGGTTTGCACGCATAAAGCGGTGGGCCTGATTACCCTGACCGGCAGCGTCAACGCCGGGCGCATCGTCCTCGATTACTGCAAAACCAACATCGCCAAGCCGTCGCTGGAACTGGGCGGCAAGACCCCGGCGATCATCGAAGCAGATGCCGATCTGGAAGCGGCCGCTACCGCGGTCATCGCCTCGAAAACTACACACTGCGGGCAGTTGTGCACGGCGGTCGAACGCGTCTACGTGCAGGAAAGCGTCTACGACAAATTCCTCGCGCTGCTCAAGGCGAAAATTGCCGAAGTGAAGTTCGGCGACCGTGCCACTGATGCGAGTCTGATGGGGCCGCTGGTCAACGCCAGTTCGCAGAAGAATATTCACGCCATGGTCGAGCGCGCCATTGCTGACGGCGCGACTCTCGAAAGCGGCGGCGTATTGCCACAAGGCCCCGGGCATTTCTATCCGCCGACGCTGCTCAGTGGCTGCCGGCAGGACATGGAAATCGTCCAGGAAGAGATCTTCGGCCCGGTGCTGCCAGTGCTCAAGTACCGCGACATCGACGAAGCGCTGGCCATGGCCAACGATCACCAGTTCGGCCTGTCATCGGTGCTCTACACCGAGAACTACCGCACCGCGCAGAAAGTCGCCAATGCCATCGAAGCCGGCGAGTTGTATGTCAATCGCACCCCGGCCGACCCGTATCAGGGTTACCACGCCGGCTGGAAACGCTCCGGCCTGGGCGGCGATGACGGCAAGCACGGCATGCTCGAATTCACCCAGACCCGACTTGTGGTCATGAAGTACTAGAAAGGCAGCTGCTGGCTGTGAGCTTCAAGCTGTAGGTAAGGGCAAACGGTGGCGGGCTTCGGCTTGCCGCGCGTAGCTTGAAGTTCGCAGCTGATTTTATCTAATAAAAACAATTATCAGGGGCGCCCGGACACCGGACCGCCCGAGGTCACTTCAATGTCCAAGCATGCATCCTCTGCTGCCGCTGTTCAGGGTTCCGATTCGGCTGTGAAAAGCCAGAGCGACAAGGGAAGTCGCTATGTCCAATTGATGTTGCTGGTGCTCGCCGCTGGCGCGATCTACCCGATTCTCTATCTTCGCCAGGTCTATCAGACGACCATGCTCGAAGTGTTCCAGATCAACCACAGCGAGTTGGGTTATCTGTATTCGATGCTGGGCACGATCTTCCTGCTCAGTTATTTGCCAAGCGGTTGGCTGGCTGATCGCATTGCACCGCGCTTTCTGATTTTCTTCTCATTAGTGGCTACCGGAGTCTTGGGCCTTTGGTACTCGACCGCGCCGTCGATGACCGGGTTGATGATCATTTTCGGCTGCTGGGGCCTGACCACCGGTTTGACCTTCTGGGCCTCGGTACTCAAACGCGTGAAGATGATTGCGCATCACACCGAACAGGGGCGTTTTTTCGGGATCCTCGATGGTGGACGCGGATTGGTCGAAGCCTTGCTCGCGACCGTTGCACTGGGCCTGTTTGCCTTCGCCACCGAAACCCGTGGCGAGTCCACTGCCGAAGGTTTCAAGCATGTGGTCTATCTCTACGCCTTCACCTGTATTGCCATCGGCTGTGTGCTGGTGCTGATCAAGGATCCGAAGTCGATGGAAGAAACGCCGGCGGTGGAGAAGGGCAAGTTCAATCTGCTCAGCGACCTCACCACGTTAGTGAAAATTCCCGAGCTGTGGCTGGTCACCGCCATCGTGTTCTGCGGATACCACATCTTCTGGGCCACCTACAGTTTCTCCGACTACCTGCAAGGCAGCGGCATGACGGCGGTCATGGCCGGCACCATCACCACGATCAAACTGTGGATGCGTCCGATCGGTGGCATTGGCGGCGGCTGGCTGGGTGACAAGTTCTCCAATATTTCGGTGCTGATCGTCGCGCTGCTGTTGGCGAGTCTGGCCATCGTCGGGCTGATCGTGTTCCCGGGACTCAACAGCATGGGGCTGCTGATCGCTACGGTGATTTTCATCGGCCTGATGACTTATGCGATTCGCGGTCTGTACTGGGCGATTCTCGACAGTTGCAACATTCCGCTGCGCATCACCGGCCTGGCTATCGGGATCGTCTCGGTGGTCGGCTACATGCCGGATGCCTTTATCCCGCTGATCAACGGCTACCTCACCGAACATTTCCCCGGTGCCCTCGGCTACAAGCTGTACTTCGGCTACATCGCCACTATCGGTCTGGTCGGCATGCTCGCTGCTGTGGCCTTGCGTGCCCGAATCAATCGTCAATCTTCGAAAAAAGCAGGAGCCTGAGATGAAAATCATCGCCCTTGAAACCCATATCGTTGCCGTACCGCCACCGCACATCGGCGGCATGTACTGGCTGTTCGTCAAGCTCAAGACCGATTGCGGGATCGAGGGTGTCGGCGAGATCTACGCCGCGACCTTTGGCCCGAAAGCGATGTTGCCGATCATCGAGGACGTGTTCGAGCGCTATCTGCTCAATCACGACCCGCACCACATCGAACGCTTCTTCCGCCAGGCCTATTCCAGCGGATTCACTCAGCGTCCCGACCTGACCATGATGGGAGTGGTCAGCGGCCTGGAGATGGCCTGCTGGGACATCATCGGCAAAGCGGCGAACAAGCCGGTCTACGAATTGCTCGGTGGCAAGGTCAACGAACGCCTGCGCTCCTACACGTATCTGTACCCGGTCAACAGCCGTGGCGAGTACGACTACGACGACCCCGATCTGGCCGCCGAATGCGCCATCGACAACATGAACAAAGGTTTCACCGCAGTGAAGTTCGACCCGGCCGGGCCGTACACCGCGTACTCCGGGCACCAGATTTCGCTGGAAGTGCTGGAGCGCTGCGAGACCTTCTGCCGCAAGATCCGCGAAGCGGTAGGCGACAAGTGCGACCTGCTGTTCGGCACTCACGGGCAGATGGTGCCGTCGTCGGCGATTCGTCTGGCCAAGCGCCTGGAAAAATACGATCCGCTGTGGTTTGAGGAACCAGTGCCGCCGGGGCAGGAAGAGGCCATGGCGCAAGTTGCGGCCAAGACCAGCATCCCGATTGCCACCGGCGAACGCCTGACCACCAAATACGAATTTTTCAAGCTGTTGCAGGCCGGCGGCGCGTCGATCCTGCAGATGAACGTGGCGCGCTGCGGCGGCCTGCTCGAAGCCAAGAAAATCGCCAGCATGGCTGAAGCCTACTACGCGCAGATCGCCCCGCATTTGTACAACGGGCCGATTGGCGCAGCGGCGAGTTTCCAGTTGGCAACCTGCACACCGAACTTCCTGATTCAGGAAAGTATCGAGACCTGGGGCGGCTTCCACGCCGAAGTACTGACCAAGCCATTGCAGTGGGAAGACGGCTACATCATTGCGTCCACCGAGCCGGGCCTGGGCGTCGAGCTGAACATGGACGTGGTGCGCAGGCATTCGCCGTATACCGGCGAGCGGTTGCATTTGCAGATGGCGCCGAGCCCGGCTGACGTCAAAGACACCTCGCCGGCTCGCGGCTGACACAGCT
The DNA here is from genome assembly GCF_044748825.1 of Pseudomonas sp. NPDC089741. Classification (NCBI taxonomy): domain Bacteria; kingdom Pseudomonadati; phylum Pseudomonadota; class Gammaproteobacteria; order Pseudomonadales; family Pseudomonadaceae; genus Pseudomonas; species Pseudomonas sp. NPDC089741. The sequence goes on along the minus strand of NZ_JBIVGT010000005.1, from coordinate 162,699 downwards.
TTTGATTGCTGAGCCCCCTGTGGGAGCGAATTTTGTACAACGACTTACGCGGTAACCGTGCATGACATACGACTACATCATCGCTGGCGCAGGCGCCGCTGGCTGCGTGCTGGCTAACCGGCTCTCGGCGTCGGGCAAGCACACCGTGCTGTTGCTGGAAGCGGGCGGCAAAGACAGTTCGCTGTGGTTCAAGATCCCGGTCGGCTTCGCCAAAATGTATTACAACCCGACCTTCAACTGGATGTATTACAGCCAGCCACAAAAGCAGTTGGGCAACCGCGAGATCTACGCCCCGCGCGGCAAAGTGCAGGGCGGTTCCGGTTCGATCAACGCCATGATCTACGTGCGCGGCCAGGCTCATGACTTTGATGATTGGGCCGCCAATGGCAACGATGGCTGGGGCTTCAAGGATGTGTTGCCGTACTTCCGCACACTGGAAAACCACCCGCTGGGCGATAGCGAATACCACGGTGGCAGTGGCCCGATCAGTATTACGCCGATGAAGGGCCAGACGCATCCGATCTGCGATGTGTTTCTTGAGGGCTGCTCGGAACTCGGCTATCCGCGCAGTGAAGATTTCAACGGGGCAAAGTTCGAAGGGGCGGGTCTCTACGACGTCAACACCAAGAACGGTCAGCGCTGCTCCAGCAGCTTCGCGCATCTGCATCCGGCTCTGAAACGACCGAACCTGACCGTCGAGCATTTCGCGCTGGTGGATCGGGTGTTGTTTGATGACACGCAACAACGTGCGACCGGAATCTCCATTACTCAGCATGGCGTGGTACGAACCTTCACCGCACGCAAGGAAGTGATCTTGTGCGCGGGTGCCGTCGACACGCCGAAAATTCTGCAATTGTCCGGCGTGGCCGATAGCGGCTTGCTGGCCCGGCATGGCATTCCTCTGGTCAAGCACCTGCCGGCAGTAGGGCAGAACCTGCAGGATCACCTGTGCGCCAGCTATTACTACAAGGCCAATATCCCGACGCTCAATGATGAACTGAGTTCGCTGTTCGGTCAGTTCAAGCTAGGCGTGAAATACCTGCTGACACGCAAGGGCGCCCTGGCCATGAGTGTGAATCAGGCCGGCGGTTTTTTCCGTGGTGACGCGCAACAGAATCACCCGAACCTGCAACTGTATTTCAACCCGCTGTCGTACCAGATTCCGAAGAACAACAGGGCCAGCCTCAAGCCCGAGCCGTATTCCGGCTTCCTGCTGTGCTTCAACCCGTGCCGGCCGACCAGTCGTGGGCATATCGAGATCGCCTCGAAAAATCCCCGGGATGCAGCGTTGATCGATCCGAACTACCTGAGCACGCAAAAGGACATCGACGAGGTCATTCAGGGTAGCCGTCTGATGCGCAAGATCATGAACGCCCCGGCGCTCAAGAGCATCACGGTAGATGAAGTTTTACCGGGGCCAGCGGTGGAAACTGACGAGCAGATGTTGCAGTACTTCCGCGATAACTGTGGCTCGATCTATCACTTGTGCGGGTCCTGTGCGATGGGCGCTGACGAGCAGACGTCGGTGGTCGACAAGCGGCTGAAGGTGCATGGTTTCGACGGGCTGCGGATTGTTGATGCGTCGATTTTTCCGAATGTAACCTCGGGCAATACTCACGCCGCGGTGTTGATGGTGGCGGAGAAGGGCGCGGATCTGATTTTGCAGGATGCGTAATGAGTGGTGACAGTTGCGCGCGAGGGTTTTCAGCCGTGTGCACTAGGCTTTTGAAGGCCGTCGATAGTCAGATCGGCCGGTCTTTCAAGGAGCCTCTGATCATGGATGATCTGGTCAAAGAAGTTATTCCGCTGTTGCAGTACCTGATTCCCGGGTTTTTGTCGGCGTGGATTTTTTATTCGCTGACGGCGTTCAAGCGACCCGATACGTTTGGGCAGATCGTGCAGGCGTTGATTTTTACGTTTGTGATTCATGGGGCGGTGCTGGCGGTTGGGGCAATCTGCTTGTGGATAGGCGCGAAGGGCTTTTCTATCGGGAAGTGGGATGCTCGGGCTGAAACCCTTTGGGCATTTGTTTTCTCATTGGCGCTTGGAATCTTCGCGTGCTATCTGGCTACCAGCGACAGGATGCATGCGTGGCTACGTAGTAGAAACGTAACGAAACAATCTTCTTACCCCAGTGAATGGTTCAGTATTTTTGCTCAGCACCATCGTCTCATCACCCTCCATTTGAACGATGAGAGGCGCGTTTTTGGCTGGCCTGTGGAGTGGCCGCCGGAATCCGACAGTGGCCAGTTCGTGATGCAAAATCCCTGTTGGCTGGATGCCGACGGAACAGAAGTGCCTTTTGGCGCTGAGTTTTTGCTGATAGATTCCGGGAAAGTCAAATGGGTAGAGTTCGGCCCGAAATCGGAGGTTTCGTCATGACAGCCAGAGCACCGCAACCAATGCCAGAATGGGTGGCGCGTCGTTATACGAAAGATGGCAAGCCAGTGGCAAATGCGCAGCCTAGAGCACCCAGTGCTCCACCACCGCTCAAGAGCTAGCGCCTTTCAGCCCCACCCCTCAGCCACCGCCCGGCGAATCGCTTCCAGCAACATCGCAAACGCCGGGTTGTCGTTATTCTCCCGCCAGATCAGATGCAGCTCGCTCTGCACCCCTTCGCCCAGATCGATATCGCGAAACACCACATTCCTGAACACCACACTGGTCGCACAACGCGGCACCAGTGCCAGGCCCATCCCGGCATTCACCAGTGCCAGAATCGTCAGCGACGACCCCAGCCACTGCACGTAATCCGGTGCAACCCGGGCCGAGCGCAGCATGCCGGTCAGCAGTTCGTTGAACGGCGGATAAGCGGCGTGGGAATACATCAGAAATGGCTGCTTATCCAGATCGTTTACGGCCACTTCAGCCGCGCTCGCCAATGGATGGCCACTCGGTACCGCCAGTACAAACGGCTCGCGCACCAGGCATTCAGTGGCATATCCCGGCTCGAGTAATGGCGCACGGGCGATGCCCAAATCGATGCGTCGCGCGCGCAAGGCTTCGTGCTGCTGGTAAGTGTTCATCTCCGACAGATCGATTTTTACCTGGGGCTGTTTCAGGCGCGCCTCGGCGATAACCTTGGGCAGAAACTCATACACCGCGCTGCCGACAAAACTGATGTTCACCGAACCGATATCGCCTTCGGCAAACCGGCGGGCGGTGACTGCCGCTTGCTGCGCGCGCTCCAGCAGGTTCTGTGCTTCGATGAAAAAAGCCCGGCCGGCGGCGGTCAGCGCGACACTGCGGGTGCTGCGGGTGAACAGCGCGACGCCGAGGTGATGCTCAAGCAATTGAATCTGCCGGCTCAGTGGCGGCTGCGTCATGTTCAGTCGCTCGGCGGCGCGGCGAAAGTTGAGTTCGGTGGCGACGGTGGTGAAGCAGCGCAGTTGAGTCAGTTCGAACATTGATCTAATCCAGGTATCAATCGAATGCCAGGTTAGATTAGACGGGATCAATGATCGCCGTCCATGATCGGTCCATCGCTTTACGCCATCCCTAAAAAAACAAGATCGGGAGTCGCCCCTTGAAAACCCTCCAGAATCCGCTGGACGTCACGGTTCTCGCCCGTGCCGCCGCCAAGGTCAAGCGCCACGTGCTGCCGCTGTTCGTGGTGATGTTCATCGTCAACTACATCGATCGGGTCAACATCGGTTTCGTGCGCAGTCACATGGAAACCGATCTGGGCATCGGTGCGGCGGCTTACGGCCTCGGCGCCGGTTTGTTCTTTGTGGGCTACGCGCTGTTCGAAGTGCCGTCCAACATGCTTCTGCAACGTTACGGCGCACGGGTGTGGCTGACGCGGATCATGTTTACCTGGGGCGCCGCCGCCATGGCCATGGCGTTTGTCAGAGGCGAAACCAGTTTCTATGTGCTGCGCTTTATTCTCGGCGCGGCCGAGGCGGGGTTCTTTCCGGGGATCATTTACTACTTCACGCAGTGGCTGCCGGCCTCCGAGCGCGGCAAGACCATGGCGGTGTTTCTCAGCGGTTCGGCGATTGCCTCGGTGATCTCCGGCCCGGTCTCCGGTGCGCTGCTGCACATCAGCGGGTTGGGCCTGCACGGCTGGCAGTGGATGTTCTTGATCGAGGGCGCGGCGTCGGTGGTGCTTTGCGGGTTTGTCTGGTTCTGGCTGCAATCGCATCCGCGTCAGGCCAAGTGGCTGAGTGAAGAGGAGCGCGAAGCACTGGTCGCGGCGATTGCCGAAGAGCAGCAGGCCCGTGAAGCGGTGCAGATCGCCAAGCCGTCGATGTTCAAGCTGTTGGCGGATCGGCAGATTGCGCTGTTCTGTTTCATCTACTTCTCCATTGCCCTGACCATTTACGGCGCGACGTTCTGGCTGCCGAGCATGATCAAAAAGATGGGCAATCTCGGCGATTTCCAGGTTGGCCTGCTCAACTCGATACCGTGGATCATTTCGATTGTCGCCATGTACGGCTTTGCGGCGATGGCCGGTAAATGGAAGTTCCAACAGGCGTGGGTCGCGCTGACGCTGGTGATCGCGGCCATCGGCATGTTCATGTCGACCACTGGCGGGCCGATTTTCGCCTTCGTCGCAATCTGCTTCGCCGCCATCGGTTTCAAGGCAGCGTCGGCATTGTTCTGGCCAATTCCGCAAAGCTATCTGGATGCGCGCATCGCCGCTGCGGTGATCGCGCTGATCAACTCTATTGGCAATCTCGGCGGTTTCGTCGCGCCGACTGCATTTGGTTTTCTCGAACAAACCACCGGCTCTATCGAGGGCGGCCTGTATGGCTTGGCTGGCACGTCGCTGATCGCAGCGGTGGTGATTTTCTTTGCCCGCACGGCGCCGGGTGCCAAAGGCAAAACCCCGGCAAAGCCCTATGACGACACCGCCGTTGTCGCGACGGCCAGCCCGGCTGCGAGCCATTGAATTGATTGTTGATCTGTCAGGAGCGTTATCTTGAAAATCACCCGTGTCACCGTGACCCCGATTGCCTTCCGTGATCCGCCGCTGCTCAACGCCAGCGGCATTCACGAACCCTTTGCGCTGCGCTCGATCATCGAGATCGAAAGCGACAACGGCTACATAGGCCTCGGCGAAAGCTATGGCGATGCCCCGGCGCTGGCGATCCAACAGCAGTTGCAGGTGCAACTGATCGGCCTCGATCCGTTCAACCTCAACCAATTGCGCGCGATCGTCCAGGCCACCGTTGCCGCCAATAAACCTGCGAGCATCGCCGGTGCCGAACTGGCGCCCGGTTCCCACGCCAGCAAAGCGGTGAGCAACGCCTATTCGGCGTTCGAAGTGGCATTTCTCGATTTGCAGGCGCATTACCTGAATGTGCCGCTGGTGGACCTGCTCGGCGGCGCGATTCGCGATGAGGTGCCGTTCAGCGCTTATTTGTTCTTCAAGTACGCGCAACATGTCGATTCGCCGTACAAACCGGACAACTGGGGCGAGGCGCTCAGCGAGCAGCAAATCGTCGCGCAGGCTGCGCGGATGATCGAGGCGTACGGTTTCAAAAGCATCAAACTCAAGGCCGGCACGTTGCCGCCGGAGCATGAGGTGGCATGCATCAAAGCCTTGAAAAAAGCCTTCCCGGGCTATCCGCTGCGCATCGATCCGAATGGCAACTGGTCGCTGGAAACGTCTATTCGCATGGCCGAATTGCTCGGCGATGATCTGCAGTATTACGAAGACCCGACCCCGGGTCTCGATGGCATGGCCGAGCTGCACAAGCGCACCGGTCTGCCGCTGGCGACCAACATGGTGGTCACCGACTTCGACGAGTTCCGTCGCAGTGTCGCGCAGAACAGCGTGCAGATTGTTCTCGCCGACCACCATTACTGGGGCGGCCTGCGCGACACGCAGGCGCTGGCGAAGATGTGCGACGTGTTTGGCCTCGGCGTGTCGATGCATTCCAACTCGCACTTGGGCATCAGCCTGATGGCGATGGCGCATGTGGCGGCGGCCGTGCCGAATCTGGATTACGCCTGCGACACCCATTACCCGTGGCAGGAGCCGGATGAAGAGGTGATCAAGGGTGGCAAGCTGTCGATTGTCGATGGCTGCGTGAAGATCAGCCGGGCAGCGGGGCTTGGCCTGGAACTGGATCATGAGCAGTTGGGCAAGCTGCATGATCAGTACCTGACGTGCGGGATTCGCCAGCGTGATGATGTGCGACAGATGCAGCGGTACAAGCCGGACTGGAAGGCGGTCAAACCGAGGTTTTGAGGTGCCTGAATAGGCGCCATCGCGAGCAGGCTCACTCCTACAGGGAAACGCGTTCCAACTGTAGGAGTGAGCCTGCTGGCGATTGGCGTCCTCACGGTTACAACGTTTCTAGCAGCCAATCGCGAAACGCTTTCAGTGACGGCAAATTCTCATTGCGCGGCGGATACACCAGGTAATAGCTGCGCCGACTGGTAATCGGCTCACCCAATTGCAGCAGCTCGCCACTGTGCAACTCATCCTCCACCAGAATCCTCGGCACCAACCCCACACCAATATTCGCCCGCACCGCCTGAATCAGGTGCGAAGTCATTTCAAAACTCGGGCCGATACGCATGCTGCGATGTGGCAGGCCGTGATGGCTGAACCACTCCGCCCACGCCTGCGCATTGCTGCTGACATTGAGCAGCAGTTGCCCGGCAATCTGTTGTTCGGCGTCGTCGCGTTCAGCCGAGGACAGCTGCGCGCTGGCAATCACCACCAGTTCTTCGGTGTGCAGGGGCAGGGCGGTCAGCCCCGGCCAGTCACCGCCGCCAACGCAAATCGCCGCGTCGATTTCGCTGGTATCAAAGTCGATCGCTTCGATACGCGAATGCAAGTGCACGGTCATGCCCGGATGCGCGGTGTAGAAATCCTTCAGGCGCGGCAACAGCCATTTCGAACCAAAAGTCGGCAGCGTCGCCAAGCGCAAACTGTGAATGCCCGAACCAAAGGCCATCGCCTGCAACGTCGCACTGCGAATCTGCCCCAGCGCTTCCGCGAGTTCACGCTGATACATGCGCCCGACGTCGGTCAGCACCACTTGCCGACCTTCGCGAGTGAACAGGCGCATGCCGAGCATTTTCTCGAGAATCTGCACCTGCCGGCTGACCGCACTTTGCGTCAGCGACAGTTCATGGGCGGCGCGGGTGTAGCTTTCGTGGCGCGCGGCAGCCTCGAAAGCCAGCAATAACGACATGGAGGGGGTGAGCGTGCGCGGATTCATTCGTAAAAGTCATCAATAGCGGGTCGAATTTACGGTTGTCCCGATGTCCTGCAGCAATGAACATGGGCGCCATTAGATGGCGGAGCCTGACGCAATCATTCCTTGCGTACAACTGTTCACCGCCACACGGCCCGATTTTGACCGAGATACCCTGACCGATGATTGCCCAGCTGTCGCCCGCACAAGCCCTGACCACTGATTACCAGCAGTTCCTCAAAGCCCTGGAGGCCAGCGGCTTTCGCGGTGAAATCAGCGCCGATTACGCCAGCCGCGTGGTGCTCGCGACTGACAACTCGATCTATCAGCGTCTGCCGCAAGCGGCGGTGTTTCCGCTGGACGCCGAGGACGTCGCGCGAGTGGCGCGACTGATTGCCGAACCGGCTTTCCGGCAAGTGGTGATCACCCCACGGGGCGGTGGCACCGGCACCAACGGCCAGTCGCTGACCGATGGCATCGTCGTTGATCTGTCGCGACACATGAACCGCATCCTTGAAATCAACGTCGAGCAACGCTGGGTGCGGGTGCAGGCCGGGGTGGTCAAGGATCAGCTCAACGCCGCATTGAAATCCGCCGGGCTGTTCTTCGCCCCGGAACTGTCGACCTCCAACCGCGCCACGGTCGGCGGCATGATCAACACCGACGCCAGCGGCCAGGGCAGTTGCACCTACGGCAAGACCCGTGATCATGTGCTTGAACTCGACATGGTCTTGCGCGGAGGCGAGCGTCTGCACGGTTTGCCCCTTGAAGAAAGTGAGCTTGAAGCGTTGTGCGCGCGCGAAGATCGCGTCGGTGAAGTCTATCGCTGCGCGCGGCAGATCATTGATGAACAGGGTGAGCTGATCAAAGCGCGTTTTCCCGATCTCAATCGCTGCCTGACCGGTTATGACCTGGCGCACCTGCGCGAGGCGGATCAGCGCTTCAACCTCAACAGCGTGCTTTGCGGCGCTGAAGGTTCGCTGGGTTTCGTCGTCGAGGCGCGGCTGAATGTGTTGCCGATTCCCAAGTACACAATGCTGGTGAATATCCGCTACGGCGGTTTCATGGACGCCTTGCGCGATGCCCGCGCGTTGATGGCGCTGAAGCCGTTGTCGATTGAAACGGTGGATTCAAAAGTCTTGCTGCTGGCGATGCAGGACATCGTCTGGCACGGCGTCGCCGAATACTTTCCGCAAAGCGCCGAGCGGCCGACGTTGGGCATCAACCTGGTCGAGTTCTGCGGCGATGATCCCGAAGACTTGCAACGTCGGGTCGAGGCGTTTGTCGGGCACTTGAGCCGCGACCGCACGGTCGAGCGATTAGGCCATACCCTGGCGGTCGGGCACGCGGCAGTCAACAAGGTCTACGGCATGCGCAAACGTGCAGTCGGTCTGCTCGGCAACGTTGCCGGTGAGGCGCGGCCACAACCGTTTGTCGAAGACACTGCGGTGCCGCCGCAGCACTTGGCCGAGTACATCGCCGAGTTACGCGACCTGCTCGACAGCCACGGTTTGCAGTACGGCATGTTCGGTCACGTCGATGCCGGCGTGCTGCACGTAAGGCCGATTCTCGACATGAAAGATCCGCAGCAAGCGGCCCTGGTGCGCCCGGTCTCCGATGGCGTCGCGGCGCTGACCCAGCGTTACGGCGGCTTGCTCTGGGGCGAGCACGGCAAAGGCTTGCGTTCGGAATATGCGCCGGCGTTTTTCGGCGAGTTGTATCCGGCGCTGCAAGCCCTGAAAGCCGCGTTCGATCCGTTCAACCAATTCAATCCGGGCAAAATAGCCACGCCTGCCAACAGCGGGGCGGCCCTGCTGAAAATCGACGAAGTCACCCTGCGCGGTGAACTGGATCGACAGATTGACGAGAAAGTCTGGCAAGACTACGGCGCCGCCATGCACTGCAACGGTAACGGCGCCTGCTACAACTTTGATCCCGACGACGCCATGTGCCCGTCGTGGAAAGCCACCCGCGAACGTGCGCAATCGCCCAAGGGCCGCGCGTCGTTGATTCGCGAATGGTTGCGTTTGCAGGGCGAGGCGGGGGTCGATGTGTTGTCCAGTGCCGTTCGCCAACCAGCGTTTTTCAGCACGCTGTGGCAGCGCTGGCGCAATACCCGCGCGCAATCCGAAGACTTCTCCCATGAGGTCTACGACGCCATGGCCGGTTGCCTGGCGTGTAAATCCTGCGCAGGCCAGTGCCCGGTGAAGGTCAACGTGCCGGAGTTTCGTTCGCGGTTTCTCGAGCTGTATCACAGCCGTTATCTGCGCCCGGCGCGGGATTATCTGATCGCCTCGCTGGAATACAGCATCCCCTACATGGCGCGGATACCGGCGTTGTATAACGGTTTGATGGGCGCTGCGTGGCTGCGCAGTGTGCTCGAACGTGCCGGCGGCATGGTCGATGTGCCGCTGCTCAGTCGCTTCGATTTCCATGCGGCGCTGCGTCGTTGGCAGGTGCAACCGGCAACGGTCGCGACCTTGTCGGCGCTGACCCAGGCGCAACGCGAGCGCAGCGTGGTCATCGTGCAGGACGCCTTCACCCGTTACTTCGAGGCGCCGTTGCTGGCGGATCTGGTCGAACTGATTTCGCGGTTGGGCTATCAGGTTTACCTGGCACCGTTCAGTGCCAACGGCAAGCCGCTGCATGTGCAAGGCTTCCTGTCGGCGTTCAACCGTGCGGCGTTGCGCAATGCCCGCCAGTTGGGTGAGTTGGCCAATGTGGGTGTGCCGCTGCTCGGGCTGGATCCGGCGATGACCCTGGTTTATCGCCAGGAATACTTGAAAGTGCCGGGTATGCAGGATTGCCCGGAAGTTGCTCTGCTGCAGGAATGGTTGCTCAAGGTGATGCCGCAGCAGGCGTCAGAAGATAACGCCGCGTCGTTCCGTCTGCTCGCGCATTGCACCGAGAAAACCAACGCCCCGGCCGCGACTCGCCAATGGGAGCAAGTGTTCGAGCGTGCCGGTTTGAAGTTGGCGACGCAGGCCACTGGTTGCTGCGGCATGTCCGGCACTTACGGCCATGAGGCACGCAACCGTGAAACCTCGGCGGTGATCTACGAGCAATCGTGGGCGCGTCAGGTCGAGGCGCCCTCGGAGAAGGGTGAAGCGCTGGCCACCGGTTATTCCTGCCGCAGTCAGGTCAAGCGCCAGTCGGATCAGGCGCTGCGCCATCCGTTGCAGGTGCTGCTTGAGGTTCAGCGTCGCTGAGCGATTGGTCCGAGTCCTTGTCCCAGATCAGCCGTGGATCGAAGCTCATCGCCGCCAGCATGGTGAACACCACGACCAGGCCGAAAAACAGGATGCCCGGTCGTGGCTCGATGTCGCCCAGGGCCTGGAATTTCACCAGCGCCGCGACCAACGCCACCACCAGCACGTCGAGCATCGACCAGTAACCGATCAGCTCGACGAAGCGGTACAGCTTTGAACGCTCCTTGCGCGCCCAGGCGCTGTCACGTTGTACGGTAGTCAGCAGTAACGTCAGGGCGACGAACTTGATCCCCGGCACGGCGATACTGGCGATGAAAATGATCAGCGCGATATCCCACGCGCCCGCTTCCCAGAACTCCAGGACGCCGCTCATGATTGTGCTGTCGGCGCCACTGCCGAGCATGGTGGTGTTCATCACCGGCAGCAGATTGGCCGGCACATAAAATGCCAGCGCGGCGAGCATGTAGGCCCAGGTGCGCGTCAGCGAGTTGGTCTTGCGCCGATGCAGCGGCGCATCGCAACGCGGGCATTCGTGCGGCTCGCCAGTCATGTCGCAGGCCAGCCCGCAGCTGTGGCACAGGCACAGGTCGAGTTCGCTGGCAGTCGGTGGCCGCTTCATAGAATGTCCCAGAGATCGCGAATGTCGCGGCCGGCAATGCGGATCATCATCAGGCTCAGCACCGCCAGCGCAAACAGGCCGATGCCGGGCAACACGTCGAGCAGTCCGGCGAGTTTGAACACTGCCACCATCGCGCCCAGCAGACACACTTCAAGCATGCTCCACGGGCGCAGGGTTTCCAGCCAGCGCATGCACAGCTTGAACCCCGGCGCCCGTCGCGAGGAGAGCGCGAAGCTCAGCACCCACACCAGCAACACCAGTTGAAACGCCGGCGCAATGATGATGGCAATGGCCGCAACCATGGCGATAAAGGTAATCGGCCCCTGACTCAGCGCCAGCACCGAGTCCCACAGCGTCGCGCTGTTTTTCAGGCCTTTCATGCTGATGCTCATCACCGGGTAGAAATTGGCGAACAGCCACAACATGGCGGCCGTGAACGTCAACGCCAGGCGTTGTTCGACGCTCAGGCCGTTGAAACGCTGCAGGACACCGCCGCAGCGTGCGCACAGGGTTTTCTGGTGTTTGCCGAGCACGGCTTTTTCATACACACAATCGCAGTGCTCGCAGATGATCAGGTGTTCAGTGTTGACCATGGACAACGCTCGACAGCAAAGACCTGATCACTATAGACGCTCCCCCGTAGGAGCTGCCGCAGGCTGCGATCTTTTGATGTTGTTTTTTAAAAGACAAGATCAACAGATCGCAGCCTTCGGCAGCTCCTACATGGCGTCAGGTCGGTTACTTGCGATCGAGCCACACGGTTTGCGCGTTGCAGAATTCGCGTACGCCGAAGTGCGACAGCTCGCGGCCGAAACCGCTTTTTTTCACGCCGCCGAAGGTCACGCGCGGGTCGCTGGCGGAGTAGCCGTTGATGAACACGCCGCCGGTTTCCAGTTCACTGGTCAGTTGCTGGGCCAGTTGCACGTTGGCGGTGTAGATCGTCGCGGTCAGGCCGAACTCGCTGTCGTTGGCCAGCGCTACTGCGTGGGCGCAATCGCGGGCGGTGATGATCGACGCGACCGGGCCGAACAGTTCCTGTTTGAACGAGGTCATGCGGTCGGTGACGTCGGCCAGCACGGTGGGTTCGTAATAGTTGCCAGCGCCTGCGGCTTTGCCGCCGCCAAGCAATAGCGTCGCGCCTTCTTCCAGGGTGTCGCGCACTTGCTGATCGAGTTCGTCGCGCAGGTCGAAGCGCGCCATCGGGCCGATGTACGTGTCGGCGGCCAACGGATCGCCGACTTTCAGCTTGCGTGTGGCTTCGACGAATTTGCGAGTGAATTCTTCAACCACGCCTTCTTCGATGATCAAGCGTTTTGCCGCTGCGCAAACTTGACCGGAGTTCTGGTAACGACCGATGACCGCAGCTTGTACCGCTTCATCCAGATTGGCATCGTTGAGCACGATGAACGGGTCGGAACCGCCCAATTCCAATACGCATTTCTTCAATGCAGCACCGGCCTGCGCGCCGATGGCCATGCCGGCACGCACGCTGCCGGTCAGCGTCACAGCGGCAATGCGCGGGTCAGCGATGGCGCTGGACACGCCTTGCGGGGTGACGTTGATCACTTCAAACACGCCTTCGGCGAAACCGGCGCGGGTGAAGGCATCGCGCAACAGGTAGGCGCTGCCCATCACATTCGGCGCGTGCTTGAGCACGTAGGTGTTGCCGGCGATCAGCGCTGGCACGGCGCCGCGCAGCACTTGCCAGATCGGGAAGTTCCACGGCATCACGGCGAGGATCGGGCCGAGTGGGCGGTACTCGATGCGCGCCTTGCCGCCTTCGACCTGAGTCGGTTCCGCGTCGAGCATGGCCGGCCCGTTTTCGGCGTACCACTCGCAGAGCTTGGCGCATTTCTCGATTTCGGCGCGAGCCTGAGCGATCGGCTTGCCCATTTCCTGAGTGATCATCGTCGCCATGGCATCGCTGGTTTCACGCAGCGCAGCGGCCAGAGCGGTCAACAGGCGCGAACGATCCTGCAACGGCTTGCGCTTCCACTTGCCGAAGCCAAAGGCTGCACGAGTCAGCGCGGCATCGAGGGCGGCGGCGGATTCAAAGGCGTAATGGCCGATCTGCTCGCCGGTGGCTGGGTTGATCGAGATGGCGTGGGTCTGGCTGGAAATCTGGCTCATGGCTTCGTCCTGCATGTTCGTCGGATGAGCCTAGAGTAGGGTGGTGTTTGTTTTCTGGAAACTGAATAATAAAGATCGTTTCTTTCACGATTGGAGAATGACTGTGGATCTGGTGCAACTGGAAATTTTCAAGGCCGTTGCCGAGCACGGCAGCATCAGCGCCGCCGCTGCGCAGATCCATCGCGTGCCGTCGAACCTGACCACGCGGATCAAGCAGCTTGAGCAGGATCTCGGTGTCGATCTGTTTATTCGCGAGAAAAGCCGTTTGCGCCTGTCACCGGCGGGGTGGAGTTTTCTCGAGTACGCGCGGCGCATTCTCGACCTGGTACAAGAAGCGCGCGCCACCGTAGCGGGCGAAGAACCGCAGGGCGCGTTTCCTTTGGGTTCGCTGGAAAGCACGGCGGCGGTGCGCATTCCCGAACTGCTCGCGGCGTATAACCAGTTGCACCCGAAAGTTGATCTGGACCTTTCCACCGGGCCGTCCGGGACGATGATCGACGGCGTGCTTTCCGGGCGTCTCGCGGCAGCATTCGTCGACGGCCCGGTGCTGCATCCGACGCTGGAAGGCGTGCCGGCCTTCGAGGAAGAAATGGTCATCATCGCGCCGCTCAATCACGCTCCGGTAAAGCGTGCGGCGGATGTGAATGGCGAGAACATCTATGCCTTCCGCTCCAACTGCTCCTACCGGCATCACTTTGAGAAATGGTTCAGTACCGACGCCGCCGTGCCCGGCAAAATCTTCGAAATGGAGTCGTATCACGGCATGCTCGCCTGCGTCAGCGCTGGTGCCGGTCTGGCCCTGATGCCACGCAAGATGCTGCAGAGCATGCCGGGCAGTGCAACCGTCAGCGTCTGGCCGCTGGCGGCGGATTTTCGCTACCTGACGACGTGGCTGGTATGGCGTCGGGGGACGGTGTCGCGCAGTTTGAGCATGTTCGTGCGGCTGCTCGAAGAGCGTGGCGTGGTGCGCGCAGAAGAGTAATTGACACTTTGTGTCATGGCTGTATCTTTATCGAAGTTTCGCAATATAAAAAACTATACAGCGCAGCCATGAGGACGAGGAAATGAGTACAGCCCTGAGCGAAAATGCAGCCCTGAGCGGTAAGGAGGCGGTCGGCGAACGTTTTGTCCTGGACACCATGCGCCATGCCCAGCAGCTGACCTGGAAGGCCGTCGATGCCATCGCCGCAGTGATCAAACCGGGCATGCTGGAGTCCGAAGCGACGGCGCGTGGCAAGGAAATCCTCGCCGAACTGGGCATGGACCGGATCTGGCATCCGCTGCTGATTCGCTTCGGCGCCAACACCCTGAAAACCTTCAAGCAGCGCTCCGACGGCGATCCGGTGCTCGGTGAAGACGACATTTTCTTCATCGACATGGGTGTGGTCTGGCAGGGCCACGAAGGTGATGCGGGGGCGACTTACACCAGCGGATCGGACCCGGAAATGAAAGCCTGCGCGGCAGCGGCCAAAGCGCTGTTCGACCGGGTCGAGGCGTTCTGGCGTGAGGGTGTATCCGGGGTTGAGCTTTACCGCTATGCGACGGATCAAGCCGAGGCGATGGGCTGGATGTTGAACCTGAATATCAAGGGGCATCGGGTCAGTGATTTTCCGCATGCGATTCACCGTGGCGGCGACCTTGGCGATTTCGAGCAGGCACCGAATGCCGGCGTGTGGATTCTGGAAATCCAGATCGCTCATCCGACGCGACCGTTCGGTGCGTTCTATGAAGATCTGCTGATCTGAGTCGTGCTGTTTTTTGAGAGCGTGCTTTTATGTAGGGGGCGTGACAACAGGGCGCAGCGCTGTAGTTGTTTTTATATAGCGTCAACTTCGATGATGCACGCCGTTTCCTAACTCTAAAGTCAAAAAACAGGACGTCCAGCATGAAAGTCAGTGCACGCAACGTATTCAAAGGCAAAGTCAGCAATGTTCAGGCCGGCGCCGTCAACGCCGAAGTGGTACTGACCCTGGCTGGCGGTGAGCTGTTGGTTGCAGTCGTGACCATGGAAAGCATCAAGAACCTCGGCATCGCCGTCGGCAAAGAAGCCGTTGCGCTGGTCAAGGCGCCATGGGTCATGCTGATGACCGAGTCCAGCGACATCCGCCTCTCGGCGCGCAACTGCCTGGAAGGCAAAGTGCTGAGCGTGACTGACGGTGCGGTCAACGCCGAAGTGGTCATCGAGCTGGCTGGCGGCTCCAAGGTCTACTCGATCGTGACCCGCGATGCCGTTACCGAGCTGGGCCTGGCCAAAGGCGTCAGCGCCACGGCGGTGATCAAGGCTTCGCACATCATCCTGGGCGTTCCAGCCTGATTTAGCTTTCAGGCAAATAAAAAACCGCTGATTCCGCGATTCGGGATCAGCGGCTTTTTGCGTCATGGCGTGCCGTTTCGCCCGTACAGGCGATAGCCCTCGCGCTGGTTCAAGCGATCGTAGTAGGCGCTGACGGCGGGCAAGTGCGGATGTTTCAGCGGCGTTTCAAACCAGCGATTCACCGACAACCCGATCGGGATATCGGCCAGTGAAAACTCTTCGCCACTGACGTAAGCACCGGTCGATTGCAGCTGGCGATCAAGAATCTGCATGTTCTTCGACCATTGTTCGATCCCGACCGCCAGCGCAGCGCTGTCCTGATAATCCGGCGACTTGCGCACCAGGGACATCAGCGGATACGACCACGAGCGATTCAGCTCCGCAGCCTGCCAGTCAATCCACTGATCGACCCGCGCCCGAGCCATCGGCCCAGACGGATAAAGCTGCGCGCCGCCGTAACGCGCGACCAGATAACGGATGATCGTATTCGATTCCCACAGCGTGAAATCCCCGTCCTCAATCACCGGCACCATCGCGCACGGGTTCAGCGCGAGGAACTCCGGGGTATTCGTCGATTTGAACCCCGAACCCCAGTCTTCACGCTCGAACGGGATGTGCAATTCGGCGCACGTCCACAGCACTTTGCGCACGTTGATCGATGAGGCCTTGCCGAGTATTCGCAGCATGTCATTGCCCTGAAAGGGTGGGTGGTTGTTCGAGTGCGCTGGCGAGAAAATCAGCGAACGCGCGCGCCGCCAGACGTGTCGCGCGGCCCATGGGAAAGTAGGCATGAACCGGCAAGTCGGCCATTTTCCATGCCGGCAATAACTGCAGCAATGTGCCGTCCTGCACCTCCTGCGCGCAGGCCCAGGACGTGGTCGAGGTGACTCCCAAGTCAGCCACGGCCGCGGCCAATGCGCCGGCAGTATCGTTGACCGAAATCTGCGCCGTCAGACTGACCGACGTGGTCGCGCCGTCGCGCTCGAATTGCCAGGATGAAGCCTGCGCCGCCGCCGGCCCGCCGATGATCCGGTGTTGTTCCAGTTCCTCGGGGCGTTGCGGCGTGCCGTGCCGCGCGAGATAGGCGGCGGACGCCACGACGATTCGTTGCATGCTGCCAATCAGCTTCGCCGTGCCGGCCAGATCCGGCAGTTTACCGACGCGAATCCCGACATCGACCGCTTCCTTGACCATGTCCTGCCACTGATCTTCGAGCATCAGTTCGAGGTGCAGTTGCGGGTGGCGTTCGGTGAACGCTGACAAGCGCGGGATGATCACCCGAATAGCCATCGTCGACGGCATACCGATGCGCAGCAATCCGCGTAGTTCACCGGTTTCGCGCACGCTGTTTTCCGCATCGTCGACGGCGGCAAGGATTGGCTCCATCCGCGCCAGAAACTCCAGGCCCGCTTCGGTCGGCACCACCGCGCGGGTGGTGCGCGACAGCAGCCGGGCGCCGAGGCTGGCTTCCAGCTCGGCAATCATTCGCGACACCTGGGATTGCGTCAGGCCCGCCTCGCGCGCGGCGGCCGAGAAACTGCCCAGGCGTGCGACGCGGGTGTAGAGCCGCAGGCTGTGAAGGTCTTTGAGTGGCATGCCGGTTCCCGTGTGCGCGGAGGATTGATGCTGGATCGAGATAAATCTTAGCCCAATTCACTGGCTACCGAGCATGAGTCGAAGCGTGGATATTGGCCACATCGGACACGCGGCACGGCCGCCAACTCCGCAACTTGCCCTTATCGAGCTTCGAGGAACACATCATGCAAATCGCCCATTCGATTGCCCTGGTCACCGGTGCCAACCGCGGCATTGGCCGTACCTTTGCCGAAGAACTGCTCAAGCGTGGCGCGGCGAAAGTCTACGTTGCCGTGCGCGACACCGCTGCGCTGGCCGACCTGCTCAAGAGCGGTGATCGCCGCCTGGTGCCGCTGCCGCTCGACGTGACTGACCCCGATCAGGTGGCTGCCGCTGCCAGTGTGGCCGCCGATATCACGCTGCTGATCAATAACGCCGGGTATGCCGCGTTCGACGGCGCCATCAGCGCGCCGGACATGCTCGACGCTCGCCTGGAAATGGAAGTGAATTACTTCGGCCCATTGGCCCTGACCCGAGCGTTTGCGCCGGTTCTGGCGGCCTCCGGTGGCGCGGTGTTGAACATGTTGTCGATGCTCTCGCTGGTTAGCCTGCCGATGGCAGCAACGTACTCCGCCTCGAAAGCTGCGGGCCTGTCACTGACGCGCAGTTTGCGTGCCGAGTTGGCTGGGCAGGGTACTCAGGTGGTCGGGGTGCTGGCGGTGCAGACCGAAACGGCGATGGGCGCAAAGCTTCCGGAACCACGCCTGAGCCCGCTCGAAGTGGTGACTGACGCACTGGATGCGATCGAGGCCGGCATCAACGATGAGGTCGTCGCTGGCGCCCAATCGCGCAGCATTCATCAGGCGTTCATCGCTGACCCGCAAAAGCTTCAGGCGCTGATGTCGACGCGTCTGCCACAGCGCGGCTGATTACCCATCCTTGATCGAGGTGTGCCATGGACTTCCTGCAAACCCTGCTCGAACGCAATGCCGCGTTTGCCGCCAACGGCTTCTCGGCCGAATTGAAGATCATTCCTTCCCAGCGCGCGCTGATCGTCGGTTGTGTCGATCCGCGTGTCGATCCGGTGGATGTGCTTGGCCTGCAACCCGGCGAGGCCGCGGTGATCCGCAATGTCGGTGGTCGGGTCACCCCGGCACTGTTTGAAACGCTGGCAATCCTCGGCCGCGTTTCGCAAGCGGGCGGCGCGGCGCTCGGTGAAGGCTGGCACTTGATCGTCCTGCAGCACACCGATTGCGGTATTCGCGGATGCCTGCACCACGCACCGGATTTGCTCGCTCAGTACATGGGCGTGGCCACGGAACAATTGCCATCACTGGCGATAAACGACCCGCGTCAGGCCGTGGCCATCGATGTCGCGGCGCTGCAAGCCAACCCACAGTTGCCCGCTGGTTTCAGCGTCAGCGGTCTGGTCTACGACGTCGCCACCGGCCGGGTCGAGACCGTGGTGCCGGCCGGTCGCTTGCGTCCCTGACAACCCCGATTTTCATAACATTGATCTGGAGAAATACGATGAGTACGTTTTTGGTAACAGGTTCTACCGGCGACACCGGCGCGCCAACCGTCAAAGCCCTGCTTGAGCGCGGTCACCGGGTCAAAGCTCTGGTCCGTCGTGAAGACGAGCGCTCGCAAAAACTCAAGGACATGGGCGCCGAGATTCACGTCGGCAACTTGCGCGACCTGAAGTCGTTGCGCCCGGCCATGAAAGGCGTGGACGGCGCCTATTTTTGCTATCCGCTGAGCGATGGGCTGGTCGAAGCCGCCGCGTTGTTTGCGCAGGCGGCGAAGGAGCAAGGCGTCAAGCACATCGTCAACATGTCGCACAAGCAATCGCGACCCGATGCACGCAGTCAGGCGACGTTGAACCACTGGATGTCGGAACAGATTTTCACCTGGTCGGGCATTCCATCCACGCATTTGCGCGTGACGTTCTTCGCCCAATGGATGCTCTACATCGCCGACTTTATTCGTGAAGGCCGTTACCTGACACCGTTCGACGCCGACAGCCGTTTTGCACCCATGGCGGCCAGTGATATCGCACTGGTGGTCGCCAATGTCCTGCTCAAGCCCGAAGGGCATGGCGGTCAGGCGTATGCGCTGCACGGCCCGATCGAGTACAGCCACCGCGAGCTCGCCGCGTTGTTGGGCAGTACGCTGGGCAAGGAGGTACGTTTCGAGCAGGTGGAAGTCGAGGAGTTTGTCCGGCTGCTCGGCGTCGATGGCGATCCCGCGTTTGCCGTACATTTCAACGCGGTGAAAATCGACCAGCGAGAAAAACGCCTTGAGGGTCTCGACGATTCGGGGGCGGCCATCATCGGTCAGCCATTGCAGACACCCGCGCAATTCATCGAGGAGCATCGCCAGCGCTTCATCTGAGAGTAACGAAACAGGGCCGGATCGCTGCACAGCGTTCCGGCCCTTTTTACGTTCAGGCGATGACGATTACACGCTGCTCGCCAACTTCCCGCCCATCATCCGCCGACGATAGGACGTATCCCGATTCGCCAGCCAGAAGTACAGCGGCGAGGTCACCAGCAAGCCCACCAGCCACGACAGATCGGCGCCGTTGATGTGCGCCGACACCGGGCCGACGTACAGCGGCGTGTTCATGAACGGGATCTGCACGGCGATGCCGATCGCATAAGCCAGCAAAGCCTGTGGGTTGTAGCGACCGTAGATGCCGCCATCCACCTGGAAGATCGACTGGATGTCGTACTTGCCTTTGTGGATCGCGTAGAAGTCGATCAGGTTGATCGCGGTCCACGGCACCAACACCACCAAAAGCACCAGCACCATGTCGACGAAGTGTCCGATGAAGTCCTTCGAGGCGCCGACGGCGGCGAAGCAACAGGCCAGCAGCACGATGATCGAGATCACCGCGCGGCTCTTGGCGGTGGGGATCCAACGGTAGGCGAAGGTCTGCACCAGGGTGATCAGCGAGAGCACGGCGCCGTACAGGTTGAGGGCGTTGTGGCTGATCACGCTGAGCAGGAACAGCACCAGCATCAGCGGGCCGATGGAGCCGGTGGCCATTTTCACTGCGTCCATGGTGTCCATGCCGACGGGCGTGGCGAGCACAGCGACGGCGCCGAAGATGAACGCCAGGCTCGAACCGAGCGCCGAACCCAGATACGTCGTCCAGAACGTCGAGGAGACTTTGACGTCGGCCGGCAAGTAACGCGAATAGTCGGACACGTACGGCGCAAACGCGATTTGCCACAACGCCGCCAGCGACACCGTGGCGAGCCAGCCGGAGAGGTTGAAGCCGCCCCGGGTGAGGAAATCATCGGTTTGAATGTGGGTGAAGATGTAGCCAAAACCGACGACGATGCCGATCCCCAGCACCCAGGTGCCGATGCGGTTGAGCACGTGGATGAAGCGGTAGCCGATGATGCCGATGATCCCCGAACCGAGGGCACCGATAACGATGCCGACCGGCACCGGAATGCTGTCGGCCACGCCGTGCAACGACTTGCCGGCAAGAACGATGTTGGAGGCGAAGAAACCGATGTACATGACGCCGGCAATCAGCACCACCAGCAGCGCGCCGAGGGAGCCGAACTGCGCGCGGCTCTGGATCATCTGCGGAATACCCATTTGCGGGCCTTGCGCTGAGTGCAACGCCATCAGTACGCCACCGACCAGGTGGCCGACGAGAATCGCGACGATGCCCCAGACCAGATTCAAGTGAAACAACTGCACGCCCAGCGCACCGGTGACGATGGGCAACGGCGCGATGTTGCCGCCGAACCAGAGCGTGAACAGATCCCTGACCTTTCCGTGGCGATCTTCGGGGGGCACGTATCCTATCGTGTGTTTTTCAATCAGCGGAGCGGAGGATGCTGCAGGGGTAGCCATGACGAACTCCAAGGCAAGGATGAGTACGTGGACGTACTTCGGCAAGCGCCGGCACGGGCGGCGCAATTCTTGTTGAAGCGATCATGTGCAAAGCATCGGGATAGATAAATTAGTAAGTTTGTTGCTACAGACCTTAAAAAAAATATGCTCCGGGTGAGGCATAGCTCCGGTATGTTCAGGCTTCACCCTTATCCGGCTTTGCACAGTCCTGTGGGGAGGGGATTTTCTGTGGCGAGGGGATAAATCCCCTCGCCACATATAAATCCTGTGGCACAGATAAATCCCTCTGACACAGATAAGTCCTTCTGCCACAGATATTCCCCTCAGAGGTGCTCTGTGCAGGAGCTGCCGAAGGCTGCGATCCTTTGATTTCTGGAGATTCCCATGGCCGCCTACAACCTGCGCCAGCTCAAATACTTCGTCACAACCGCCGATTGCGGCAGCGTCGCCGAAGCCTCGCGCAAGCTCTATATCGCGCAGCCATCGGTCTCCACCGCGATCAAGCACCTGGAAGAAAGCTTCGGCGTGCAGTTGTTCATCCGCCACCACGCCCAAGGCGTCTCGCTGACGCCGAGCGGCTCGCGCTTCTATCGCAAGGCGCTGGAGCTGTTGCGCGTCGCGCATGAGTTTGAGCAGAACGCTCTGGCCGACAACGACGTGGTGTCCGGGCAGATCGATATCGGCTGTTTCGAAACCGTCGCGCCGCTGTACCTGCCGCGCCTGATCGCCGGTTTCAAGGCGCGCTGGCCCGGCGTCGAAATCCGCATTCGCGACGGCGAACAGCAGGAACTGGTGCAGGCTCTGACCGCCGGCAGCATCGATATCGCGATGATGTTCGAACACGACCTCGACAGCACCATCGAAACCACGCCGCTGATGCCGCCGCAGCAGCCTTACGCCTTGCTCCCGGCCAACCATCGTTTCGCGCAACAGGCCAGGGTTTCGCTGCATGATCTGGTGCTGGAACCGATGATCCTGCTCGACGTGGTGCCGAGCCGCACCTACTTCGTGAGCATCTTCGAGGAACGCGGACTGACGCCGAATATCGTCTTCAGCTCGCCGTCGATCGAGATGGTGCGCGGCATGGTCGGCAATGGTTTTGGCTTTTCGATTCTGGTGACCAAACCGTTCAGCGACTACACCTACGACGGCCAGCAAGTCGTATGTGTGCCGCTCGCGGAAACGGTGACCGGTTCGGGCTTGTCGGCGGCGTGGTTGCGGCGCGTGCAACTGACCAAACCGGTGCAGTTGTTTGTCGACCATTGCCGTGAGGAACTGGCCCGACTGTACGCGTGAGTGCAGTCGAACCGGGTTTCAAGCGCGGATAAACACCAGCAGGCGCTGGAGCATGTCATCGCAAGCCTGCAACTGATCGAGGCTGACGAACTCATCGGGTTTGTGCCCCTGATCCATGCTGCCGGGGCCGCAGACCACGGTGGGAATCCCTACCGCATCAAACAGTCCGCCTTCAGTGCCGAACGCCACGGTGCCGAATTCCTCGCAACCGCTGAAGCTGGCGATCAGCTGGGCTGCCTGGCTCTGCGCATTGGTG
Source organism: Pseudomonas sp. NPDC089741 (assembly GCF_044748825.1). Classification (NCBI taxonomy): domain Bacteria; kingdom Pseudomonadati; phylum Pseudomonadota; class Gammaproteobacteria; order Pseudomonadales; family Pseudomonadaceae; genus Pseudomonas; species Pseudomonas sp. NPDC089741. Next base: position 140,267 of record NZ_JBIVGT010000005.1, on the reverse strand, counting down.
ACCAGGCCCGGATACGCTGACAACTCTCTGAAACGGATTTCACTGTGTTCACTGACCGCACGCATACGCGGCAGCACTTCGCGTTCGGCATAGCTTTTCAGCGCCTCGGCGACCAGCGCCGGATCCTGCGAGGGCAGGGCGCGGATCTCGAAATCGAAACGGCAATCGGCAGGCACGATATTCAGCGCTTTACCGCCGCTTATTACCCCGGTCTGTACCGTGCTGTACGGCGGATCAAAACGCGCATCGTGATGCTCCGGCGCTTTCAACTGCTGGCCAAGGCGCCCGAGTTCGCCGATCAGTTCGGCGGCGTACTCGATGGCATTCACCCCAAGCGGGGCATACGCCGAATGGCACGGATGGCCCTGCACATCGCAGCGCATCGCCAGTTTGCCTTTGTGGCCGAGCACCGGTTTCAGTTCAGTCGGCTCGCCAATGATGCACAGCAGCGGTTTGACCGGACGTTGCTCCAGAACCTTGAGCAACGAACGTACGCCGAGGCAGCCGACTTCTTCGTCATACGACAATGCGATGTGCACCGGGATGCGCAACGGCGCCTGCACCAGCGCCGGCACCAGCGCGAGCACGCAGGCGATATAGCCCTTCATGTCCGCCGTGCCACGGCCGAACAGTTTGCTGTCGCGCTCAGTCAGTTCGAACGGTGGCATTGTCCACGGCTGACCGTCGACCGGCACCACATCGGTGTGCCCGGACAGCACGATGCCCGGTTGATCCACTGGGCCGATCGTGGCGAACAGGTTGGCTTTGCTGCGCTCATCGTTGTAGATCAGCGCGCAGGGCACGTCGAAATCTGCGAGGTAATCCCTGACGAATTCGATCAACTGCAAGTTGGATTCACGGCTGGTGGTGTCGAACGCCACCAGCGCCTTGAGCAACTCGACGCTGTTCATCGATCATCACCGGCAACGCCGTAACCCGGCGCCTTGGCGGGGTCGAGGGCGCGGTCGATGTAGTCCTGCAGTTGTGGCTGATAGGCGTCCCAGAGTTTTTGCAGTTGGCCGATCGGGTTTTCATCCGCCCAGTCGACGCGCAGATTGACGATCGGCCAGGTCTGTTCGCCGACCACCACAACCGCTGCCGAATGCACCGGGCCGGCTTCGCCACCGAGGGCTTGCGCCGCGTGCAGGGCTTTGAGCAAGCGGTCGGCCAATTGGCCTTCGCCGTCTTCAAAGGCGCTGACCATCGCTTCGATCACCGAGCGCCCGGCGAGCATGTTGCCGGCGGCCACGCATTGATCACCGGACACGGCGTTGTGTACGCCAAGGGTTTGCGAACCGCTGAAGTGTGCGGTCTGGCCGAGATGGTTGATCGCGGTGATCTGGCGGTACTGGCTGTAGCCGTTGCGCGTGAGGACTTTGTCCAGCGCATCGTCCGGGGCCAGGCCTTGTTCCATCAATGCCAGCACTTCCGGGCCGAGCGACGGCAGGGTGATGTTCTGGCTCGACACCGCGCCAACGCCTGGCAGCAGCCATGGGCAGCGGGCGCCGACGGCGATGCTGGAGGAACTGATGGCGACACCGAACTGGCCGGTTTCGGCGCAGCGGGCTGCGATTGAAAAGGTCATCTATTGAACTCCTTGTGTGTCTGGGCTGGCCTCATCGCGAGCAGGCTCACTCCTGCAGGGGAACGCATTCCAAATGTAGGAGTGAGCCTGCTCGCGATGGCCATAACGCGGTGAACCTGCTTACTCAGGAATCACCGCAATCACATCAATCTCCATCAACCACTGTGGCTGCCCCAGCGCCGAGACCACCAAGCCGGTCGAGATCGGGAACACGCCCTTGAGCCACTTGCCGACTTCGCCGTACACCGCTTCGCGATAACGCGGGTCGATCAGGTAGGTGGTGGTCTTGACGATATGGCTCATGTCGCTGCCGGCTTCTTCGAGCAGTTGCTTGACGTTGCGCATGGCCTGTTCGGCCTGCGCACGCGGATCGCCGAGCCCTACCAGATTGCCATCGAAATCAGTACCGACCTGACCACGCACATACACCGTGTTACCGGCGCGGACGGCCTGGCACAGGTCATTGTCCAGCGACTGGTTCGGGTAAGTGTCTTTGGTGTTGAACATGCGGATACGGGTGTGAGTTGGCTGGCTCATGTGAAGCTCCTGACAAAGGTTGGCCCGGCGCAATCGGCGCCGGGGCGAAAGAGCGGATCAAGCGTCGACGGTGTCAGCAACGTGGCTGTGCGTGGCTTGATGCAGTTCGGCTTCACGCTGCTCGGCATCGCGATAGTCGAGGTACTTGCGCTGGGTGGCGATGTGGTCGGCGACGTGCTTGGCGTCGTGCCAGACGCCCCAGATGAACGACGAACCGCGACGCGACTGCCACGGCAGACCGAGGAAATACACTCCCGGCTCGCTCGACACACCGCGCTGATGCACAGGCTTGCCGTTGTCATCGAACGCCGCGACTTGCAGCCAGGAATAGTCCACGGCAAACCCGGTGGCCCAGATGATCGACGTCACGCCAGCCTTGGCCAGATCGAGATCGGCCAGCGGGTTTTTTACGCATTCAGGCTCTGCAAACGTTTCGCGAGCTTCCGGTTCTTCCGGCAGGTCCAGACCATTGCGTTCGATGTAGGCATCGGCGGCATCCAGCAGCGCCAGATAGTTTTCATCGCCGCGATTGAGGTTGCCCGCCAGATCCTGCTTGAAGGTCACCACGCCGTTGTTGAACGATTCGGTGACCCCGACCAGCGTCATGCCACGATGGGCGAGGCCACGGAAATCGATGGTGCGCCCGCCATGGGCGCCGCTGACGGCAATGGTCACGTGCTCGCGGCCGGGTTTCATGGCGGCCTGATCCCACTCGCCGAGCACACCCAGCCACCAGCAGAAATCACGGTTGCGGTAAGCGCGAGGCGGGCGGTCGTGGGCGCCGACCGACAGATAAACCTGCTTGCCGGAACGTTGCAGCTCATCGGCAATCTGTACCCCGGAAGAACCGGCACCAACCACCAGCACCGCGCCTTGCGGCAGCTGTTGCGGGTTGCGATAGTCGGCGGAGTGGATTTGCAGCAAGCGCGGGTCTTGCGGGGCAATTGCCGGGATTACCGGTTTCTGGAACGGACCGGTGGCGGCGACAACGCGGCTGGCTTCGATCACGCCTTCGGACGTTTCGACGGTGAAGCCTGGGCGACCGACATTGCGCACAACGCTTTTGACTTCGACGCCGGTACGAATCGGCGCGTTGAATTTCTTCGCATAGGCTTCAAAGTAATCGGCCACGCGTTCCTTCGGGGCAAAGCCGTCGGGGTCGACGTCATCGAATTCCAATCCCGGGAAGCGGTCGTGCCATGCCGGACCGTTGGCGACCAGCGAGTCCCAACGCCCGGTGCGCCAGCGTTCGGCGATACGGTTGCGCTCGAGGACGATGTGCGGCACACCGAGTTTGCTCAGGTGCTCGCTCATCGCCACGCCCGCTTGGCCGGCACCGACGATCAGCGTGTCTGTTGTTATTATTTCAGTGGTCATCTCTACATCCTTCCTAGCAAGGCAGTTGGATTCGGGCGCTGTTCGGCTTGTCCGTTTTGCTTGAGGTCAGACTAGGGAGAGGGGGGGTATCGGTAAAATATTATTAAGCTGGGATGTGAAGATAAAATTCTGATGCAGATGGGCGAAAGCCTTTGAATACGGGCGCGCAGGGCGCGGGCACTGAACGGGATGTCACCGCAGGGAAGAAAAAATCAGTTCGCCTGAGGCCACCGGACGATGGCCTCGCGCCTGTTTTGAAATACTCGAAGGGCTAGATCCTTCGCGCCCCGGCTTGCCCGGGCAGGTGGCCCGTCAGCAAGGTCTTGGCCGTGCCCGGCTCGGCCGGCAAATGCTCGCTGAGATCCCAGATCTCGAGCATTTTCGCGTACTCGAAGGCATGACGCGGGTCCGCTTGCACCCACTGTTGAAATTCCCGGCGCTCGTCGGCGCTGCAACTATTGTCGTGCAGCCGCATGCACCAATGAGCGGCCTGGTCGAGGACGGCGTCGTCCACTATCTCGGTGCGGGTCGTATCCATAGAGCGCTACCTGTTGGGTCGATTCAGCCACTCTACGAAGCGGTTTGATAAAAAAACGTCAAAACACCCGTGATGACCGTTTTTTCATCGGCGGGCGCGCATGGCCGCTGTAGCGACTGAATCGAGATCTGCCCGCGAGCTAATTACCATCCGCCACCTTGCGCTCGATCTCGTCGACCTTGCGCTGCAGCGTCTCGGCGTCCTGCTCCTTGGTGCGGGTCGAGGTGGGGGTGATCACCTCGTCGACGGCTTTGGTGTCGTCATCCGTGTCTGCCAGATCGCGTTGCACCACATTGACCGGTTTGCCCGAAGAGTCGACGGCCGGTGTTACGGGTTGGGTATCGTCAGTGCTGTTCATTTTTCTCAACCTCCAGTGACCTGTACGTTGGATACGATGGTCGTGCCGGAGTTCGAGATATTTTCAATCAGCGCTGATCATCCCTGACCGTGGGCTGCCGCTGCCAGTTGCCCGGTATCGACCCGGACAAATACCGAATCGCCAATCGCGGTAAGCACGTCACCGGCATACACCTCGCAGATCACCCGGCTCTTGCGCCCGATTTCGCCTTCGACTTTCGCCCTTAGCGTCAGCGTCACGCCCATTGGCGTTGGTTTGATGAACTTGATGCCGAGGTTGCCGGTGACGCAGTCGATGCGCGGCAGGCTGCCGGCTTCGCGTTGTTCGTTGCGGTAGTGATAGGCCATGGCGGTCCAGTTGGAATGGCAGTCGACCAGCATCGCGATCAGGCCGCCGTAAACCAGTTGCGGCCAGCCGCAGTATTGCGCGTCGGGCAGGTGTTCGGCGACGACGTGCACGCCGTCTGCGTGCCAGTGACTCTTGATGTGCAAACCGTGCGGGTTGCTGCCGCCGCAGCCGTAGCAGACGCCTTCAGGCGCGGCGATGTCTTGCAGGGAGGTTTCGAGGCTGGACATGCGAGGGGTCATCCTGGAGTGGTAAGCCCGGTCAGGCGTATGCGGTTGCGCCCGCCGCGTTTGGACTCGTAGAGCGCGGCGTCGCCTTGTTCAATCAGCGCGGTGAGGCTGGCCGGGGGCGTGTCGAACAGGCTGGCGCCGATGCTCAGTGTCACGGCGGCGGGCGTGGGGAAAGTCTCTGATGCGCTAGCGAGGAACTGCTCGCGCAGGGCGTTGCCCAGTTCGACGATGCGTTCGGTGGAGACGTTGCTCAGCAGCATGACGAACTCGTCGCCACCCAGGCGCGCGGCCAAGGCGTTGCGTGGCAGTTGCGAGCGAATCATCTCGCTCAAGGCGATCAGCAAACGGTCGCCGGCGGTATGGCCATACAGGTCGTTGACCAGTTTGAAGTTGTCGATATCGATCAACAGCAGGGCGCCACGGCGCTCTGGCGAAACCTCGGCGAGCAAGCGTGGTGCGCGTTTTTCGAGGGCGCGGCGGTTGTACAGGGCGGTCAGCGGATCGCGCTCGGCGAGGCGGGCGATTTGCTGTTCCCGGCGGTAGCGTTCGGTGCCGGTCATCGACAGGGCAATCAGCATGATCGCCATCGCGCCCTCGACCAGGGAAATCTGGATGATCTCGCCCTTGAACGCGGCCAGGTCGATCAGCGTGCCGGGAATCACCACGGTCAACGCTTTGGCGACATAGAACAGGCCGTGGAGCAGCAGCACATAGCGCAACTGCACCGCGCCGACGCTCAGCGATTTGCCGTGCGGGCGCAGCAGGAAACTGCCCTTGAGCGTCGCCGCCGCGACCAGCAGCGAGTTGGCCACCAGCATGACTTTCGACCACTGCGGCCCGTCCGGCAACAGTAACAACGCCAGCCAGAGCAGGAAAATCAGGTACCAGGCGCGCGACAGCCGCGTCTGGGTAAAACGCGCGACACCGAGCAGGAACAGAAAATGCGCGGTGACCAGCAGGCCATTGGCAAACCAGATCCCGATCAGCACAAAGCCGTTGCTGCGCAGCAGGGCGAGGGTGGAGCCTACGGTGATCGTGGCAAACCCGGCGCTCCAGAACAGCAGCGAAGGTTCACGGATGCTGCGCCACTCGACCGCCAGGTACAGCGCGGCAGCGGCCGCGAGCGCGATCGAAAGGGTCAGCATCGTAGGAGGGTCGAGCGGCATTTCTTCAGGGGCCTGTCTGTGGGGCAGCAAGACCGGCGATTGTAAGCGTTTGCGGCTGATTTGGCAGGAGGGCGGCGCGAGCGGCTGTGGCCGTCGCGCCGAACGGTTACTGGCTGGCGTCTAGCACCACGCGGTAGCGCGCCTTGCCGCTGCGCAAATGCTCGACCGCCTCGTTGACCTGGCTCATGGGAAACATCTCGACCTGCGGCAGAATCTGATGCCGGGCGCAAAATTCCAGCATGGTCGCCATGGTGGCGGGCGAGCCTACCGGCGAGGCGGACAGGGATTTCTGCTGCGGGATCAGATCGAACACATGCACCGGAATGGCGCTGGGCACGATGCCGACAAAGTGCAGTCGGCCGTTGGCACGCAGGGTGGCGAGCATGGCTGTCCAGTCGAGGTCGGCGTTGGCGCTGATCAACAGAAAGTCCAGCGTGCCGGCAATGGCTTTCAAGGCATTGCTGTCGGTCGAAGCGACGACATTGTGCGCGCCGAGGCGCTTGGCTTCGTCCTGCTTGTTCAACGACGAGGTGAACGCCGTGACTTCACAGCCCCAGGCGTTGAGAAAACGCAGCGCCAGATGGCCGAGGCCGCCGATGCCGACCACGCCGACGCGGTCGGTGGGCTTGACGCCAAATTGCAGCAACGGGTTGAACACCGTGGAGCCAGCGCAGAACAGTGGGCCGACCAAGGCCGGGTCAAGGTTGTCGGGTACCGCAATCGCCCACGCCCAGTGTGAACGCAAGCGGTCGGCGAAGCCGCCGTTGCTGCCGATGATCGTCGGTTGCGCGGTGCCACACAGTTGCTGCGAGCCGCTGATGCAGGACGAGCAGTGCATGCAGCTGCCCTTGTACCAACCGATGCCCACGCGCTGGCCCATTTTCAGGCCGCGCACCTGTGTGCCCATGCGGACGATTTTGCCGACCACTTCATGCCCTGGCACAAAGGGATAGCGGCTGATGCCCCAGTCGTTGTCGATCAGCGACTGATCGGAATGACAGACGCCGCAATATTCCACGGCGACTTCGACGTCTTCTTCGCCCAATGTGCCGGGATCGTAGCTGTAACGCTCCAGCGGTGCGCCGGCAGCGGTCGCCGCCCAGCCATTGAAAGTTGCGGGTTCGGTGTTGCTCATGGGGACACCTCCGGTTCGACTCGCGGGGACAGTGACAGCCCGGCAAGTCTAGTCGGTCATTGCGCCGGCGCGAGCCAGGTGTCGACGACTCGCCGATCCAGCTCTTCCCAGTACGCCATGCCCAATACCCGTGTGGTGTTGAGGCCACGCAGGTAGCCGCGCAATTGGTTGGCGGTGTCCTTGATCAGCTGCGGATCGGCGATGTTCTTGTCCAGCAGGACGCTTTCATACTGGACGAGATACTCGGCCACTCGCTCGCGAAAATCGGGCAGAACGGCGTCACGGATCAGGTCAAACGTTCTCAAAGCGGGATCCTCATTGATCTTTTTCTAGTTGTAGTGAGTGTGTATCAGTCTGCTCGGCGCGCAACTATTGCTAGAAGTAATAGTGACCATCACGAAACGCAAGTTCTGCTTTGTCGGTAATGAGCGGAAAATCGGCTCCATCGAACACGCAGCTCAAGGAATTTGCGCGATGAAGACTCTGACCCGACTGGCTCTGGTTGCCCTGTTGATGGGCGGCGCGGTTGCTACTGCACCGGCCTACGCAGACGACGCCCGGTCTTGTCATCTTCAAACCATCGCCGGCAGCAGCGCTACATTGCAGCACTCGCAGACCGTGGGTGTACTGCTCAGCGAGAACACCCTGGAAAACCTGCAATACCTTGAGCGTTACCACGACATGGCGTTGAACGGCGCAAAAGATGCGCTCGATACGCGGATTCGCCAGGCGTTCGTTGCCAGCTCCGATCCGGAACTGGCGATCGACTGGCTGATGAGTTCGTTGCAGCAACAGTTTCTGTCGGTGACCGTCTACGACAATCTCGATGCGCTGATTCAGGCGCACCCGGACATCGTGGTCAAGCTCGACACCTTCAATCGCCTGCTGACGCAACGCAACAGTCTGGTCGAAGCGCGGTTTACCGCACGCTTCTACGACGCTGACCTGCAATACATCGGCAAGGCCGAAGGCGCTGTCGAGAAACAACTGCCTTCGGTCTGGGTACATAACCAGGCAGCGCCGCAAGTCGCCGCGCAGATCGACAGACAGCGTGACCTGCAACTTAACGCATTGAAGCAATTCGATGTGTCGCTCAAGGCCCTGGTGGCGTCGAGCTGAACACTTAAAACATAAATGGCAACGGCGGCTCCGTGAGGCTGAACCGTTGCCGGTTGAACCGAACCTTTATTTTCAGGATTTTACTGATGCGTCCTTTATTTGTGCCTGCCATGGCTGTTGCTTCCCTGTTGCTCGCCGGTTGTGCCTCCACGCCGAACAACCCGACCCTGACCTTGCAGACCAGCAAGACTCCGGCGCAATACGCCGATTGCGTGGTGCCGAAACTGCAGGGCAGCGCGCTGAACCCGACGGTGTCGCAGACCCAGCGCAGCTACCGCATTGTGGTGCCGAGCAAGATTTCCGCGGACAACATTCTGGAAGCCTACAAGGCTGGCACCGGCGGCAAGGTGTTCCTCTACGAGCGCCACTTGCTGGCCTCGAACTACCTGCCTTCGAGTTTTGAGCGCGCCGCGCAGGACTGCATCTGATTTCACCCCGTACACGTATGTAACAGAGCTCCTTTGGTTGGCCGCAACCAACCAATTTTTTGCCCCGCGCCTTCATTCGGTCGCGGGGTTTTTTTTGCTTTGTTTCGCTGAAACTGCGCACACCCATTGTTGGAGCGGGCTTGCTCGCGAAGGCCGTTTATCAATCGCTCTCTGTATGACCTGACAGACCGCTTTCGCGAGCAAGCCCGCTCCCACAGGGTTCGTACAGGCACTCAACCACTGTCGGCATAGAAAAGTCAGCTGGTTCGAAACAGTCACTGGTGTCCATCGGTCAATGGGCGAAAGCGCTACCGCAGAAGGTATAGTCGGCTCTGCGACAGATCGCCCCGCTGCTGTAACATGTCGCACCTCACCTCATTTATCGCGAGCACTGAAAATGGATTCTCACTCGATTCTGACCTTCACCCTGGTCGCCGCGATTGCGATCGCCAGTCCCGGCCCGGCGACGTTGATGGCGATCAACAACAGCCTGGCCCATGGGCAGCGCAGCACCATTTGGTCCTCGTTGGGCAATGCCAGTGGGCTGTTCTGCCTGTCGGCGGCGGCGATGCTCGGATTGGGCGCGTTGCTGGCCAGTTCGGAAGTCCTCTTCAACGCGGTGAAGGTCATCGGTGCCGGGTATCTGTTCTATCTCGGCGTCAAGCAGCTGTGCAAAAAAGGCCCGATGCTGCCGGAAGGCACGGAAGGGGACGCGAACAAGGTGCGGCCGACGCGCAGCAAACTGTACAAGTCAGCCTTTCTCACCGCTGTGACCAATCCCAAGGCGACGATGTTTTTCACCGCGCTGTTCCCACAGTTCATCGATCAGGGCGCGGCGCTGCTGCCGCAATTCCTGATACTGACGTCGATCTTCATGGCGTTGTCGGTGTCGTCGCTGAGCGTCTATGCGGCGCTGGCCTCGCGGGCCAAAGGGGTGCTGACGCGGCCGGCGCTGTCGCGTTGGGTCAGCCGCGTCGTGGGCACGACGTTCATTGGTTTCGGTGCCGCGATCCTGACCATGCGCCGGCAGACCGCTTGATCGCCGGACTTCGGCTCAAACCCATTTGAACTGCGCCGGGAATCTCGCGACAAAGCAGGTTCCCGACTCGGCATCGGATGTCACCTGCAACGTGCCGTTGTGTGCAGCGGTGATCTGCGCAGCGATGTACAGGCCCAGCCCCAGGCCTTCACCGCGCTGACCGGCTTCGGACCGGGAAAACGGTTCGAACAGCAGCGGCATCAATGGCGCCGGAATCGGCGTGCCCTGATTGCTCAGCGAGATGACGATTTCATCGCCCTCGGCACACGCCTTGAGGATGATCGGCGCGCTGGCCGAGCCGTGGGTCACCGCGTTGCCGAGCAGGTTGGACAGCAACTGGCTGATGCGCAGGGCATCGCAATAGACCCCCGTCGGTACGTTCAATTCATGAATGAAGGTCGCGCGCGGGTGCGAAGCCTGGACCTCTTCCAGGGTCAGCAGCAATGTCCGTTGCAAGTCATCCACCAGTTTGCGCTGGACCGGAATCCCGCCACCCAGACGGCCACGGGCAAAGTCGAGAATGTTCTCGATCAGCACGCCCATGCGCATCGAGCTGTTGCGGATGGCCGACAACAGATTGAGCGAGCGCTTGTCTTCGGTTTTGGTTTGCAGCAGATCGGCGCTCATGCGGATCGCGCTCAGCGGTGTGCGCAGGTCATGGCCGAGCACCGCGATGAATTGCTCGCGCAGCCGCCCGAGTTCGTTGGCACTGGCCAGCTCGACCTTGGCGGCCTCCAGATGACTTTGCGTGTCGAGGCTCATGGCGATCAGCTGGGCGAACAGCGTGAGGGTCTTGGCGATCGCCGGTTCGTCGAGATTCGCCGGCACCGAGTCGATGGCGCAGAGTGTGCCGAAAAAATCGCCATTGGCTTTGACGATCGGAATGGAGATGTAGCTTTCCAGGCCGTAGGTCTGTGGCGTGTGATGCCGGGAAAAGATCGGGTGCGCGCTGGCGTGGCCGAAAATCACCGGTTGCTGGTGTTGGCGGATTTCGTGACAGATGGTCGATTCAAGCACCAGTTCGCCGCCGGGCTTGAGCCCGAAGTCGATCGAGTCGTCGACGGCGCAGGCCACCCAGTTTCGCTCAGTCACCCGCGCCACCGCCGCGAAGCGCATGCCGGTGAGGTGTTTGACCATACTCAAAATCACCGGCACCGCGTCAATGCTGCTGATGGCTTCGATGTCTGGGATGAATTGCGGATTGGTCATTAGGCGGCGCTTCGCAATGAGTTTGCTCAGAGACTATCCGTTATCGCCGGTGATGACTAATGGGCTTGTCGGAAAAAGACGAAGGGCGCGTGGTGTTCCAGGCGCCCTTCGCGGTTGAACGTTTTACGAGTGTTTTAGAATTTGTATTTGGCCGTCAGCATGTAGCTGCGCGGGTTGCCGTAGTTGTCGGTGGAACCCCACGTAGTGTTGTAGCCGATGGCGGAATAGTAGACGCGGTCAAAGATGTTATTGGCGTTGACCTGCAGATCCAGGTGTTTGTTGACTTCATAACCAGCCATCAGGTCGGTCACCGCGTAGCTGCCCTGTTCGAGACGATAGCTGCCGACGCTGAGCGGTACATCGTTGTACATGCGGCTCTGCCAGTAGACGTTGCCGCCGACGCGGAATTTCTCCAGCGGGCCTTGCAGGCGGTACAGGGTCGAAACCTTGAACAAATGCTCAGGCGTATCGGTGTCGAAGCGCTGATTATTGTTGTCCGGGTTTTCGTCCTTGATGTAGTGCGCGCGGGTGTAGGTGTAACCGGCGCCGACTTGCCAGTTCTCGGTCAGGGCGCCTTGCAGTTCGACATCCAGGCCTTGGCTGCGGACTTTGCCGGAACCCTGGTAGCAGGTCATGACCGGGCAGCCGAGCTGACTTTCGGCGAGGGTCGCGCGGTTGGTCTGGTCGATCTGGAACACCGCCAGGCTGGCGTTGAGGGCGCCGTTGAAGTACTCGCCCTTGATGCCGACCTCGTAGTTTTCGCCGACGATCGGGTCGAGCTGTTTGCCGGAGATGTCCTGCTGGGTTTGCGGGGTGAAAATGTCGGTGTAGCTGGCGTACAGCGAGTGGTGATCGTCGAGCTTGTAGATCAGGCCCGAGTAGCGCGTCAGGTTGCGGGTGACTTTGTAGTCGCCGTCACCGGTGCGGTCATCGTAGTCGTACCAGTCGAGACGGCCGCCGAGGATCAGCGTCAGCGGGTCGGCCAGGCTCAGGCGAGTGGTCAGGTACACCGCATCCTGCGTGGTCACCGTGCGGGTTTTGCTGTCACGCACGAAGTCCGGTTTTGGTGCACCGATCGGCCACGCCGTGGTGTACGGGTCGTATTCCTTGGAGGTGGCATCGTAGACGCGGTTGCTGGCGCCGAGGACCAGTTCGTGGGTGCGGCCGAAGGCTTCGAACGGGCCGCTGGCAAAGGCGTCGAGCGCGGTTTGCTTGTCGGTGTTGTGCGACTGGTAGGCGGTGGTTTCCAGCGGGCCTTTGTAGCGCGACAGATAAGTGCCGGAGAACTCGCCGTTGAGTGTCGAGGACGAGCCGGCGAGGTGCAGTTTCCAGTCGTTGTCGAAGCGGTGATCGACTTCACCGAAGACGGTGTCAATCTGCAGCTTCCTGTTTTCCCAGTCGGTGCCCGGATAGGTGGAGCGGGGCAGGTCGAGGTGATGACCGTCGGTGCCGATCGGCAAGCCGCCCCAGAAATAGTTGGTTTGCTCGTTCTGACGGGAGAAGCCCAGGGTCGCCGTGGTGCTTTCGCTGAGGTCGGCTTCACCGATGGCATAGAACAAGCCGTGATCGTTCTGTTCTTTGTCGCGGAAGCTGTCGGCGCCCTGATAGGAACTCACCACCCGGCCACGCACGGTGCCGCTGTCATTCAGCGGGCTGGAGGCGTCGATCTCGCCACGGTAATCATCCCAGCTGCCGGCGGCGCCGGTGAGGGTCACTTGTTGATCGGCCGTCGGGCGTTTGCGCACCAGGTTGATGGCCGCCGAAGGGTTGCCGGCACCGGTGACGAGGCCGGTCGCACCGCGAACGATTTCGACCCGGTCGAACATCGCCAGGTTCGGCTGCACCGCCATCGAGAACGGCGAATAAGAACTCGGCAGGCCGTCGTACATGATGGTATCGATGTCGAAGCCGCGAGCGCTGTAAGTCTGTCGGCCCGGGCCGCTGGACTGATTGAGGAACAACCCCGGCGTGGCCTTCACCACATCATTGATGCTGGTCATGTTCTGGTCGTCCATGCGCTGCCGGGTGATCACGGTCACCGCTTGCGGCGTTTCGCGCATGGTCAGCGACAGCTTGGTCGCGGTCTGCATCGGGCCAGTGGTGTAGGAGTCCGTGCCTTCGGTGGTGCTGCTCAGTTGCGTGGCGCCGATTTCGGTAGCGCCCAGCTCGAGGGTGGTCGGTGCATTGGCTTTTTCAGGCGCTGCCTGGGGTTTTTCCTCAGCTGAAACGCTGGTGATGCCCGCCATGCAGATGGCGATTGCCAGCACGTTGGGCGAGAGGTTCGAACGGCGGTGAATGGTCTGAAACGACATCAATCTGCTTCCCCGGGAAATACTAAAACGAATCTGATGCACGTGCATGTAAGAAGTATTCGCATTAGCATGTCAGATTGATTCGCACGAAGAAAGGCATTCGAGTCAGACAGTTAACAAATTTTTCACATTTTCCAGGGTGGCTTACAGTCGCGAATCAGGACGATTTGGGCGAGTGAAGCCAGAGAAATTACGAGGTGTAGAGGGCAGGGCGTGGGGGGGAACAGTGTGCAGCGGTGTCGATGATATGAGCCTTAATCGACACCGCCGCCGAAGGGATGACTCAGTCCAGATCTGCAGCCTGATGGCGCTCGGCAACCTGGCTCTCTTCATCGCCCCACGTGCGGTTGACGCGCATGCCGCGAACGACCGCAGGCCGCTGGGCGATGTCTTCGGCCCAGCGCTGGACATGGGTGTAGTCCTGCGCCGAGAGAAATTCTGCCGCCGAATAAACCGTGTTGCGCACCAGTTGGCCATACCACGACCACACCGCGATATCGGCGATGGTGTAGCTGTCGCCGGCCAGATAAGCACTTTCGCCGAGACGCCGATTCAGCACATCAAGCTGACGCTTGGTTTCCATGGTGAAGCGGTTGATCGGATACTCGAGCTTCTCCGGCGCGTAGGCATAGAAATGCCCGAAACCGCCACCCAGATAAGGTGCCGCGCCCATTTGCCAGAACAGCCAGTTGAGGGTTTCGGTGCGTCCGGCCAAATCCTTGGGCAGCAAGGCGCCGAATTTTTCCGCCAGATACAGCAGGATCGAACCAGACTCGAAGACGCGGACCGGCGGTTCGACGCTGCGATCCAGCAACGCCGGAATCTTCGAGTTCGGATTGATCTCGACAAAACCGCTGGAGAACTGATCGCCCTCGTTGATGCGGATCAGCCAGGCATCGTATTCGGCATCGCGGTGACCGAGCGCGAGCAACTCTTCGAGCATAATGGTGACCTTTACGCCATTCGGCGTGGCCAGCGAATAGAGTTGCAACGGGTGCTTGCCGACCGGCAGGGTCTTTTCATGGGTTGGCCCGGCAGTCGGGCGGTTGATACTGGCGAACTGGCCGCCGGACGGTGCGTCGTTTTTCCAGACCTGGGGCGGAACGTAGGGCGCTTTGCTCATGTAACTGACCTCATCGTTGGCTGGCTGAGAAGAGACAGACACCCTAAGGAAAATTCGCCGCCCTTGCCAGGCTTACTTCGCAGTGCTTGTCTGGCTGATATCACCACAAAAAATATCGACGCTGCCATCGGTCGCGGCTGTGCGCACGACCACCGAATATTCGCCGGCAAGCAATGTCGACAATGCCACCGGCGCACTTCTGGAAAATGCCCAACCGCGCACGGGCTGGCGTTCAGTGCTGACTTTGTCGTTCATCGCATAGGCCACCGGCCCCGGTTGCGCGCAACTGCCTTGATTGACGAAGGCATACAGGCGCAGGGGCAGCGAGGCGCCATTCGGTGCACCGCTGATGAAGAAACTGAAGCCGGTTTGCTTACCGCCCCAGTCAGCGAGGGTGACGTTGCCGATCTGCCCGCTGTTCTGGCGGGTGGCGGTGAGCGTCACGTTCGCGCCGGGGCTGGAAGAAGTGGCGCAGCCGGACAGGCTTGCTGCAAGCATCAATACGCTGAGTGATTTTGCGGGTTTCATTGCCGAGCTCCTGTGCTGAAGAGTGTGCAACGGTTCAGTTAAGCAGATTGCCCTGAAGGCTCGCGCTCGATCACCCTCAAGGGCTCGGGCGCAATCGCCCGCGCAGCTGACAGCACCACGCTGCGCAGCCACTTCGATGCCTGCGAGCGATGCTTGCGCGCATGCCACAGCTGGTAATAGCGCAAAGGTTGCGCCGGCACCGGAAAAGGTTCGATGCGCAGCGGCAACAGTTCGGTGTAGTGCTTGGCAAACGAACGCGTGGTGGTGAACAGCAGATTCGATTTCACCAACACATAGGGCGCGATGCAGAAGTAGGGCAGGGTCGTGGTCACGCGCCGGACCAGGCCGCTTTTCGCCAGTTCGGCGCCGATGGTGCCCTGGCCCGACGCGTTGTGGGTCATCACTGCCAGATGATCGGCCGCCATGTAGGCTTCCCGCGTCAGCGCGCCCGGCTCGATGGGATGTTCTTCGCGCAGCAGACACACCAAGTCATCGTCGCATAAGGATTGCAGGTGCAGATGTTCTGCCGGGGTTCGCCAGTTGCCGATCACCAGATCGAGAAAGCCGTCTTCAAGACCGCGTGAATAGCCGCCCTCGGCTTGCAGGTGTTTGAGCTCGAGGGTGGCGAACGGTGCTTGCGCATAGAAGCGCTCGATGATCGCCGGCACGAAAAACACGCTGAGGTAATCCGGGGTGCTGATGCGGAACGTCTGTTTAGTGGTGGCGGGATCGAACAGGTCGACCGGGTGCAGAATCTGCTCGATGCCGTGCAACGCCTGCGCGACCGGTTCGATCAAGGTCAGGCCGTGCGCGGTCAGCACCATGCGGCTGCCACTGCGCACGAGCAATTGATCGCCGGTCAGTTCGCGCAGCCGGCGCAAGGCCACGCTGATCGCCGGTTGCGATTGTCCGAGCAGCTCGGCCGTACGGGAAACACTGCATTCGGTGAGCAAGGTGTAGAGCGTGCGAATAAGTTGGGCATCGCAGTTGGGGATGGCTTGGGACACGGCGGGCTCTCTTGTTATGGGACCCGCTGCAGATCGCTCCTTCTCCCTGAGTGGGTGCTGATGAAAACTGTATCGCTATATAGATGACTATATAGCGATACGCCGAAATACGTCTACGTGCAAGCTCATTGCGCGCAGTCGATAGCCGCTTAGCGCCAGTCCGGCAGGGTTTTCAGCAGCTCGGCCTTGAGTCGCGTCGCTGCACCCATCAACACGAAACCGCGCATCTGGCTGTGCTCATCGTGATAAAGCGACTTCACATTGGCGACGCCTTTGGCGCATCGATCGGCCCACTCGGTCGACCACAGCCCGTCGCTGTCCATCGGCGAGGCGACCACGGTGGGCAGCACACTGGTTTTGATCGTTACCGGCATGGCCGGGTAGGCGACCGGGGTGGGCTGGCCCGCCAGCGTCTGCGCCAGCGCGCGGGCTTGCAGCATGATCGGCATCACGTAGGGCAGCACCAGGTCGTGGACCCGTGCGCAATCGCCCAAGGCGAAAATGTTCGGCGTGCTGGTGCGCAGGCAGGCGTCGGTGATGATGCCGCCGGCCACGGCGATGCCGGCGGCGCGCGCGAGTTCGACGCGCGGTTCGAGACCGATCGCACTGAGCACGTAATCCACCTCGATCAGGCTGTCATCGGCCAATTGCAGATGAAAAGTCGCACCGCTGCGATGCACCGCGACAGGCGCGTTGCCCAGTTCCAGGCGCACGCCAAGCGACGCCAGCGCATTGGCCATTTCCTCGCCGGCCTCCACCGGCAGCAGACGACTCAACGGCCAGGTGGCACGATCGACCATGCACACGTCATGGCCGGCGTGGCGCAGATCGTTGGCGAATTCGCAGCCAATCAAGCCGCCACCGAGAATGGCGATACGGCTAGCCAGGCCGATCTGCTGACGAAAGCTTCGGTAGTCCTCAAGGTCGTTGACGGTAATGATTGCCGGCGCGCCATCGCCAGCAAGGACCGGGCGTCGTGCATCGGCGCCGAGTGCCAATACCAGCGCGCTGTAGCGTTGCGACTGGCCGTCGATATGGATCAGTTGCGCCTCGGCGTCGATGCGCTCGATCGCGGTGCGCGTCTTGATCTGCGCTTGCAGTTGCGTGGCCATTTGTTCGGCACTGAAGGTGACCAGTTGTTCCGGCAGACGCCCGGTCTGCAAGGCGTTGGACAGCGACGGTTTCGAGTAGAACTCGCCGCCGTCACGCGTGACGATAAGGATCGGCGTGTCGCTATCCAGTTTGCGCAGCTCGCGCGCCACGGTGTAGCCGGCCAGCCCTGATCCGACAATGATCACCGGGTCGGGCAGGTGTGGCGCTTGCGGGATCACCTCGGCTGAGGCCGAGAGCCGGATCATCTCGAAATCGGCTTTACCGACCCCACACTCCGGGCAGAACCAGTCATCCGGCACATCCTCCCAGCGTGTACCTGCCGCTAGACCGTCGTCCGGCAGGCCTTTGGCTTCATCGTAAATGAAGCCGCAGATCAGACATTCCCACTTGAACATAGTGCTTGCTCCTCTCGATATGCGGTGCAGGAATCAACTGGTAAAAGCGCGACCCAGACCGAGCGCACTGAGGGCGCGGCGGTAGGCCGTCGAGGAGCGATCGGCGGGGATGTGGATTTCCAGCGAAAGATCCAGTGGCAGGTCTTCCGGGCGGCACAATTCGACGATGTCGCGATCTTCTTCAAAGACCTGCTGATTGAAGGCGTAGACGTCCTCCAACGGCATTTCCTTGTCAAAGTTGCGCGTGATCGCGCAGAACATTCGCGTCTTGCGGGCCGAGATCGGGCTGGCGGCGTTGAGGATCACCAAACGGTGTTCAGGATCAGGGAAATTAACTGTCAGGCGTGCGGTGAACGGCGCGAAAACGTCGAAGGTGCGCTGCCACAGAAAATCTTCCGGGGCGCGATGCTGCATGCTTTTCGGGAAGTTGCTGACATTGCTGACGTATTCGGCGTGCATTCCGTAGGGCGTGACTTCGGCCTTGTAGGTCGGCACCACGGGATTGTCGCGCTCAGCAAAGGCTTCGTGGTGAATCCAGGCGAAATGCGCGACGTCGATAAAGCCTTCGACCTGACGCCCGGCGGAGGCGGCGATGTCCAGCGATGGTGGCAGAATGCATTGCGAATCAGCGGCGCTCCACGATGGCATTTGCGCGAACGGGGCACTGGTGCCGGACATCAGAACCCAGATCAAACCGTAGTCTTCGCGAGCGCTGTACATCTGAATGCGATGACGTTCGGTGAGGTTGGCATTGGGCTCGGACGGAATCCGCGTGCAGCGGCCATCGGTGCCGAAATGCAGGCCATGGTAAGGGCAAATGATATTTTCGCCTTGCACCCAGCCTTTGCTCAGCGGCGCGCCGCGATGGCTGCAGATGTCGCGCGCGGCATTGAGTTTGCCGCCGGCGCGGTAGAGCACGACGGGTTCATCCAGCAGGGTGACGGCAAACGGTTTGTCACCGACATCCGCCGAGAAGGCGACGGGGTGCCAGTGCTGTTTGAGGATCTCGCGATCGTGTTCGGTGAAGGTGCTGGACTTGGTGATCGGGTTCCAGGTGACGTCCTTGCAGGCTATGACGGCGGCGGACATGTTCGATTCTCCTAGGCGGCGGATGGCGCGGCAGGGCGGCGCATCCTCGGGGATCCGCCAGGCTGCTTGGCCAGCCAGGCGGACAATGAGTGCGAGCGCCATGCTAGGTAATCAAGCCGGCCGCGCCCATGTCGGGGAGAACATGTTGCTTATGTGAAATTGGTTATAGCGAATGTTGCGGTGGGCCAACTGGCCCCTTCGCGAGCAAGCTCGCTCCCACAGAGATTTGGGTGGCCGGAGGATTGGCAGGCGCCACCGGACATTGTGGGAGCTGGCTTGCCAGCGATGGCGGTCAAGCAGGCGACAGGCATTTTGGATGTGCCGGCCTCATCGCTGGCAAGCCAGCTCCCACAGGGTTTTGGGTTGCCAAAGAATCGGCAGGCGCCGTCGGACAATGGAGGAGCGAGCCTGCTCGCGATAGGGCCGCTGGGGTCACCGACAATCTGCGCTGGCCCTGGCCAATTCAGCGTTCATCGGCCAACGCGTCTGCAGATGCTCAGTCAGATAATCGACAAAGGCCCTGACCTTCGGCGTCATCGCCGCGCGTTCCTGTACGCAGGCGTAAATCTCCATCGGTTCAACCACTTCGCTGTGCTGCTGGTCAAACAGCGGCACCAGTCGGCCAGTCTCGATAAAGGGCGCCGCCACGAACTCCGCCAGCCGTGTGATGCCTGCACCGTTGGCTGCCATTTGCGCCAGCGCGTCGATGTCATCGCTGATCGCCGTTGCATTGATGTCGGCATCGTAACGTTGCCCGTCGCGGCTAAAGCTCCAGCGCAGAAAACGCCCATCCAGCGGGTAACGAAACGCCAGGCATGCGTGGTTTCGCAGATCGTCCGGTGATTGCGGCCAACCGGCGCGCTGCAGATAGGCAGGCGAGGCGCACATGATGAACGGCAGCGAAACGATCTTGCGCGCGACGATGCCGTCCTCCAGTTGCGGCTTGATCCGCAGGCTCAGGTCGATGCCGTCCTGGATGTGGCTGATCTTGCCGTTGGTGGTCGACAGTTCAACGATCAGGCGCGGATGCAATGCGGCGAAACCAGCGATCAACGGCGCCAGCACATGCCGGCCGAACGCTGAGGTCGAGGCGATGCTCAGACGACCCTGCAGTTCGGTTTCATGACTGCTGATCAGGTTTTGTGCCGACTCCAGATCCGCTGCAATGCGCTTGACCCTGTCGTAATACACCGCGCCGTTTTCGGTCAGCGCCATGCTGCGCGTGGTGCGTTGCAGCAAGCGCACGCCGAGGTGTGTTTCGAGTCGATTGAGAGTCTGGCTCACCGCTGCCGCGCTAACCCCCAATGCCTTGGCGGCAGCGACAATCGAGCCCGATTCGACCACTTTGATAAAACTGGCAATCGCCGCTAACAGATTCATCCATGGCCCGCTGAGAGGGTTGATTCGTAAGTTGTGCTTTATAAAGTACCTGCGATTGGCCGTCTAGTTGCAAGAAAAAGCCTTTGCTAAGGTGCCTGCTCCCTGTCATTGGATGGAACCGCCCTATGAATCAAAGCACTCAGTCCGAAGCCGTCTATCTGCGGCGCCGCAAGCTTTCGCCGCGCGCCACGCCTTACGTGTTTGCGTTGTACATGGCGACAATCATGGCGTTCCTGATGTCGCTGGTGATCACCGCCGCCAACTCCGGGATTGATAACGACTACCTGAATAATGCGTTGCACGCCTACAAACTGGCGATGCCGGTGGCGTTCCTGTGCATCCTCGTCGTGCGGCCCATCGTGATCAAACTGGTAGCAATGACCGTGCATCCGCATCGTTAGGGCTGTTTGAGCCAATACTGTGAAAGCGCACCTCGCGATCCTTGCAGAGGATCCTGCTCGGGAAACGCCAGATGATCGATACTCTGCTGCTGTTCGTGGCTCGGCGCCGCGCGGCAGATATCGGCGTGTTGCCCCGGCGGATACGCACCCACCACCAGAAAGTCAGCGCTGGATTGCAGATTGCAATGGCCAGTGCCGGCGGGCAGCAGCAGGGCATCGCCGGCACTCACTTGCAGCACATGTCCGTCAGGCCCGCCAAGCATCAACCGTGCATGGCCAGCGGCAACTCCCAGCACTTCATGACCCTCGGTGTGATAGTGATGAAAGTCATACACCCCATAGCGCCATTGCGGCGGCCAGCCGTTGGCGCTGAAAATCTGTTCGAACAACGCAGCCGGATCGCTACCCTCAATGGCAATCGCTTGCGGATAAACCAGCACCGGCAAGCGCGGGTTGTTCGGTACCCAATCGTTGCGCTCGAACAGTAAGGTTTGTACGCGAGCCGCCGTTGAATCCGTCATCGCCATTCCTCCATCAGTCGTTGAGCAATCGACAACGAGCCTCAGAAAAACTCGTCAGGCAACCGATAAAAGGCGCCGCCGCTTGTATCGGTCGCGACCTGAACCGGCGCAAATCAATCGAAACTTCGTCGCCGCCCCGACTGTCCAGACCCTTACCCTCCCGACGGATATCACCTCGGGAAGGCTTCATGCAGCGGTGACAGGCGAGGATCGAAATGACGACGACAGTGGGAGATTTTCTGGTTGAGCGGCTCAGCCAATGGGGCGTCACGCGGATTTTTGGTTATCCGGGCGACGGCATCAATGGCGTCTTCGGCGCGCTCAGCCGGGCACACGGAAAAATCGAATTCGTTCAGGCGCGGCATGAAGAAATGGCGGCGTTCATGGCCTCGGCGCACGCCAAGTTTACCGGTGAGCTGGGCGTGTGCATCGCCACCTCCGGCCCCGGTGCGTCGCACCTGATCACCGGGCTCTACGATGCGCGGATGGATCACATGCCGGTGCTGGCAATTGTCGGCCAGCAGGCGCGTACCGCGCTCGGCAGTCACTATCAGCAAGAACTCGATCTGCTGTCGATGTTCAAGGATGTCGCCGGCGCATTCGTGCAGCAGGCGTCGGCGCCTGCGCAAGTCCGGCATCTGCTTGACCGTGCAGTGCGCACGGCCATTGGCGAGCGCCGCGTCACGGCAATCATCCTGCCCAATGACTTGCAGGATCTGCCCTATGAAGCGCCGGCCCGAGCGCACGGCACCGCGCATTCCGGGGTCGGCTATACCAAGCCGAAAGTGCTGCCTTACGACGTCGATCTGCAGCGTGCAGCGGAGGTTTTGAATGCCGGCGAGAAGGTCGCGATTCTGGTCGGTGCCGGTGCGTTGCAGGCCACCGATGAAGTGATTGCGGTGGCGGAAAAACTCGGCGCCGGGGTGGCCAAGGCGCTGCTCGGCAAAGCTGCGTTACCGGACGATCTGCCGTGGGTTACCGGCAGCATCGGCCTGCTTGGCACCGAGCCCAGCTACAAGCTGATGAGCGAGTGCGACACCTTGTTGATGATTGGCTCCGGATTCCCATACTCGGAATTTCTGCCCAAGGAAGGTCAGGCACGCGGCGTGCAAATCGATTTGCAGCCGGACATGCTCAGCTTGCGCTATCCGATGGAAGTCAATCTGGTCGGCGATGCCGCCGAAACCCTCGCCGCGTTGCTGCCATTGCTTGAACAAAAGACCTCAAGCAAATGGCGCAAGAAAATCGAGGGCTGGCGCGGCAGTTGGGAGAAAACCCTGGAAAAACGCGCGATGGCCAAAGCCAGTCCGATCAACCCGCAGCGGGTGGTGTACGAACTGTCTCCGCGCCTGCCCGATCAAGCGATCATCACCAGCGACTCCGGCTCCTGCGCCAACTGGTATGCCCGGGACCTGAAGATCCGGCGGGGCATGCAATGTTCGTTGTCCGGTGGCCTGGCGTCGATGGGCGCTGCGGTGCCCTATGCGATTGCCGCCAAGTTTGCTCATCCCGAGCGCGCGGTGATTGCCCTGGTGGGGGACGGCGCGATGCAGATGAACAACATGGCCGAGCTGATCACGGTCGCTAAATACTGGCGCCAGTGGGCGAGTCCGAAGTGGATCTGCGCGGTGTTCAACAACGAGGATCTCAATCAGGTGACATGGGAACAGCGGGTGATGGAGGGCGATCCGAAGTTCGAAGCGTCGCAGAGCATTCCCGATGTGCCGTATCACCTGTTTGCGATTTCGATTGGTCTGAAAGGCATCTTCGTCGATCGTGAAGAGGACGTTGCCGCCGCATGGGAGCAGGCGCTGGCGTCGGATGTACCGGTGCTGATCGAGTTCAAGACTGACCCGAACGTGCCGCCGCTACCGCCGCATATCAAGCTTGAGCAGGCGAAGAAGTTCGCCACGACCTTGCTCAAGGGCGACCCGGACGAGGCGGGCGTGATCCTGCAAACCGCCAAGCAAGTGCTCAGCTCGGTCCTGCCCGGAAAAAAATAACCGGCTAAATCCCTGTAGGAACTGCCGAAGGCTGCGATCTTTTGATCTTTGTTTTTAAGATCAAGATCAAAAGATCGCAGCCTTCGGCAGCTCCTACAGGGGGAGTGGAGGTGTGATGATTTTTGTGGGTTGTGCGGGATGGAGTCTGGGGCGCGAGCATTGGCCGGAATTTCCCGCTGAGGGTACGCACTTGCAGCGCTATGCCGCACGCCTCAATAGCGTCGAAATCAACAGTTCGTTCTACCGTGCGCATCGTCGTCAGACCTACGAGCGTTGGGCGGATTCCGTGCCGGACGGGTTTGCCTTTGCAGTGAAGATACCCAAGCTCATCAGCCATGAACTGCGCCTGGCAGGTTGCGCAGCAGCACTCGATGAGTTCCTCGAACAATGCGCCGGATTGGGCGATCGATTGGGTTGTTTGTTGCTGCAATTACCACCGTCGCTGGCGTTTGATGCGGCGGTTGCCGAGGCATTCTTTACCGCGCTACGGGAGCGTTTTGGCGGCGCGGTAGTGCTGGAACCCCGACACGAGTCGTGGTGCGAGGCGGAACCAATGTTGCTCGATTTCCGGATTGCCCAGGCAGCGGTCGACCCCTCGCGCATCAGCAGTGACACCGCGCCAAGAGGTTGGGCCGGCGTCAAATATTGGCGCTTGCACGGCTCACCGCGCATTTACCACAGCGCCTACGATTCAGCCTTTGTGCAAAGACTCGAACAAGCACTGCAGGTCGCGGCGGCCGAGGGCGCCGCGACCTGGTGCATCTTCGACAACACCGCCAGTGGCGCCGCGACAGGCAACGCGTTGACGCTGGCGACACTGACATCCCCTTGAATCAGGCTGAAAGGTGCTCATACAGAATCGTTGCACCGACGATCATCAGCACCACGCCACCGACGATTTCCGCACGCTTGCCAACCACCGCGCCCAGCACGCGACCCAGCATCACGCCAATCGTGACCATGGTCATCGTCGCCAGACCGATCGCGGCCGCAGCCACCCAGATATTCACGTCGACAAACGCCAGGCCAACGCCCACGGCGAGCGCATCAATGCTGGTCGCAAAAGCGGTGACCGCGAGGATCATGAAGGAGTGCTGGCCAGGTTTTTGTTCTTCTTCGTCTTCGTGTTTCAGGCCGTTGTAGATCATGTGCAGGCCGAGAATCACCAGCAGGGTGAAGGCGATCCAGTGATCCCATTCGGCAACCCAGCGGGTCGCAGCCTGGCCGATCAGCCAGCCGATGATGGGGGTGATGGCTTCGATCACGCCGAAGATCAGGCCGGTGCGCAGTGCTTCGGTGAGACGCGGTTTGTGCAGGCTGGAGCCTTTGCCGATGGCGGCGGCGAACGCATCCGTGGACATGGCCAGAGCGAGGAATATCAGGGAAACGGGATTCACGGGGGCACACTTCCAGTCGGGCTATGAGTCAACGACACAACCACACGCCCGACTTTAGGCATGGATGTGTCGTCGGTCTCACCAACCAAAAAGGTGTTCGTACCACGGCAGGTTGCCGAGAATGTTGATACGAACGCTTCCGAGGGACTCGGAAACAGGCTACTCCCCAACGAGGGGGCGGATGTTATCAGGTAAACATGAAAAATTCGTCAAGGCAGCGAATCGGAAATTTGTCGTAACAAGTCAGGCTCGCTGCCATTGTCCAAATTTTTGCTGAGTCTTAACGCTGCAGAAACGCCAGCAGGTCTTCATTCAATGCCTGTGCATGCGTCACGGCAAACCCGTGCGGCGCGCCGGCGTAGACCTTCAGCTCGGCGTCCTTGATCGAAGCAGCGGCCAGTTTGCCGGTGGTTTCGAACGGCACGATCTGATCGCCGTCGCCATGGATCACCAGCGTCGGCACATCGATCTTGGCCATGTCGGCGCGGAAGTCGGTTTCCGAGAATGCCGTCACGCAGTCGACGGTGCCTTTGAGCGAAGCCAGCAACGCGACGTTCAGGGTTTGCGTAAGAACGCCGTCGGAGACTTTCTGGCCCTGATTGGTGCCATAGAAAGGTGCGGCGAAATCCGCGATGAACTGCGCACGATCCTGCAGCAGGCCGGCCTTGATGCCGTCGAACACCGACGTGTCGACGCCTTGCGGGAAGTCGGCTTTCTTGCCGAACAATGGCGTGACCGAACCCAGCAATACCAGCCCGGCGACACGTTCGCTGCCGTGGCGGGCGATGTAGCGGCTGACGTCGCCGCCACCCATGGAAAACCCGACCAGAGTGACGTCGCGCAGATCCAGATGGTTGATCAGTTGTGCGATGTCGTCGGCAAACGTGTCGTAGTCGTAGCCGGTCCACGGTTGATCGGAGCGACCGAAACCACGGCGGTCGAACGCGATGGTACGGTAGCCGCGACTGCTCAGGTATTCCATCTGGTATTCCCACATGTCGGCATCCAGCGGCCAGCCGTGGCTGAACAGCACAGGCTTGCCGCTGCCCCAATCCTTGAAATAGATCTCGGTGCCGTCTTGGGTGGTGAATGTGCTCATGCAAACTCCTTGCGTCGGGGGGTGATATAGGGACGTGTCGCTGCCGAATTGGCCACGATCACTATCCGCGCAAAGTCCGTTTGCCACTTGTACGCAGGTGCTGGGTTACAGCGCTCAGGGTTGTATGATGCAACCCTGAGCCGCAAGGCCGCCCAACGAGCTGATGGAGTACGTTTACGTGAAGCGCAAAAGCCTGCAAGGCAACGCCTGCCCGGTCGCCCGGACACTCGATCTGATCGGTGACTGGTGGTCGCTGTTGATCATTCGCGATGCACTGGAAGGCATTCGCCGCTTCAGCGATTTTCAGAAGAGCCTCGACATCGCGAAAAACATCCTCAGCGCTCGGCTCAAGGCGCTGGTCGAGCAAGGGATTCTGCAAACGGTGCCGGCCGCTGATGGCGGCGCCTACAAGGAATACGCGCTGACTGAGCGCGGCAAGGCCTTGCAGACGGTAATCGTTGCGTTGTCGCAGTGGGGCGGGGAATTCATGTACGCGCCGGGTGAGTCGGGCTCGGTGATGGTCGATGCGCAGAATCGCCAGCCGATTCGCAAGCTGGAACTGCTGGCCGAGGATGGGCGAAAGTTGCGGGGAGATGAGGTCGCAACGCGCCTTGGTGTGGCGCACTGAGGTGCTTTGCGCGCTGGGTAAATCCCGATAGACGGTCGAAACATAAGTTTGACGTCAAAATGATGGCCATCTAATATCGCGCCACTAATTTGATATCACTTTCCGTCTCGAGGGATCGAACATGTCCTCACCCGCCCTCGTGGCGAGGTTGTGCTTGGCTTTGCTGTGCCTTTCTCCGCTCCAAACCGTAGTTGCTGCACCCACCCCCGGTGACACCGATCTGATCCGCGAACGCCAGAATCGCCTGCTCGAAGAGCAGCAGCGGCGTCTCGATGAACTCAAGGAATTGCCTGGCAAGGACGCCCGGCCCGTACAACCGGCAGCGCCCACCGATACTCGCTGTTTCCTGATCAAAGACATCGAGCTCAAAGGCGCCGACAGCCTTTCCGAGCGCGAGAAAACGCATCTGCTTCAAGCCTACATCGGTACATGCGTGGGGGTGCCGCAGCTCAACCAACTGCTGAAAGCCATCACCGATCACTACATCGAAAAAGGCCTGGTCACCAGTCGCGCGTATCTGCCGCAACAGGATCTGTCCGCCGGGCACCTGAAAGTGCTGGTGGTCGAAGGCAAACTCGAAGGCATAAAGGGCGCCGACAACAGCAAGCTTTCCGATCGCGAATTGGCCATGGCTTTCCCCGGCAAGGCAGGTGACCTGATCAACCTGCGCGAGATCGAGCAGATGGTCGATCAGCTCAATCGACTGCCGTCGAATCAGACCAAGATGGAATTGTCGCCCGGCAAAAACGTTGGCGGCAGCGAGGTGCTGGTCACCAACACGCCGGAAAAACCCTGGCGTGCTGGTTTGTCGCGCAACAACGACGGCCAGCGCAGCACCGGTGAGCAGCAGTGGGGCACCTCGTTCGATTGGGACAGCCCGCTCGGCCTCGCCGATCAGTTGAATCTGCGTGGCGGTCACGATGCGATGACTGATCATCAGCACACCTCCAACAACGCCATGCTCAATTACAGTCTGCCGTGGGGCTGGTGGAACTTCAGCTACACCTACAGCCAGAGCGAATACCGCTCGCTGATTGCCGCCAACGGCTTCAATTTCAAGCAGACCGGCGACAGCGAAAACCATCAGTTGCGTGCCGAGCGGGTGATCCACCGCGACGCCGTCAGCAAGACCTCGCTCAGTACCGGTCTGTCGTACCTGCGCACCAACAACTTCATTGAAGACAGCAAGCTGAAACTGAGCAGCAACCGCATCAGCGAAGCGCAGTTTGGTCTCAACCATGGCCGTCGAATCGGCAGTGCTTTCGTCAACGTTGATCTCGGCATGCAGCAAGGTATCGGCGCGTTCGACGCGCAGGGCAGTCACGATCCGGGCCCAGGCGAACCGGACGCGCGCTACCGCAAATACACCGCAACCCTGAGCTACTTGCAACCGTTCAAGGTATGGGGCGAGTCCTTCAGCTTCAGCAGCCTGATGACCGGTCAGCGCAGTGAAGACGTGCTGTTCAGCCCGCAGCGCAGCAGCCTCGGTGGTTCTTCGTCGATTCGGGGCTACAAGGATCAGTCGTTGTCCGGTGACAGCGGTGGTTACTGGCGCAACGATTTGCGCTGGAGCCGCCCGGTCACAGCGCAGTGGCTGCGCCCGGTATTCGCGGAGTACGGCACCAGCCTCGGCTACGACCAGGGCGTGATTCGCGGTGATCGCTACAACGGTGACCAGCATGGGCGCATGTCGAGTAATTCCGTGGAGTTGTTCGCCCGGGGTCAGCACGTCGCCGCCAGCGTGACGTTTGCCCATTCGCTGGAACGACCGGACGCGCTCACCGAGCGCGAAGCGCCGATCTATTTCCGCCTGGATTTCTTCATTTAATTTTTGCCTGCCCCGAGATTCTGATATGGACATTCGCCACCTGACCTTCCTGGCCGGCCAACCTTCTGCGGCCGTAAAACCGCGCGAACAATTTTGGGGCATGCCGAAACGCGGCCTCGCGTTCCTGCTGGCCAACGTCATGTTCTGGCAACCGATGTGGGCGCAGGCCGATGGCATCGTGGTCAATGCACCGGGCACCGGTCTGGATCGCGCGGGCAATGGCGTGCCGATCGTCAACATCGCCGCGCCCAATGGCAGCGGGCTGTCGCATAACCAGTTTCACGATTACAACGTCGACGCGCAGGGCGTCATCCTCAATAACGCCACCGCACGCACGCAGCTGACGCAGCTGGGCGGGATCATCCTCGGCAACCAGAATCTGCGTGGTGCAGCGGCGCAAACCATCCTCAATGAAGTCAACGGCGGCAGCCCAAGTCAGTTGCGCGGTTACACCGAAGTCGCGGGGCAGTCGGCGCGTGTCATCGTCGCCAACCCTTACGGCATCAGTTGCAACGGCTGCGGTTTCATCAACACGCCGCGCGTCACGCTGACCACCGGTAAACCGGTGCTCGACAATGGTCGTCTGGATCACTTTCAGGTCGATCAGGGCAGCATCTCCATCGACGGCGTCGGCCTCGATGCGAGCAGCGTCGACAGCTTTGAAATCATCACCCGCAGTGCGCAGATCAACGCGCAGATCCACGCCAAGAACCTCAACATCACCACCGGTCGCAACGACGTCAACGCCGACACGCTCAACGCCACCGCGCGTGCCGATGATGGCAGCGCCAAACCGCAACTGGCCATCGACTCCTCGGCGCTGGGCGGCATGTATGCCGGCGCGATCAAACTGGTGGGCACGGAGCAGGGCGTCGGTGTGAAGCTGGCGGGCGACCTGGCGGCCAGCGCTGGCGATATCCAGATCGACGTCAACGGTCAGTTGCGCATGGCCAAAGCCACCGCCAGCAATGCCGTCACCGTCAAAGCGCAAAGTCTCGATGCCCAAGGGCCGGTGTACGCCGGCACGCAACTGGCCGTGCAGACCGCCGAAGAGCTGATCAACCGCCAGAGCCTGGCCGCCCGTGACAGCGTCAGCCTGAGCAGCGCTGGCAAGCTGACCAACAACGGCGTGATCGAGGCCGGGGTAAACGCTGACAACAGTCGCAATGCCAGCGGTGATTTGGCCATCAACAGTGCTGCGGTGAGCAACACTGGCAGCATTTTAGCCAGCCGTACGCTGAGCGCGGCGGTGGTCGCCGGGTTCGATAACCAGAACGGCATCGTTCAAGCACAAAACCTTAATCTGAGCGCGGCTCGCCTGGTCAACCAGGGGCTCAACGCCCGCATTTATGGTGAAACGCGCCTGGCAATCAGCGCTCCGGCCATAGTCAATCTCAACGGGCTGATCCGCTTTGCCGATGGTCAGGCTGCGACACTTTCGGTCGACAACCTGGACAACCGTCAAGGCCGGATCGAAATCGCTGGCGGCAGCCTCCAGCTCAGCGCACGTGAGCTGCAAAACGCCGACGGCAAAATCATTGCCGGACGACTCGACATCGACGCCCGGCAACTCAATAACAGTGGCGGCCTGATCGGTGCCAGCCAGAGTGATGCCAAGGTCGTTGCCCGTGAACGTCTGGACAATGGCAAAGGCAAGATCCAGGCGAAAACCACGCTGGCAGTGTCTGGTGGAGAGTTACTCAATCAGGGCGGCACGCTGGCCGCGGACAAAATCAAGGTCACGGCGACGCGCCTCGATAACAGCGGCAAAGGTGTTGTCAGTGCTGAAAACGGCACTGCCGAACTGACGCTTACCCAGGATCTGGATAACCACGACGGCAAAGTGCAGGCCACGGATCGCCTGACGGTGGCGGCGCAAGGCATCAATAACCGAAACGCCAACCTGATCGGCAAAACCCTTGAAGTCAGCAGCCGCGACACACTCGACAACACGCAAGGCACGATTTCGTCCGATGACAGCGCGGTCACCAGCGCAGACCTCGACAACAGCCAAGGCCTGATTCAAGGCAATGATCGTCTGAACCTGACCGCGCGCGATGTCCAAAACACTGGCGGCAAACTGCTCGGCGGCGTGGTCGATGCCAACCTGCGCAATCTCTCGGGCAACAACGACGGCACCGTCAGCGCCGCAACCGGCAAGCTCACGCTGGTGGTTGAGCAGCATCTGAACAACGCTTTGGGTCGCCTGCAATCCAGTCAGGCTGACGTCGACATTCAGGCCGGATCGCTCGACAACCGTGGCGGTGTCGTTGCCGCAAAACAATTGTTGATGGTGGCTAAGGACGGCCACATCGACAACCGTGGCGGGCGCATGATCGCCGACGGTCTGGACCTGCACGCCGCGAGCCTCGATAACACTGATAGCGGCTTGTTGGCGGCGGGTGCCGATGGTGCGCGATTGATCCTCAAGCAAACCGCGCCGGGGCAATCGCAACTGCTTAACCACAAGGGCCGGATTCAGAGCGAAGGGCAGTTGCAGATCGACAGCGATGCGGTCGATAACAGCGCCGGTGTCCTGCTCGGCAAAACCATCGACATCAACGCTACGCAACTGAGCAACAACGACAAGGGCGGTATCGTCGGCAACGGTGGTGATGTTGTCCTCAACATTGCCGGAGTCTTCAGCAACGTGACCGGTGTGGTCGATGCCGCCGATCAGCGTCTGCTGCTCAATCAGCTCACTTCGCTGGACAACCGTGGCGGCACCCTGCGCGGCAAGCGTCTGGACATCACCAGCGCCGCGATCAACAACAACGATGCCGGGCAGATTGTCGCTGGCAGCGACGGCCTTAAAATCACCGGTAAAACCCTGCTCAATCAGCAAGGCGTGATTCTCGCCAACGGCAGTCATGCCGAACTGGCCCTCGGTACTGGCAGCCTGCAAAACCAAGGGGGAACGCTGCAAGCCGACTCGCTGGAGATCACCAGCGCCGACCTCGATAACAGTGCAGTCAACGGTAAGGCCGGTTTGATCTCCAGTCTGATCGATGACCTGACACTGACCGTGACGCGCCTGACCAACCGCGCCGGCAAACTGTTCGGCAAGGATCAGCTGATCTTCACCGGTACCCGCCTGGACAACACCGGCGGCGAGATCAGTGGCAATCAACTGGGCCTCGAAGCGGTCGGGCAGATTCTCAATCAGGGCGGCCTGATCGAATCGGCCACCAGCCTCAAGCTGGTTGCCAGCGGCCTGGATAACAGCGCTGGCGGCCAAGTCCGCGCACTGGGGGGCGCCTCCAGTCAAATCAAACTGACCGGCAACCTCAACAACCAAAGCGGTGCAATCGAAATCGGCAGCCAGGATTTGGTGCTGTCCGGCGCGCAACTGAATAACCTCAGCGGCAACGTGCGCCATGCGGCGCAGGGCGTGTTCGATCTGGACCTGACTAATCTGACCGGCACGCAAGGCAGCCTCACGGGTCTGGGCAAAGGCGTGTGGGATGTCGGCTCGGTCAACGGCGTCGGCACCTGGCAACTCAACGGCGGCCTGACCTACACCAGCGCGCAGGATCTGAGCCTCAACGCCGGCGACCGCATCGCCAGTGCTTCGACGCTGAACCTCAATGTCGCCAACCTGAACAACGCCGGGCAATTGGCGAGCGACGGTGACCTGACCCTGAACCTTGGCGGCAATCTGCTCAACAGCGGCAAAGTTTCGGCGCAGCAGAAACTCACGATCAACGCCAACGACGTGATTCAGCAGGACGGTCGACTGGTCAGCGGCGGCGATACCGTCATGACCCTGCGCGGCACACTGGACAACCTCGGCCGTCTGATCGCCAACCAGAACCTCACGGTGACGGCGGCGCGGATCAACAATAACGGCACCCTCGGTGCCCAAGGCAACCTCGAATTCACCGCCGCCAATGGCATCTACAACGACGCCGATACGCTGCTGTTCAGCGGCGGCACGATGAAGCTGCACGGCAACAGCCTGAACAACTTCTATGGCGACATCTACAGTCGCGGCAACCTGAGCTTCGACGCCGTCGGTGGTGGTCGCGCTGCGGTGTTCAGTAACCTGTCGGGCACCGTTGAAGGCGAGGGCGACATCGACATCAATGCGGTCTCGGTGGAAAACGCCAAGGCCGAATTCGAGCTGACCTCGGGGCAGTCGTCCGGGAGCCTCAGCTGGGTGTGCGCTCAGCATTGCGGGGGCGGCGATGGTTGGAAACGCGGCTACATCACCATCATTACCGACTTCAACGATCAGGTTCTCAAGGATTCGCGGGCGGCACGCTTCGTTGCCGGGAAGAACCTCAATATCCACGCCAATCGGGTGGAAAACCGCTACAGCCTGCTGGCCGCCAACGGTGATCTGACAGTCACTGCCGACAGCCTGTTGAACCAGGGCGCCGCTTCGCGCTCGGGCCAACGTGTGCTGAAAATCGGTACACCGGAGCACATCGCCAACAGCCTGTGGGATCAGATGGAATTCATCGATATCCCGGCGTTCAACGCGGCGACGGCGGCGGGTAATTTCGATCAGGCGCGGTTCGACGAACTGGCCAGTCGCTCCAGCGACTCCCGATTCTTGCCGACCAGCGATGTCACTACCTGGAATGAAAACGGCAACACCGTCTACTCGGCCGTGATGCAGGCCGGCGGCAAGGTCAAACTCGACGTCGCCAACAGCATCCAGAACGGCACGCTGTACGACAACACCCATGGTCAACTGACCGGCGCCTTGTCCAGTGACCAGACCGATGCGGTCGGTGGCATCAACATCAACCTCGGTAAGCACAGCACCGACGCCAGCGCGCAGGCGCCGAAATCCGTTACCCGTATCGAACACATCGATGCCGATGGCGTGAAGCAGATCAGCTTCGTACCCGTGGACTTCAAAGGCGTGCCGTTTGCGGCGGTCGATCCAACGGCGTCCTCGACGTTCCGTCTGCCGAAAGGCCCGTACGGCATGTTCGTGCAGAGCAGCAACCCGCAGAGCCGCTACCTGATCGAGACCAACCCGGAGCTGACTCAGACCGCGCCGTTCATGAGTTCCGACTACCTGCTCGGCAAACTCAATTTCAGCGCCGATGAAACCGCGCGCCGCCTCGGTGATGGCCGCTATGAATCGCGCCTGATCAGCGACGCCGTCATGGCCCAGACCGGTCAGCGTTTCCTTGCCGGCGGCCTGGAGAATGACTACGAGCAATTCCGTTATCTGATGGATAACGCGCTCGCCAGCAAAAACGAACTGAACCTGTCGGTCGGCGTCAGCCTGACCTCGGAACAGGTCGCCGCACTGACCCACGACATCGTGTGGATGGAAGAACGCATCGTCGACGGCCAGAAAGTGCTGGTGCCGGTGCTGTATCTGGCCCAGGCCGAATCGCGCAACGTGCGCGGCGGCAGCCTGATTCAGGGCCGCGACCTGGAGCTGATCGCCGGTAATGACCTGGTCAACGTCGGCACTCTGAGTGCGAGCAAAGACGTCTCTGTCGATGTGAAGGGCAGCCTCTATCAGGGCGGCCTGGTCGAAGCCAATGAGCGCATCAAACTCATGGCTACCGACAGCATTCGCAACGCACTGGCCGGCGAAATTCGTGGCAACCAAGTCGAACTGACCAGCCTCAAAGGCGACATCGTCAACGATCGCACCGCCATCGCCGTGCGCGACGGCAACGGCATGCGCACCCTCGTCGATGACGGCGGCAACATCAGCGCGCGTGACAGCCTGACCATCAAATCGGGCAACGATCTGGTCAACGCGTCATCCATCAGCAGCGGCGGCGACGCCAGCCTGAGCGCGGCCCGCGACATCAACCTGTTGGCGACGCGCGAAGAAAACGAACTGCACGAATCGTTCGATGGCGGCCATCGCTCAACCATTACCACCACCGTGGACAATCTGTCCTCGACAGTGAAAACCGGTGGCAACCTGAAGCTTGATGCCGGTCGCGACATCAACGTCGTCGCCAGCACCGCCGAAGCCAAAGGCAACCTCACCGCCGACGCCAAGCGCGACATCTTCATGTCCTCGGCCGGCGACGAAAACAACGTCGAAACCCACAGCAAGGACGGCAAGAAA
Source organism: Pseudomonas sp. NPDC089741 (assembly GCF_044748825.1). NCBI lineage: Bacteria > Pseudomonadati > Pseudomonadota > Gammaproteobacteria > Pseudomonadales > Pseudomonadaceae > Pseudomonas > Pseudomonas sp. NPDC089741. The sequence continues at coordinate 106,322 of NZ_JBIVGT010000005.1, read as the reverse complement.
CGCGTCCACGAAGAAGATAACCACACCGTCCAGAAGGCCGCTGAATTCATCGCCGGCGGCGACGTAAAAACCAACTCCGGCCGCGACACCACGCTGGTCGCGAGCAAGATCAGTGCGGGCAACGAAGCTTACGTCTACGCGGGCAACGACCTGAACCTGCTGGCCGCGCAGAACAAGGATTACACCCTTTATGACATGAAGGAGAAGGGTGGTTTCGGCAACCTGAAACTGCAACGCGACGAAGTCACCGACACCACCTACGTCGGCAGCGAAATCAAGACCGGCGGCAACCTCTCACTGGTCAGCAAGGGCGACCAGCGCTACCAGGTGGCCAAGCTCGACAGCGGCAAAGACATCGTCCTCGACAGCGGTGGTTCCATCACCTTCGAAGGGGTGAAGGATCTGCATGATGAGAGCCATACCAAAACCAACAACAACGCCGCGTGGGTCTCGGCGAAAGGTCGCGGCAACACCGACGAAACCCTGCGCCAGACGCAGATGATTGCCAAGGGCAACATCATCATCAAAGCGGTCGATGGGCTGAAGATCGATATCAAGGATGTCAATCAGGAGTCCGTGAGCCAGACAATCGACACGATGGTCAAGGCCGATCCGCAACTGGCGTGGTTGAAGGACGCCGAGGCGCGGGGGGATGTGGATTGGCGGCGCGTGAAGGAGATTCACGAGTCGTTCAAGTATGAGAATTCGGGGCTGGGTCCGGCTTCGCAGATAGTCATCGCGATTGTCATGGCGGCGTTTGTCGGGCCGGCAGCATTGAGTGCCCTGAGCGCGAGCATGAGCACCGTTTGGGCCGCAGGTCTCGCTGCGGTAGCGACGGGCGCAGCGACGAATGCCGCCACCAGCTTTATCAATAACGGTGGAAACCTTGGGGCTGTGTTCGAGGATGTAACTTCCTCGGATGCACTGGCCAGCTATGTGATTTCCGGAGTGACCGCTGGCCTTACTGCGGGCTACTTCGACAGCATTCTCAAGACCACCACGAACCCGATAACCGGCAAGGTCATGACCGACCTCAGCAGTCTAGAAGGTGTTGGCCGTTTCGCCGGTAACCAGCTGTTGCAGAACACCACGTCGACTGTTTTGGGCGGAGCTCTAGGTCAGCACGCGGATTTCGGTAACGCATTGACAGGTGCGCTGTTGAGCACCCTGAATGCGGCGGCATTCAACGCTGTAGGCGATTTTGCTGCTAGTCAGGGTTGGAAGGACGGCAGTTTCGAAAAAATCGCCTTGCACGCAGTTGTTGGCGGGTTGCTGAACGAAGCTGCGGGTGGTGATTTCAAAACGGGCGCGTTGGCCGCTGGCGCTAATGAAGCCTTGGTTACCCAGTTGGCCACGTTGGTGAAGAACGACAGCAACCTGTTGTCGATGTCTTCTCAGTTGGTGGGTGTAGCCGCGGCTGCTGTGAGCAACGGCAACCTTCAAGAGGGCGCCACGATTGCAAAAGACGCCACCAACTACAACTACCTGATGCACCACGAAATCGTGGAAATGCTCGATGAGCAGGCAAAGTGCGCATCCGAAGCCTGCAAGACAGAAGTACGGGAACGCTACGCCGATCTCGATGAGCAAAGAAATGCAGAGCTTGGCAACCTCTGCCAGACAAATATAACGGCCTGCAATCAGCTCTCGGCACAACTGCAAGCCGATGCGCCGAAAATCCGGGAACTGGCAGAGCAACTCCGCCTCAACGGAGATATAGGTGCGGCCGCAACTGTGGGCTGGGTCATCACCGAGAATAACCAGGCTGCACAAAATACGATCACGAGAGAGGTTGTCGTTCAGCGTGATGGTGAGGCGGGCGCGTTTTGGGGGGACGCTGCAGAAGTACTGGCAAATGTCGGGGGCGCTGGTAAGCCGGGCAGTAGTAAAGGTACGACTAAGACCGGCATTGCTGATAGCAGTGAAGCTTCCGCCCCGAATTCCTCTTCAACAAGAGGGCCTAGCGCGGAAGATATTCCTCCTGCTACGTCTGCCATTTCTCGCGTAGGTCTGAGAGAAGATCTCGCAGGACAGGCGGGCATTCCACGGGATATGATTGGTAATCCGTCAAGTGTGTGGGGGCGGTCGATCGATGATCTGAAACAGTCACTCACAATGGATGGTGCAACTGCAACTCTCTCGACAAAGAGCAAAACATCAGGTAATGCGCAAGTGTATGAAATTACCGGCAGTGCAACTGGTATTAAGGAAATCCAATACAGTCCATCTACAGTTGATAGTGCTAAGAAATCAACGCATGTAGGTGAGTATTACAGAATCACGTATGGCGATAATACTTCGGTCAAGGTGGTTGATCCCGATACATATCGACCCCAGTTTAAAGGGCCGAATGAGCCAATTTACGACAAAGATACGCTTTTCATGAATCCGCAGGGGCAGGAAGTTTTATTCAATCCCGCTACCAATAAATGGGTGCCTAAATGAACAGTTTTTTCATATCTTGGGTTGCGACTATTTTTCCGGGAGTATCTCTTGCAGGAATACCCTTGGGGCTGACTGAGGCCGAGCTTGAATCGGGATTGGCAACGTATACCGTTGACGACAATAAAACTCTGTATCGATTTGAGGAAGGGCCTGTTCTTAAATTGACAAAGTATGCCGGTGGAGCAGGTGAAAGCGGTTATGTATTCGATTTGTATGAGGATAGTGTTATCAACTTGAATAAGGTTGGGGTTCCTGCATTAAGCATACAGATAGAGTGCGACAAGGTTTGTGCAATTAAGGTTTATGATTTTAGCTTTCCAGGTGAGGCTGCTAGTGCTTTTGTTTATAAGGGGGAGCTCAGCTCAAATATAGGCTTGGGAAGCATTCTTGCAGGGTTAACACCCTTTACGTCGTTGGAGTTTGATAGAGCTGAGGCGTGGTTTGTAACTGATGAGCACTTCGGTTTTATAGAGATTTCAGGATGGGGAGTACCGCTGGAGGAAGAACCTCGACAACTCATCACTGCCATTTGTGTGATTTGATTAAAGTTATATAAACCATTCAACAGGTTTTTTGCAGCGAACATATAGTGTCGAGTGATACGAAATGGCCTTGGAAATCTACGAATTAATTTCAGGGTCATGCCGATTACGCTGTCGAGGCGCGTAATCCTGACCAGAAGACATTTCGCAAGAAAGAATGCGAGCAGTGAAGGATTTCTTTAATAAGTCCTTCCCCTTCTGCCTCGATTTAGAGCCGGTATTGTAGTGGTCAACTAATCCCGGACACGACGTTAAGTTTTTCTTCGGCGCAACGGATTTACTCTTCCATGGCCGGTGCGCCGATCAAGACAGTTGAAGATCTTGTCGGCGCATTGAAGAGCGGGGTGATCAAACCCAGCCAGTTACCGCTGGATTACGTGGATATAAATGGAAGCCGGCTTATTCTGAATACTCGATCATCGACGTCTCTTGAACAGGCAGGGATTCCAAGAAACGAATGGGTAGGTCGAAATCAGACAGGGGTCGAGGCGTATCCCCGTAAAACCTTCAACGATCTTGCGAATGATCAACTTAAAAATAATGGTCTTCCACCTACTGGTGCGAATGGATTGAAGTCGGTGAGAAAATGAAGATTGGTGATCCGAAACAATTGCTTAATCCTTACGACTGGCTACCCGGTTATGGTGAATCAAAAGTAAATTTCTACTCCGATGGATTAGATGTAATTGTAGATATTACATATGATGGTATTGGAAGTGATGCTGGTGAATTTTTATCGGTAAAGAGAGAGTTGTGCTTTAAGAACGTTAGCTGCCTTATAAAGCTCCCATTTCCAGAAAGGGGTGTTTTTGAGTTTGTTGATGATGCAAGTGGTCTAGCGCTAGGGGTGTTGACTGAATTTAAAAAGTCTGAGCTGTTAGAGGGAAGGCAGGCTGGATTTGAAACTGAACGATATAAGCATTACAGTATCCAGTTTCTGTCCGAGAATTTGAGTCTACATCTGGTGGCTGAGGGATACATTTTGTCTGAAGAAATTCCTCTAAGCGTAAACTGAAGCGATCAGCCTTTAGCACTAACTCAGTGGGTGAGGTTTGAGTATCACACTCATCTTCTAATTTGGTAAGGGACACGAATGTTAGGGATGATCCATGGAAGTGAGATTTAATAAATACGTTGTGTGTACTGTTTTTGTGAGCCAAACTCCGTTCTCGGCTTGATAAAAATGTACGCCATTACGGTGCATTTCTAAGGCGTTGATTTTAAGTGCAATAGGTGAGCCATGCCGCCCACCAACTGCGATAGCAGACTGCAAGTCTCGGGTAAGATGGACATATTGGCGTGAGCCAGGGATCAAGCCGTCCTTAAGTATAGATCTGAGAAAGACTTTCGCCGTCCCATGATATCAGAATTCGGGCGGGATTTTTTCTGCATATGCTATATCTACATCAGCTGTGGTATGTCCTTGTAAAGCGCGGATTTTTGTTTCGTCATCGGAGGCTGCGAATCTTTTTTTCACTCAATTCTACAATGGATAGAATTTGTGATCTGTTAATGGGAAGTCCTTGTTTTTCCGCGCTTTCGATGATGTTGGTAATTAGTGCTCAACCTCCACTATCTAGTTGTATATCTATTGATAAAATTCGAGGTTTTCGTGGAGATATTCAAGCAACTCTTCGACAGTGGCCGAGTGTCGCCCGCGCTCATGAATGACGTTGAACTCGAGCGACTCCGACTAAAAAAACGCCCCAATCAACCGGGGCGTTTTTCATTTGTCGAACACTATATCCGGACGCTCACCGAAACGCCGGCACCACATGCTTGATAAACAATTCCAACGACTTCTTCTTCTCCGCATGCGGCAAGCTGTTGTCGCACCAGAAACTGAACTCATCCACGCCCAGTTCCTGGTAATACTTGATGCGCGGGATGATTTCCTCCGGCGTGCCGATCATGGCCGTCTTGTGCAAACTCTCCAGTTCAAACTCCGGACGCCCGGCAAACTTCTCTTCCGGGCTTGGGTCGAGGAAACCGTTGACCGGCGTTGCCTTGTTTCCGAACCACGCATCGAACGTGCGATAGAAACGCGAGATCGCTTTGGCGCCGACTTTCCAGCCGTCCGGGTCGTCGGCGGTGTGCACGTGGGTGTGACGCAGCACCATCAGTTGCGGGCGAGGTACGTCCGGGTTGTTGTCCAGGGCAGTCTGGAATTTGTTCTTCAGGTCGAGGACTTCTTCGTCGCCCTTCATCAATGGCGTGACCATGACGTTGCAGCCGTTGGCCACGGCGAAGTTGTGTGAGTCCGGGTCGCGGGCGGCGATCCACATTGGCGGATTCGGTTTTTGAATCGGCTTCGGCACGCTGGTCGAAGTGGGGAATTTCCAGATGTCGCCGTCGTGGGCATAGTCGCCTTGCCACAGGGCGCGGACCACCGGAACCATCTCGCGCAGGGCCTGGCCGCCGGATGAGGCGGGCATGCCGCCGGCCATGCGATCGAACTCAACTTGATAGGCGCCACGGGCCAGGCCGACTTCCATGCGACCGTTACTGATCACATCGAGCAGGGCGCATTCCCCGGCGACCCGCAACGGGTGCCAGAACGGCGCGATGATGGTGCCGGCGCCGAGGTGGATGGTCGTGGTTTTCGCCGCGAGGTAGGCCAGCAGCGGCATCGGGCTCGGCGAGATGGTGTATTCCATGGCGTGGTGTTCGCCGATCCACACGGTGCTGAAACCGCCGGCCTCGGCCATCAGGGTCAGTTCGGTCAGGTCTTCGAACAGTTGGCGGTGGCTGACGCTTTCGTCCCAGCGTTCCATGTGTACGAACAGGGAAAATTTCATGACGCTACCTCGGATCTTTTGTTGATGGCCGGTCGTTTGCGGGCCTGTGTCACTGGCATGAGCGCTGAACGCTCGCAAGTCTTCTCACCATTCAAGCACGCCTTCGAGACGGCTGGTCGGTTGATTGAATATTGGTATACCATAATACGGAATATCCGCAAAATATTTCTGACCGACACTTCGAACAAGGAAGGCGCAGTAAATGAACATCAAACAAAAATTGACCTTGGCATTCGCGGCCATCGCCAGCCTGCCGGTACTGCTGGTAGCGGTGCTGATCATTCTCAACGTGCGCGAGGCGGCACGTGACAACTTCATCGACAGCACCGGGCGTGAGGTGCGTCAGGTCGAGAACGCCATGCAGCTGTTCTTTGAAGGCATCAGCCAGAACGTCGCATATCTGGCTGAGCATCCGCAATTGCAGGGGACTGATGGCAGCCTTAAACGCTATCTGAGCAGCGATGCCGCGCAGATCCCGCTGGGGCCGCAGGATCAGCAAGTGTTCACGCTATTCGCCGGTCTGGCCAAGGCCCACCCGGCTTACACCTATCTCTCGCTGGGGACGCAGGAGGGCGGCTATCTGTTCTGGCCGGGCGACCCGCAGCTGGCCAGTTACGACCCGCGTACGCGGCCCTGGTACCAAACTGCGATGGCCAATCCCGGCAAGACCCTGCGCACCGATGCCTATTACTGGGCGGCGGATGACGTGGTGCTGGTGAGCACCGTGCGCAGTTTCAACAATCAGTTGGGCAGCAACGCCGGGGTGGTGAATATCGATGTGTCGCTCAAGCAACTGACCGATCTGGTCAAGCAGATCCGCCTCGGCGACAGCGGTTATCTGATGCTGATGGAAGCCAATAACACGGTGCTGGTCGATCCGAGCGATCCGGCGCATAACTTCAAGAAACTTGACGCGCTGGGCGATGGTTACCAACAACTGGCCGAGGCTGGCAAAGGTCTTGTCGAAGTGGAGCTTGCTGGCGAGCGTTACATGGCGCTGGTCTGGCCGTCGGAAGCGCTGGGCTGGCGTTTTGTCGGTGTGGTCAGGGCCAGTGAAGTCATGGCCGGCGCCACACGTTTGACCTGGATCATCGGCGCCATCGCTGCCGTTTGCGCGCTGCTGTTCGCCATGGCGGGCGCGTGGTTTGCCGGCTTGATGGTCAAGCCGATTCGCGGGGTGGCCAGTGGGCTTGAAGGGATTGCGCAGGGCGAGGGCGATCTGACAGCGCGGCTGGAGGTGCGCGGGCAGGATGAAACCGCGCAATTGGCTGGCTGGTTCAATCAGTTTCTTGAAGCGATTCGCACGTTGATTCAGCGCATCGGTCAGGCGGCCGGGCAGATTCACAGCAGCTCCGGCAGCGCCACCGAGGTCTCGGCGGAAATGGCGGAAGTGGCCTCACGGCAGCGCGAGGCGGTGGACATGGTCTCGACGGCGTTTCATGAAATGGTCGCCACCTCCAACGAAGTTGCGCGTTCGTGCAGCCAGGCTGCGGACTCGGCTGATAACGGCCAGCGTCAGGCGCACACCGGGCAGCAGCAGATCGATGCGGCGGTGAGCAATGTCGGGCGCTTGAGTCAGGAGATCGGCCACAGCGCCGAATCGATGCAGCAACTGGAGCAGGACAGCACCGACATCCAGTCGATTCTCGGCACCATCCGCTCGATTGCCGAGCAGACCAATCTGCTCGCGCTGAATGCGGCAATTGAAGCCGCGCGGGCGGGAGAGCAGGGCCGTGGTTTTGCCGTAGTCGCCGATGAAGTGCGCGCGCTGGCCAAGCGCACGGCGGATTCCACCGGCGAGATCGACGCCTTGCTCGGCAACCTCGCGCGCCGCACGCATCAGATGGGCAAGCAGATGCATGCGAGCCTTGAGGTGTCGCAGGAGACTGTGGTGTCGATCAATGAGGCGCGGGCGAGCTTTGAATTGATTCGCGAATCGGTGGACGTGATCCGCGACATGAACACGCAGATTGCCACCGCAGCGGAGGAGCAGCATCAAGTGGCCGAGGACATCAATCGGCATATCAGCCAGATTCATGGTGATGCGCAGTTGGTGGCGAGCCTGGCGGATTCGACGCGGCAGGATGCGCAGAATCTGACGGCGTTGTCACAGACGTTGAATCAACTGGTAAGCCGGTTCCGGACCTGATTTCGCCCGCACAAACACCCTAAAATCTGTGGGAGAGAGCCTGCTCGCGAAAGCGGTGTGTCATTCAACCCATCGTTGTCTGACACACCCTCTTCGCGAGCAGGCTCGCTCCCACAGGGTTACGTGTTGTTTTGGGGAATCAAGCAACGGCAGGCAACGCACCCATCTTGCCGTGGCAATACACCAGCGGTCCGGCAACCTGCTCAGGCACGATCAGGTTCTTCACCGCGCCGACCATGATCGCGTGGTCGCCCCCTTCGTATTCGCGCCACAACTCGCACTCGATCACCGCCGTCGCATTGGCCAGGATCGGGTTGCCCAACTCGCTCAACGTCCACTCGATGCCCTGCGCCTTGTCCTTGCCTTTGCGCGCGAAGGCATAGGCTTCGCTTTGCTGTCCGCCGGACAAAACGTGAATGGCAAAGCGCTTGTTCTTGATCAGCACTGGATAGGAATCGGAGCTGTAGTTGGGGCAGAACAGCACCAGCGCCGGGTCCATCGACAGCGAACTGAACGCGCTGGCGGTCAGGCCGACGATCTGGCCGTCGTCATCCAGCGTGGTGATCACGGTGACGCCGGACGGGAACGAGCCCATGACTTGTTTATAGATGGCAGCATCGATCATTGGGTGGTCCTCGGGTGTTGTGACGCGGTTTTTATGTGTTTGTAGGTCTGATGGTATACCGTAATACATTCTTTGCAAGGGATTTACAGTTGAACCGATAAACGTGCTGCTTTCGTCGGAAAGTCAATGTTTACGGGGCTTTTGCCTAGTCAAAGGAGAGCGTGATCAGCGAGGATAGCGGATCAGGTAGCGCTCAAATTGCCGGATCAGTCTTGTGCAAAGCTTGGAATACCATAATATGGTTCGCATCTGAGGGGCGGCCAGAGAGTCCCCCCGGTTTGGCTTCATACAACGATAAGAACAGACAAACTCGAGTTCATGCATATGTCCCAGATGTCCCGGCAAGATCCGTTGATCGAGAATCACACGGTCGATTACGTCCCACTCGCGGAACGCCACGGGAAGGCCCGCGACCTTTTCACCCTTTGGTTCAGCACCAACATTGCGCCACTGCCCATCGTCACCGGCGCCATGGTGGTTCAGGTGTTCCATCTCGATCTGCTCTGGGGCCTGCTGGCGATTGCGCTGGGGCACATGATCGGCGGCGTAGTGATTGCGCTGGCGTCGGCACAAGGCCCGCGCATGGGCATTCCGCAGATGGTCCAGAGTCGCGGTCAGTTCGGTCGTTATGGCGCACTGTTGATCGTGTTTTTCGCGGCGATCATTTACATCGGCTTCTTCATTTCCAACATTGTCCTCGCGGGGAAATCCATCGTCGGCATTGCGCCGTCGGTGCCGGCGCCGCTGAGTATTTTGATCGGCGCACTGGCCGCTACGGCCATCGGCGTGATCGGCTACAACTTCATCCACACGCTGAACCGCATTGGCACCTGGGTGATGGGCAGCGCGTTGCTCGCCGGTTTCATCTACATCTTCGCCCATGACTTGCCGGCGGACTTCTTCACCCGTGGCAGTTTCAACCTGTCCGGCTGGCTGGCGACGGTGTCGCTGGGGATCATCTGGCAGATCAGTTTCTCGCCGTACGTCTCCGACTATTCGCGTTATCTGCCAGCCGACATCGGCATCGCCAAGCCGTTCTGGGCGACCTATCTGGGCGCGACGCTGGGTACGATTCTGTCGTTCAGTTTTGGCGCTGTTGCGGTGCTGGCGACGCCGGAAGGCACCGAAGCGATGGTTGCGGTCAAGCAGTCCACCGGATGGCTGGGGCCGATTCTGATGGTGTTGTTTCTGCTCAATATCATCAGCCACAACGCGTTGAATCTGTATGGTGCGGTGCTGTCGATCATCACCTCGATCCAGACGTTCGCCAGCCAATGGACGCCGAGCATCAAGGTGCGCGTGATGTTGTCGAGCGTGGTACTGGCAGGCTGCTGTGTGGTCGCGCTCGGCGCGTCGGCGGACTTCATTTCCGAGTTCATCGGTTTGATTCTGGCGCTGTTGCTGGTGCTGGTGCCGTGGGCCTCGATCAACCTGATCGACTTCTACCTGATCAAGCGTGGCAACTACGACATCACCTCGATCTTCCGGGCTGACGGCGGGGTTTACGGGCGCTTCAATCTGCACGCGATCATTGCCTACTTCATCGGCATTATCGTGCAGCTACCGTTCGCCAATACGTCGCTGTATGTCGGGCCTTACGCCAATCTGGTTGATGGCGCGGATCTGTCGTGGCTGGTGGGTCTGGTCGTCACCGTTCCGCTGTATTACTGCCTGGCGACACGCGGCCAGGTCCAGCAGAGCAGGGCGGCGAAACTGGGGTACACAGACTGAGTCATCCCGCAGCTAAAACTGTGGCGAGGGGATTTATCCCCGTTCGGCTGCGCAGCAGTCGTGAAATCAGCGAATGCGTTTCTCCCTTGGGTTGAAGGGGGCCGCTTCGCAGCCCAACGGGGATAAATCCCCTCGCCACAAGTGATCTGCGGGATGCTCACGCATCCCGGTGGTCATTCATATTGGCCATATCGATCCCCTTTTGGCCCATTCCCCACTGTGATCCGTCTACGCTGTCGGCAAGAATCAAAACCACAACTAGACGCTGGATCTTTTTTGCCCTCGGCTACCCTTGCAGCCGCTGCCGTGTACAGAACATAAAAACCATCGAACTCACGCCGCATTCTGGGGAAACAACCATGGTCACGATGAAACGCATTCTGGGCGCCACCGTGTGTGGGCTGACGCTGCTGGCCAGCGCTGTCCAGGCCGAGCAACGCGAACTGCGCGTGTACAACTGGGCGGATTACATCCTGCCGGCCGTACCCAAGGATTTCGCTGCGAAAAGCGGCATCAAAGTGACCTGGGACACCTTCGACACCAACGAATCCCTCGAAGCCAAATTGCTGACCGGCAACTCTGGATACGACCTCGTGGTGCCGTCGAACCAGTTCCTCGAAACGCAGATCAAGGCCGGCGTGTTCCAGAAACTCGACAAGTCCAAGCTGCCGAATTGGAGCCACCAGGATCCGGAGTTGTTGAAACTGCTGGGCAAGAACGATCCGGGCAACCAGTACGGCGTGCCTTACATGGTCGGCACCGTGCTGATCGGCTTCAACCCGGCCAAGGTCAAGGCGGCATTGGGCGATAACGCGCCGGTGGACAGCTGGGATCTGGTGTTCAAGCCGCAGAACATGGAAAAGCTCAAATCCTGCGGTGTAGCGATGCTCGATTCACCGACGGAAATCCTCCCGCTGGCCCTGCATTATCTCGGCCTCGACCCAAACAGCCAAAACCCCGCCGATTACGAAAAAGCCAAGGAGTTGATGCTCAAGGTTCGCCCTTACGTGACCTACTTCAACTCGGCCAAATACATGACCGATATCGCCAATGGCGACATCTGCGTGGCCATCGGTTACTCCGGCAGTTTTTATCAGTTCGGCAACCGCGCCAAAGAGGCGAAAAATGGTGTGGTCGTCGACTGGCGCTTGCCGAAGGAGGGCGCGCCGATCTGGTTCGACACCTTCGCGATTCCGAAGAGCGCGAAGAACGTCGAAGAGGCCCACGAATTCCTCAACACCCTGCTTGATCCAAAAGTCATCGCGCCGATCAGTGACTTCCTCGGATACCCGAATGCGAACAAGGATTCGATCCCGCTGATCAACAAAGAGATCACCGACAACCCGAACCTGACACCGACTCCCGAAGCGCTGAAAAACCTCTACGTCGTCCAGCCATTGCCGCAGAAACTCGAACGCGTACGCACCCGCGTCTGGACCAGCATCAAATCCGATAAATAACCTTCGTCCAGACGAAATCCCCCTGTAGGAGCTGCCGCAGGCTGCGATCTTTTGATCTTGTTTTTAAAAATCAAAGTCAAAAGATCGCAGCCTGCGGCAACTCCTACAGGGAGTGCGTGCGGTTCTCTTTGCGGGAGATGAGCAGGCTCAGCAGGACCGAGCCGAGAATCACCCCACCTACCACCACCAGCGACCACTCCACCGGCATGTGCAGCCACGGCATCAACACCATCTTGCCGCCGATAAACACCAGCACAATCGCCAGCCCATACTTGAGCAAATGAAAGCGGTCAGCCATGTCCGCCAGCAGGAAGTACAGCGCGCGTAATCCCATGATCGCGAAGATGTTCGAGGTGAAGACAATGAACGGATCGGTGGTGACGGCGAAGATCGCCGGGATGCTGTCGACCGCGAACATCAGGTCGCTGGCCTCGATCAGCACCAGCACCAGAAACATCGGCGTCGCCCAGCGTACGCCGTTCTGCAGGACGAAGAACCGCTCGCCATGAAAGCCGCTGGTGATGCGCAAATGCCCACGCACCCAGCGCAGCAACGGATTCTTATCCAGATCCGGTTGCTGCTCGGCGAACACCAGCATCTTGATCCCGGTGACGATCAGGAACACACCGAACGCGTACAGCAGCCATTCGAACTGCGAGACCAGCCACACACCGGCAAAGATCATCACCGCGCGCATCACGATCGCCCCGAGCACACCGTACAGCAGCACCCGGCGCTGCAACTCCGGCGGCACGGCGAAGTAGCTGAAGATCATCACAAAGACGAACATGTTATCGATCGACAGCGATTGTTCGATCAGATAACCGGTGAGGAATTCGAGGGTTTTCTGTCGGGCGATTTCGCCGCCAAAGCTGCCGTTCAGATACCACCAGAGCAGGCCGGCAAAGCTCAGTGCCAGCAGGCACCAGGCAATGACCCAGGACAACGCTTCGCGCACTGACACGCGGTGCGCCTTGCGTCCGCCGAAGACAAACAGGTCCAATGCCAGCATGGCAAGAACGAAAACGATGAAGGCGCCCCACATCCACGGTTCGCCGATATTGATGTTCGTGGCAGACATGTCACGCTCCCGGTCTTATTGGTTTAGAGTCAGACGAGGTCATGCTAGCGACGACGCTGCGGCAAAGAAAAATCGTTTATTTCTGCGCAACAGTTCGTTAAAAACGAAGTGTCGGGTGCGCGGCGGCGATTAGATCCTTTCTCGAACCTCTTTTTTTGGAGCGACTATTTCAGCGATGAGCAACGACCCTCTGGAACCTCAAGCAGTCGGCAGTCCGATCACCAGCAGTGCGATTTTCATCGTCGCAACGCTCAATGCCGGCCCTGACGCAGCGGAAAAAGTGAAGGGCTGGTGCGGCGATGTCGCCGGGCTGGTGCGCTCGGTGGGCAAGCGCGTACCGGCGGGCAACCTGACGTGTATCTGCGGGTTTTCTTCGAATGCCTGGGATCGCCTGTTCGGCAGTCCACGTCCGGCGTCATTGCACGGTTTTCGTGAGTTCGGCGTCGCAGGGCGCCACGCACCGGCCACACCGGGCGATCTGTTGCTGCACATCCGCGCCGATCAGATGGACCTGTGTTTTGAGCTGGCCACACAGATCATGGCCGTGCTCGGCGATGCCGTGACGGTGGTCGACGAGGTTCAGGGGTTCCGCTATTTCGACATGCGCAGCATCATCGGTTTTGTCGACGGCACGGAAAACCCGGTCGGCCGCAAAGCGGTGAATTTCACCATCGTCGGTGATGAAGATGCGGACTTCAGCGGCGGCAGTTACGTGCTGGTGCAGAAGTATCTGCACAACATGACCGCGTGGAACGGTTTGAGTGTCGAGGCCCAAGAGCGAGTGATCGGGCGCACGAAGTTATCGGATATCGAACTGGGTGAAGACGTCAAACCGAGCAATTCCTACAGTGCGCTGACCACCATCACTAACGCAGCGGGCGAGGAAGTGAAGATCCTGCGCGACAACATGCCGTTCGGTCGGCCGGGAGCGGGGGAGTTCGGCACGTTTTTCATCGGCTACGCGCGTTCGCCCGAACCGATGGAGCAGATGCTGGAAAACATGTTTGTCGGTAAGCCAGTGGGCAATTACGACAAGTTGCTGGATTTCAGCACCGCCGTCACCGGCAGCCTGTATTTCGTGCCGTCAGCCGATTTGCTGGAGGAATTGGCGGATCGCTGACTGCAAACGGGGTCGGGACTGATCAATCCCGACCCCGTTTTTGTTCAGGACAGCGGCGGCGTGCGCGGTGGTACCAAACGCTTGGAGCCTGTCGATTCAAACGCCGAGGCCAGACGCAGCAGCGTCGAATCGTCATAAGCGCGACCGGCGAAGGTCAATCCGGCCGGCATGCCGATGTCGGCCATGACACCCATTGGCACCGTTACCGTCGGCACGCCGAGGTGACGGATCGCGAGGTTGCCGTTGGCGACCCAGACACCGTTGCTCCAGGCGATGTCCGCCGATTGCGGATTAACATCGGCATCCGCCGGACCGACGTCGGCCACCGTCGGGAACAGTACGGCGTCGAGTTTCAGCGCATCCATCCAGTCTTCCAGATCGAGCTTGCGGGTCTTCTCCAGGCCGCGCAGACCGTCGGGCAACGTTGAAATCTGATCCCACGGCGTAATGCCACGCTCGGCCATGCGCACGTATTCATCCATGCCAGCGGCCAGATCACCTTCACGGTTGGGCAGGGTCCCCGGGTCGTGCGGGAAGATTTTCGGCCCGTCGACATCGACCAGGCGATTGAGTTTTGGATCACCGTTGGCCCGCAGGAAATCATCGAAGGCCCAGGCCGACAGATCCCACAGTTCGTGGTGCAGGAACTCTTTGGAGACGATGCCGCGATTGAACACGGTCGGCGCGCCGGGACGGTCGCCTTCGCAATTGGACACTAGCGGGAAATCGACTTCGATGACTTCGGCGCCGGCGGCTTCGAGGGCGGCGCGCGCCTGTTTCCACAGGTCGATCATTGATTCACGGGTGTTGATGCGTTGCCCGGTCGGGCCACCGATGCCCGGCTCTGCGCTGGTGCCGGCGTCGGGGTCGGCGTTGATGTACATCTTCGGCACGCCCAGACGTTTGCCGGCCAGAGCGTCGGCCTTCACCGCCAGTTCCGCGTAGGAAGCAGGGCGCACGGACATCACGCTGGGGATCGGCACCCACGGTTGCAGGCGCCACAGATCGCCACGGGTGTCGGTGTCTTCAGCAACCACGACGTCGAGCACTTCGAGCAGATCAGCCATGGTCCGCGCGTAAGGCACGACCACGTCCATGGTCGGCGTCAGCGGCCAGTTGCCGCGCACCGAAATCACCCCGCGCGAAGGCGTGTAGGCGCACAAACCGTTGTTCGACGCCGGGCCGCGACCGCTCGACCAGGTTTCTTCGGCCAGACCGAATGCGGCAAAACTGGCGGCCGTGGCGGTGCCGGCACCGTTGGACGAGCCGGAGGCAAAGGGTGCGGTCAGGTAATCGGCGTTATACGGACTTTCGGCGCGACCGTAGACGCCGCGCTGCATGCCGCCATTGGCCATCGGCGGCATGTTGGTCTTGCCCAGACAGATCGCCCCGGCGGCGCGCAGGCGCTCGATGGTGAATGCATCGCGGTGCGCGACAAGATCGACAAATGCCGGGCTTCCGGACGCGGCGGTGAGGCCTTTGACCAGGTAGCTGTCCTTGGCGGTGTAGGGAATGCCATCGAGCGGACCGAGGGTTTCGCCTTTGGCGCGACGGTCGTCGGCGGCCTGCGCTTCTTGCAGTGCGTCGGGGTTACGCACGACCACCGCGTTGAGTGCGGTGGCGCTGTCCGCGCCATCGTAGGCATCGATTCGCGCCAGATAGGCCTGCACCAGCTCGACCGAAGTGGTCTGGCCAGATTGCAGCGCCGCGCGTAGCTGGGCAATGGAAACTTCAGTGACTTCGATCATGTCATTACCGCCGTCAGGTTCTCAAAAGGGTTGTTCATCATTGTTGTTGTGAAACGTGCAGAAAGATTTTCGATGGACGTAACTCTACCTTGAACTTCGAGCAAAGGCTCGCGCAAGTTCGATAATTATCGGGTTATTCAGCGGAAAAATTCCCCCGGTGTCTCTCCGAACTGCTGGCGGAATGCTGAAATGAACGCCGAGGTCGAGTCATATCCGCAGGCCAATGCCACGTCGGTGACGCGTTCGCCGCGCTCCAGCGGTGTCAGTGCGCCGAGCAAGCGCAAGCGTTGCCGCCAGGCGCGGAAGGTCAGGCCGGTGTCGCGCAGAAACAGCCGCGTGAGGGTTTTCTCGGTGACGCCGAATTTTTCGCTCCAGTGACTCAGCGTGGTCTGCTGTTCCGGATGCTGCTCCAGGCTCTGGTAGATCTGCTTCAGGCGCGCGTCTTGTGGCAGCGGCAGCATCAGGTCGATCGGCGGGGCTTCGGCGAGTTGATCGAGGATCACTTGCGCGAGCCGCCCGTGTGCGCCGCTCAGGTCGTACTCCACCGGCACCTGACTGAAGGCGCGGATCAGTTCTCTGAGCAAATCGCTGACCCCGAGCACATGGCAACGCTCGGCGGCCCAGCCGGCGACGCTGCAATCGATGTACAGACTGCGCATCTCGGTGTGCGGCGAACTGAACACCCGATGCGGCACACCCGCCGGAATCCACACCGCGCGCTCCGGCGGCGCGACGAAGCGGCCGGCGCTGGTCTGCACTTCGAGCACACCCTGAATCGCGTACGACAATTGCACCCACGGGTGACTGTGACGGCGAGTCAACGCACGATTGGGCAGTGATTCGGTGCGCCCGTACAACGGACGCGGCAGGCTGGGAAGCCCGGGAATGCTGCGTCTGACGCTTTTGTCGTGTCCTTTTGGCGGCATCTGGAGGATCTTCGGCGTTAGTCGGTAATTTGCACTCACGTTAAAGTCGCTGTCACGTACTGGCAACCCCCGGATGAGCAAACCATGACGCGCCCAAGATTCTTGCCCGACAACTTCACCTTGACCCTGATCGGCGTTGTGCTGCTCGCCAGCTTCCTGCCGGCCAGCGGCCAGGTCGCGGTCGGCTTCGGCTGGCTGACCAACCTCGCTATTGCACTGCTGTTTTTCCTGCACGGCGCCAAACTCTCTCGCGAATCGATCATCGCCGGTGCCGGTCATTGGCGCCTGCACTTGCTGGTGTTCGGCCTGACCTTTGTGTTGTTCCCGATTCTGGGGTTAGCGTTGAAACCGCTGCTGTCACCGCTGGTCGGCGACAAGCTGTACATGGGCATGCTCTACCTCTGCGCGCTGCCGGCCACGGTGCAATCGGCGATTGCCTTTACTTCGCTGGCGCGCGGCAATATTCCGGCGGCGATTTGCAGCGCAGCGGCGTCGAGCCTGTTCGGCATATTCCTCACGCCATTGCTGGTGACACTGCTGCTCAACGTCCACGGTGATGGCGGTTCGACGCTGGACGCGATCCTGAAAATCAGTGTGCAATTGCTCCTGCCATTCGTTGCCGGGCAGATCGCCCGCCGCTGGATCGGCGCATGGGTGGGGCGCAACAAGAACTGGCTGAAGTTCGTCGATCAGGGTTCGATTCTGTTGGTGGTTTACGGTGCGTTCAGCGAGGCGGTCAACGAAGGCATCTGGCATCAGATTCCGGTCGTCGATCTGCTCGGGCTGGTGGTGGTTTGCTGCATCCTGCTGGCGTTGGTGTTGCTGGCATCGACGGTGCTCGGCAAGGCCTTCGGCTTCAGTCAGGAAGACCGCATCACCATTCTGTTCTGTGGCTCGAAAAAGAGCCTGGCCACCGGTGTACCGATGGCGCAGGTGTTGTTTGCCGGCAGCACCATTGGCGTGTTGATTCTGCCGTTGATGCTGTTTCATCAGATTCAATTGATGGTCTGCGCGGTGCTGGCGCAGCGCTATGCGAAACGCCCGGAATCGGTGCCCGACCTCATGGCACAAGTCGACCCATAAAATTCCCCCTGTAGGAGCTGCCGCAGGCCGCGATCTTTTGATTTTGTTTTTAACAGACAAGATCAAAAGATCGCAGCCTCGTTGCACTCGACAACTCCTACAGGGATGCCGTTCCCCGCAAGAGAAGGGGTTATTGAGGGCTGTTGAACTGGTCGGAATAACTGCCGGTCATCAGCGCCGAAGCGACCCGATCAGAGCCGACACCGACACGGGAATAGGCAAATCGATTGATGCCCGTACGATCAGCGCCATCGGCAGCCAGGGCACCGGCACCAACATGATCGGAACCGTCAGAAGCCACCGCACCCGCGCCGACATGATCGGAACCATCAGAAGCCACCGAACCGGCACCAACATGATCGGAACCGTCAGAAGCCACCGCACCCGCGCCGACATGATCAGAACCATCAGAAGCCACCGCGCCGGCACCGACATGATCGGAACCGTCAGAAGCCACCGCGCTGGCGCCGACATGATCAGAGCCATCAGAAGCCACCGCACCGGCACCGACATGATCGGAACCGTCAGAAGCTACCGCGCTGGCGCCGACATGATCAGAACCGTCAGAAGCTACCGCGCTGGCGCCGACATGATCAGAACCGTCAGAAGCTACCGCGCTGGCGCCGACATGATCAGAACCGTCAGAAGCCACCGCACCGGCACCGACATGATCGGAACCATCAGAAGCCACCGCCTGAGGCTGCGCCGCCCATGCCCCAGGCACTACAACCGCAGCCGCAACCGCCAGAACCACGCCTGACAAAAGCCTGTATTTCATGATTTTCTCCACGACCCGGCAGCCACAAAGCGTTAACGCATCGTCCGCCGTACGATGACTGGCGCTACGACTCATTGGCTCGGGTTGATCTGGTTGGCGAAAGGCACGAGCGCACCGTCAGGCGCACGGGTGTCGACGTAATAAGTATCGAACTGAATCAGTATAGATCACTGAACCGTTACGGCATGGCGGGGGGATCGACGGGCGTTAGGCGTTTCGTTTCCTTCACTTGGCGGGCAAAGGCGAAATCAATCTAAAAATGCCAGTCTGGGCGAGCGAGCCTTTGCTAGGCTCAAAGGTGTAGGCGAAGACGCAGACTGATGCGCAATCGGATAGCAAGGGGGCGTGGGGCGCGCTCCGAAGGGTACACGGTTAGAAAGATCTCCGCGCTGAGATCCAGCCCTTATGCCGTGTGAAGCAGCCGAGGCCGTACCTTTTCAATTTGGTCCGGTACTGTGGGAAGCCCGATAAACCTTGTAAGCCAGAGACCAGCACTGGCCGCCTACTCGAACTCCAAAGCCCGCTTCGTGCGGGCTTTGTCGTTCTCGCCAGGTCAGATCGACTGCAGCGCCTGCGCCAGGTCGGCGCGCAGGTCTTCGACGTCCTCGACCCCCACCGACAGGCGCACCAGCCCATCACCGATGCCGAGTTTCGCGCGGGTGTCCGCCGGGATGGTCGCGTGAGTCATGATCGCCGGGTGCTCGATCAGGCTCTCGACGCCACCGAGGCTTTCCGCCAAGGCAAAGATCTTCACGTTCTCGAGGAAGCGTCGCGCGCCGGCCAGATCGCTGTTCAGATCCACCGAGATCATGCCGCCGAAACCACGCATCTGGCGCTTGGCCAAGGCGTGTTGCGGGTGCGATTCCAGTCCTGGGTAATAGACCCGTTTGACCTGCGGCTGCTGCTCCAGCCACTGCGCCAGATCCAGTGCGTTGCTGCAATGACGCTCCATGCGCAGCGCCAGGGTTTTCACCCCGCGCAGGGTCAGAAACGCATCGAACGGACCGGCGATGGCGCCGACTGCGTTCTGCAAAAAGCCGAGCTTCTCGGCCAGCTCAGCGTTCTGGCCAACCACGGCAATACCGCCGATCACATCGGAGTGGCCGTTCAGGTACTTGGTGGTCGAGTGCAGGACGATGTCGAAACCCAGCTCCAGCGGGCGCTGGATATACGGGCTGGCAAAGGTATTGTCAGCCACCGAGATGATCCCGCGTGCCCGGCAGATACGGGCGATGGCCGCCAGGTCTGACAGGCTCAGCAGCGGGTTGGTCGGCGTTTCGACCATGACCATGCGCGTGTCGTCCTGCAACGAGGCTTCGAACGCCGACAGATCCGTCAGATCGACAAAGCTGAAACGGTGCCCGGCACTGCGCTGACGCACCTTGTCGAACAGGCGGAATGTGCCGCCGTACAGATCGTTGCCAGAGACAATGTGCGAACCGGCATCGAGCAATTCCAGCACGGTCGAAATCGTCGCCAGCCCCGAGGCGAACGCGAAGGCCTGCGTGCCGCCTTCGAGATCGGCAACGCAGCGCTCGAGGGCAAAACGCGTCGGGTTGTGCGAGCGCCCGTAATCGAAACCCTTGTGCACGCCGGGGCTGTCTTGCAGATAGGTGGAGTTGGCGTAGATCGGCGGCATCAGTGCGCCGGTGGTCGGGTCCGGCGCCTGCCCGGCGTGGATCACCCGGGTCGCGAAGCCTTGGGATTTATCGTCGTGCTGACTCATGCGAGGGATCTCCGTAATTGGTTGAGCATGTCGGTGCGGGTGATCAGACCGTGGAAGCCTGAGGCGTCGGCAATGATCGCGACGAGGCCACGGCTGAGCACCGCTTCGAGTTCGGCAAGCGTAGCGCCGGGGGCGAGGGTTTGCAGTTTGTCAGTCATCACGCTGGAGACCGATTGACTGAAGCGCGCGGCATCTTCGTGCACCGGCAGGAGGATGTCGGATTCGTCGATCACGCCGACCAGTTGCTTGCCTTCCACCAGCACTGGCAGTTGCGAAACATCCGCCAGGCGCATGCGCTGGAACGCGGTCAGCAGGGTGTCGTCAGGGCCGACGCTGATGACGCGGCCATCTTCGAAACGGCGAGCGATCAAATCACGCAAATCGCCGTAGCCCTTGCGCTGCAACAGGCCTTGATCGGTCATCCACTGGTCGTTGTAAACCTTCGACAGATAACGCGTACCGGTGTCGCAGACGAAGCT
Source organism: Pseudomonas sp. NPDC089741 (assembly GCF_044748825.1). Classification (NCBI taxonomy): domain Bacteria; kingdom Pseudomonadati; phylum Pseudomonadota; class Gammaproteobacteria; order Pseudomonadales; family Pseudomonadaceae; genus Pseudomonas; species Pseudomonas sp. NPDC089741. The sequence goes on along the minus strand of NZ_JBIVGT010000005.1, from coordinate 85,631 downwards.
GACCACGCGTTTCGGTTCGGTCTGTTCGCGGCAATAACGCAGCGCGGCGGCGAGCAGGGTGCCGGTCGACGAACCACCCAGAATGCCTTCGGCCTTGAGCAACTGGCGGGCGTGAGAGAAGCTTTCCTCGTCACTGATCGAGTAGGCGTGACGCACGCTGGAGAGATCGGTAATCGACGGAATGAAGTCCTCGCCAATGCCTTCCACCGCCCATGAACCGGGCGTCGGCATCGTGCCGTCACGGCTGTATTGCGCCATGACCGAGCCGATCGGATCGGCGAGGACCATTTCCAGATCCGGTTGCACCCGCTTGAAGAAGCGACTCAGGCCGGTCAGCGTCCCTGCCGAACCGACACCGACGACGATGGCGTCCAGATCATGTTCGGTCTGTGCCCAGATTTCCGGCGCGGTGCTGCATTCGTGGGCCAGTGGGTTGGCCGGGTTGTTGAACTGGTCGGCGAAGAATGCGCCGGGAATGTCTTTCGCCAAACGGGCGGCGACGTCCTGGTAATACTCCGGATGGCCCTTGCCGACGTCGGAGCGGGTGATGTGCACCTCGGCGCCCATGGCTTTCAGGTGCAGGACTTTTTCGGTGGACATTTTGTCCGGCACCACCAGCACCACACGATAGCCTTTGGCGCGGCCAACCAGTGCCAGACCGAGGCCGGTGTTGCCGGCAGTGGCCTCGACGATGGTACCGCCGGGTTGCAGGCGACCATCGCGTTCAGCCGCATCGATCATCGCCAGACCGATACGGTCCTTGATCGAGCCACCGGGGTTCTGCGATTCGAGTTTGAGAAACAGTGTGCACAGACCAGTGTCGAAACGGGTGACTTGCACTAGCGGAGTATTGCCGATCAGCCCAAGTACGGCAGGGCGTGATTCCTTAGACATTTCTTCACCTCTTTGTGGTGTTGATCGCGTTCCATTCGCGGGGAAAAGACTCGCGTGCAACATAGGCTCAGACAGGGACTGTCGCAACCATTAGTCCGTTGGAAATACTGCCATTTCGATCTAACCATAGAACCAAATCGGAGGCCGCGACGGCAAGATTTTCGTGGGTTTACAGGGAGGCGCCATCGAGTATTCAAAGGGCGTCTTCAGCGCCGCGCAGCGCTTGATCTGCGCAGCAATATCCTGCAGGGAAACCGCTCGGTCATTCTGCTATCGCAACGGTGCCAAAGCGTTTTCCAGTGATCGCGGTGATCATGAGTGGAACTCGTGATCATCAAGATTAAAATGAGTTTGTCTCAATCGTGACCGCTGTCGACAATGGTCGCCATCAACAAGACATTGGAGTTGTTTGTTATGGCACTGGCCCATTCCCTTGGATTTCCGCGCATCGGTCGCGACCGCGAACTGAAGAAAGCGCAAGAGGCGTTCTGGAAAGGAGAACTGAACGAGGCAGGCCTGCGTGAAGTGGGTCGCGAGCTGCGCAAGGCGCACTGGGATTTGCAGAAAAACGCCGGGATTGAATTGCTGCCAGTCGGCGATTTTGCCTGGTACGACCAGGTGCTGACGCACTCGCTGATGTTCGGGGTGATCCCTGAGCGTTTCCGTCCGCACGATGGCAAAGCCAGTCTGCAAACCCTGTTCGGCATGGCGCGTGGCGTCAGCGACAGCTGCTGCGGCGGTGCCCATGCACAGGAAATGACCAAGTGGTTCGACACCAACTACCACTATCTGGTCCCGGAATTCAGCGCTGATCAACAGTTCCAGCTGGGTTGGGAGCAGTTGTTCGAAGAAGTCGAGGAAGCCCGCGCGCTGGGCCACAACGTCAAGCCAGTGATCATCGGCCCGCTGACGTACCTGTGGCTGGGCAAGGCCAAGGGCGCCGAGTTCGACAAGCTGGAACTGCTCGATCGTCTGCTGCCGCTGTACGGCCAGATTTTCTCGCGTCTTGCCGCTCAAGGTGTCGAGTGGGTGCAGATCGACGAGCCGATTCTGGTGCTCGACCTGCCACAGGAATGGAAAAACGCTTTCGAGCGTGCCTACAACCAGATCCAGCGCGATCCGCTGAAGAAGCTGGTGGCTACCTACTTTGGTGGCCTGGAAGAAAACCTTGGTCTGGCGGCCAATCTGCCCGTCGACGGTTTGCACATCGATCTGGTGCGCGCACCGGAGCAGTACCCGACCATTCTTGATCGTCTGCCGGCTTATAAAGTGTTATCGCTGGGTGTGGTCAACGGCCGTAACGTCTGGCGCTGCGATCTGGAAAATGCCTTGGCGACGTTGCAGCATGCGCATGAGCGTCTGGGCGATCGCCTGTGGGTCGCGCCATCCTGCTCGTTGCTGCACAGCCCGGTGGATCTCGGTCGTGAAGACAAGCTCGATGCTGAGCTGAAAAGCTGGCTGGCCTTCGCCGTGCAGAAGTGTGAGGAAGTGGCTGTGCTGGCTCAGGCCGTCAACCAGCCCGAAGCGCCGAAAGTCCTGCGTGCCCTGACCGAAAGCCGTTCGGTGCAGGCCGCCCGTGCCGCTTCGCCGCGCATTCACAAACCGGCGGTGCAAGCGCGTGTCGCGGCGATAACCGCCAAGGACAGTCAGCGTCAATCGCTGTTCGCCCAGCGCATCGCCAAGCAGCGCGCGGGTCTTGATTTGCCGCTGTTCCCGACGACCACCATCGGTTCGTTCCCGCAGACCGCGTCGATCCGCCTGGCTCGGCAGTCGTTCAAGCAAGGCAAGCTGACCCTGGCCGAATACACCGAAGCCATGCACAGCGAAATCCGCCATGCAGTGGAAATCCAGGAGCGGCTGGGCCTCGACGTGCTGGTCCACGGTGAAGCCGAGCGCAACGACATGGTCGAGTACTTCGCCGAGCAACTCGACGGCTATGTGTTCACGCGTTTTGGCTGGGTGCAGAGTTACGGTTCGCGCTGCGTCAAACCGGCGGTGATCTTCGGCGACCTCAGCCGGCCGAAAGCCATGACCGTGGAGTGGATTCGCTACGCTCAGGGCCTGACCGGCAAGGTCATGAAGGGCATGCTGACCGGTCCGGTGACCATGCTGATGTGGTCGTTCCCGCGTGAAGACGTCAGCCGTGAAGTGCAGGCGCGACAACTGGCGCTGGCGATCCGTGACGAAGTGGTTGACCTGGAAGCTGCCGGCATCAAGATCGTGCAGATCGACGAAGCGGCGTTCCGTGAAGGTCTGCCGTTGCGTCAGGCCCAGTGGCAGCATTACCTGGACTGGGCGACCGAGGTGTTCCGCCTGTGCGCTTCCGGCGTGCGCGACGAAACGCAGATCCATACACACATGTGCTACAGCGAGTTCAACGACGTGATCGAGTCCATCGCGGCAATGGATGCCGACGTGATCACCATCGAAACCTCGCGTTCCGACATGGAGCTGCTCGACGCTTTCGAAGCCTTTGCCTACCCGAACGAAATCGGCCCGGGCGTCTACGACATCCACTCGCCACGTATTCCGGATGCTGCGGAAATGGCCAACCTGCTGCGCAAGGCCGCCAAGCGCATTCCCGCTGAACGGCTGTGGGTCAACCCGGATTGCGGCCTGAAAACCCGTGGCTGGCCGGAAACCGAAGCAGCGCTGGTGCACATGGTCACCGCCGCCCGCCAGCTGCGTAAAGAACTGGCGTAACACCTTAACCTCCTGAATAAACACAACCCCTTGTAGGAGTGAGCCTGCTCGCGATGGCGTCGCATCAGTCAGTAATGAGTTGACTGACACACCGCTATCGCGAGCAGGCTCACTCCTACAAGGGTTGTGTGTGAAGTTCAGAATCGGGGATTTCCTTGGCATCGCCGGGAGGCTGTTGCTACTGTGTCCAGCGGCAGTCCAAGTGTGGCAGACGACACACATGCACGCCTTCATGCGTGAAAACGCAGAATCTGTGCCCCATCGAACGGGTCCGTCAGGTAATGCGCTTTGACCCCGAATGTTTCCTGTAACCGCTGTGGTGTCAGCACCTCCAGCGGCTCGCCCAACGCCACCAACCGCCCGCGCTCCAGTACCGCCAGACGATCGCATTTCAACGCCTGATTTAGATCATGCAGGGCGATCAACGTGGTCACCGGCAACGCCTGCACCACGTTGAGAATGGTCAGTTGATGCTGAATGTCGAGATGATTGGCCGGCTCGTCCAACAGTAGAATTTGCGGTCGCTGCGCCAACGCCCGGGCGATGTGCACTCGCTGCCGTTCACCGCCCGACAGGCTACGCCAAAGACGATTGCGCAGGTGAGTCGCGTCAACGTCGGTCAGCGCTTGCTGGACGATGGCGTCGTCGGCATGCGACCACGGTTGCAACGCCGAAAGCCACGGCGTGCGGCCCAGTGCAACGGCGTCGAACACGCGAATGCCGTCGTCGGTGTCGGCCTGCTGTTCCACCACCGCAAGTTTTTGCGCGATGCTGCGACGGGGCATTTTGCCGAGGCGCTGACCTTCCAGCAGCACCTCGCCAGCGCTCGGTTCACGCAATCCGGCAAGCAGTTTCAGCAAGGTCGATTTGCCCGAGCCATTTGGCCCGACGATGCCGAGGGTTTCACCGCGCGTGACCTCCAGGCTGACGCCGTTGAGCAGCTCGGCGCCGCGCACCCTGAACGTCAAGCCTGCGCAACTGAGGACGTTGCTCATCGCGCCGATCTCCGACCAACCAGAATCAGGGCAAACACCGGCGCACCGACCAGCGCGGTAATCACCCCGACCGGGATCACCTGGCCCTTGATCAACGTGCGCGACAACACGTCAGCGGCAATCAGAAACACCGCGCCGCCCAGCGCACTGGCAGGCAGCAGACGGGCATGACCGGTGCCGAGCAACAGTCGCGCGGCATGCGGAATCACCAGACCGACGAAACCGATCGAGCCGACAATCGACACCATCACCGCCGTCACCAGCGCCGCGCAACCGATTAGCAGGATCTGCACTCGGCGTACCGGGATGCCGAGCGACGCCGCCGAATCCGCGCCAAAGGTAAACGCATCCAGCGCCCGCCGATGCCACAGGCACACCAGCAAACCCGCGATGGCCACCGGCACCGCCAGCCATACCGAGGGCCAGCGCACGCCGCCAAGATTGCCCAGCAACCAGAACATGATCCCGCGCGCCTGTTCGGAGCTCGCCGAGCGGGTAATCAGAAATGCCGTCAGCGCGTTGAACAATTGCGAGCCGGCGATCCCGGCGAGAATGATCTGCCCGGTGCCGCTGGCCGAACCGCTGACGCGCGCCAACAGAATCACCAGCACGAAGGCGGTCACCGCCCCGGCAAAGGCGCCGACCGACAATGAGATGACTCCGGCACCGACGCCGAGCAACGCGACCATCACCGCCCCGGTCGAAGCGCCGGCAGAAATCCCCAGCAGATACGGATCGGCCAACGGGTTGCGCAGCAGCGATTGCAGAATCACCCCGCACGTCGCCAGACCGGCACCGCAGGCAGCGGCGACCAGTGCGCGGGTCAGGCGGTAGTTCCAGACGATGCCTTCATCAATGGGGTCGAGCACATAACCGGCCCCCCACAACTTATTGGCCAATACTTGCAGGACCACGCCCGGTTCAATCGAAGTTTCACCGATGGCCACGCCAGCCACCACGGCCATCAACAATGTCGCCAGGGCCAGCAACGTGCGGATCAGGCTTGCACTCATTTCGACAGGTCGTAGCCGTTGATGGCCGTGGCCAGTTGTTCCAGGCCATCGAACATGCGCAGGCTGGCCTGCATGGCCATGGCGTCAAGAATGATGATGCGGTTGTTTTTCACCGCGTCCATGTTGCGCGTCACCGGATCGCTGCGCAGGAAGGCGAGTTTCTTTTCATAGTCGTCAGCGGGGAAGCGACGGCGATCCATGCGGGCGATGACGAGGAACGTCGGGTTGGCTTTGGCGATGGTTTCCCAGCCGACCGTCGGCCACTCTTCATCGGATTCCACCACGTTGCGCACGCCGAGGGTGCTCAGCATGAAATCGGGAATGCCTTTGTGCCCGGCCACGAAGGGCTCGATGTCCATTTGTGCGCTGGAGAACCACACCAGCGCGCTGGCGTCTTTCAGTTGTTTGCCCTGTGCGGTGGCAATCGACTTGGCAAGGCTGGCCTTGAGTTGCTCGTTGAGCTGGTGTCCGCGATCCTGCACATCGAAGATCTGCGCCAGTTGGCTCACGCTCTTGTAAATGCTGTCGATGCGAAATGGCGCCAGTCGCGTGCCGTCGGCGCCGACCAGATTGTCCTTGGCTTCGCAATCGGAGGGCAGCAGGTAGGTCGGAATCTTCAGCTCATGAAACTGCTCACGGGTACCGACCGCACCTTGCGGGCCGACCATCCATTCCAGCTCCACGGCGACCAGTTCCGGGCGTTTGCCGATCACCGATTCGAAGCTCGGTTCGTTGTCGGCCAGGCGCTCGATCTTGTCGTCCTGCGTCTTGTACTTGGCCAGCACATTGTTGAACCACAGCGAGGTGCCGACGACTTTGTCGCTCAGGCCCATGGCGTAGAGCAGTTCCGTGCCGGCCTGGCCGATGGTCACCGTACGAGCGGGAGCATGCTCAAAGGTCAGGCTGCTGCCGCAGTTTTCGATGGTCAGCGGGTATTGAGTCGGTGCCGCATGGGCCAGCGTGCCAAGGCACAGGCCGGTGATGAGGGTGGCAACGCGGGGCAGCAGCATGAGGCAGTCTCCAGGAAAACCGTACGGGGAGCGGCAGAGTACGGTTCGGAAACACACCATCGAGCGCGGTCAGGGCAACAGCGCAAGGCCGCTCATCCCGGAAGACGCGCACGGCACGGTGTCCTTCCCGGACACCCCGCCGGTTAGTCAGTCACTGTGCCGGCAGGTCTCCTGACTGATGCGTCATCGCCAATGCTCCGGCCTTCCCGGGGTTCACCCAGTGGCAGTCGTGGAGCAGGCTCAGCACCTACAGTTGCGGGGGCAGTTCCGATCGATGCTGTGCAAGCACCTCGGATTCCCTATTAATCCCGTTTGGAAACCGGCGGCGGCATGGTAGTCGATCAGGCCGCTGAAGGGGAGACGAATCTGCCGGGTGAGGATTAATGCTGGCTCATCAAACCGTGCAACACGCCGAGGCGCAGGCCCGGTTCCGACGGCAGCATTTGTGCGATGCCGAACACTTTGAAGGCGGCCAGCATCAGCACCAGACCACCGGGCAGAATGCTCTGACGATGAGGTTGCAGCCCGGCCAGTTTCAATTGCTGGACGTTGTTCACCTTCAGCAGAAGCAACGACAGGCGTAGGAGCCCGCCGTAGGTGATGCCGTCCTGACCGTAGTCGTTGAGACGATTGGCCTTGAGCACTTTAGCCAGCATGCGCGCAGTGCCGGAAGAGCCGATGGTTTGCTGCCAGCCCTGAGCACGGTAGCGCCGGGCAACTTTTTCAAACTGCAGGATGGCGAAACGTTCGGCTTCCTGTAACGCAGCGGCGGACAGGTCGCCGCCGCGAAAGAAGCGTGTGCTCAAGGTGCCGCTGCCGATGGCGATACTTTCGGTGAGCAACGGTTGCGCGCCCTGGCCGAGGATCAGCTCGGTGGAACCGCCGCCGATGTCGACCACCAGGCGCATGTCGACGGCGCTCGGCAAGGCGTGGGTGACGCCGGCGTAAACCAGCCGCGCCTCTTCATGGCCGCAGATAACGTCGATCGGAAAACCCAGATGCCGTTCGGCGCTGGCGAGAAACAGCTGCGCATTGTCGGCCTCGCGCACGGCGCTGGTCGCCACCGCGCGCACGCGACCGGCTTCGAAGCCACGCAGTTTCTTGCCGAACCGCGCCAATGCCTGCCAGCCGCGATCCAGCGCCAGCGCGTCGAGCGCGCCACCGTCAAAACCCTCGGCAAGCCGCACCGGTTCACGCAGGGTTTTCACTTCCTGTATCAGCAGGCCTTTGCGGCTGCGCACTGACTGCCCGATCATCAGGCGAAAGGCATTCGAACCCAGGTCGATGGCGGCAAACAGCGAGGCGTCGTCTTTCATGGGAATCCCTGCAAAACATCCGTCGCGAGGCTCAAGACGGTTTGCGAGGATTGTGCGGTGATCTTGATGACATCCTGATGACGGGGCAGGGGTGATTCAATGAATTTGCGGCTGTCATGACACTGTCATTATCCGGCGTCTATGCTGACCTCAATACATCGCGTGTTCTTAAAGTTTCTGCTGCCATTCGTGGCAGCTTTTTTTTGCCTGCGATTCAAGCGTGGCCACAGATCGTTCCCATGCTCTGCGTGGGAATGCCTCTAGGGACGCTCCGCGTCCAGTGACGCGGAGCGTCACGGGCTGCATTCCCACGCAGAGCGTGGGAACGATCAGATCGCAGCCTTCGGCAGCTCTTACCGGGGCGGTGGGGTTAGCAGGACTGTGGGGTTTCGCCGCGTGCCAGGCGCGCGTTGATGTCGTCAATGACTTCCGGCAGCTCGGCGATGGTGTCGATCAGGTAATGCGGGCGCGAAGGGGCGAACATCTTGCCGATCCGCGCGCGCTCTTCGGCCAGTCGGTCCGACGGCAGCGCCTGGTATTGCTCGTAGGTCAGGCCCAGCGCGTTGCCGGAGCAGGTCAGCGCCACCGTCCACATGCCGGCGCTGCGACCTTCAAGAATGCCCGGCCAGGTGTCGTCGACCTTGACGCACGCGGCCACGTCGTCGATGCCCAGGGCAATCACGTTGGCCAGCGCCTGCGCCGGGTGCGGCCGGCCATTGGGCACTTCATCGGTGGCGACCACATGATCGGCGACATAGCCGTTTTCCCGCGCGAGTTCGACAACCTTGGCCATCACCACCGCTGGATATCCGGAGCACGAACCGATTTTCAAACCCTTGTCACGCAACGCGGCAATCGCTACAAGCGCGCCAGGGATCAGCGCCGAATGCAGGGCGATTTTCTCGATCTGCAGTGGCATGAAACGCTCATAAATCGCGGTCACGTCAGCATCGCTTGGCAAACGACCAAACGCAGAACGGTAACGTTCGCCAATCTGCGGCAGGTTGCACAAAGTGCGGATGTGGTCCCACTTGCCCATGCCCATCGGCCCGCGCGCTTCCTCCAGTGATACCGCGACGTCGAACTCGGCGAAGGCTTCGACGAAAATCTGCGTTGGTGCGAACGAGCCGAAATCAACAACGGTGCCAGCCCAGTCGAGGATGGCGGCTTGCAGGTGAGTCGGTTGCTTGTACTGCATGGTCAATCTCCGTTTTCAGGTAAGCGTTGGCCGTCCCTCAAATCAAAGGCAGGCGGTTTGAGGCAGGATTGAATCAATTCATCGGTGGCGCTGAGTCGAACAGTTCGGCAATCACCGGCCGGTTCCTGCGGATGCCGAGGCAACACAGGTGGTATTCGATAAAGAACGGGTGATCGACAAAGGTGATCGGCGTGGTGCCGGGCGTTTCGGCGTACTCGACGGCCGATACGAAACCGATGCCGATGCCTTTGACGATTGCGTGCACGATGGCTTCGCGGCTGTTCAGTTGCATGACGCAATTGAGTTCGATGTCGAGGCGCTTGCAGCGTTCTTCCACCAGTTGCCGGGTGCGTGCGCTGGTTTCGCGCATTACCCATTTTTCCTTGCTGATCGCGCTGACGTGAACCTGCGTCTGGCTGGCCCAGGGATGGTCATCGCGCACCACGGCAATGATCGGGTAGCGGTGATACAGCTGCGTATGAAAGCGCTCATCGAATTCCGACAACGCCAGAATCGCCACGTCGATATCGAAGTTGAACAACCGCGCCAGGGTGTCCTTTTCCGAAGAGAACGAAGTTTCCAGTTCGATATCCGGGTGGCGTTGCATCAGCTCATACGTCAGGTTCATCGCAATCGGTGGCGACACCGCACCGAGGCGCAGCATGCCGGTCTTGCGTTGTTTGAAACTCTGCAGCAGTTGCACCGCTTCATCTTCCTGGCCGAACAAGCCCTGGGTGATCGCATAGAGCTTGTGCCCGGCCGAACTCATCTCGATGTAGCGCCCACGGCGGTGGAACAGCTCCACCGAGAAGGTTTTCTCAAGTGCGTTGACCTGTTCGCTGACGGTCGGCTGGCCGACGCAGAGATACTCGGCGGCTAACGTGAAGCTGCCGGTCTTGGCCACCGCATGAAACGAACGCAACCACTTGTGATACTGGTACATGCAAGCCCCGTCAGCGTCGGATGAACAATGCCACTGCCGCGCTGCACAGGCAGGCGCTGGTGACCACTATGAAGATGAGAGACGTGTTTGCCGTGGTGTCAAGCAAACGACCAATCATCGGCTCGGCCAAGCCGGCGAACAGATAGGACGAAAAGTTCATGATCCCGGTTGCCGTGCCGGCGCGTTTGGCACCGACCAGATCCGGGCAGAGCGCCCAGAAACTCGATGCCGGCCCATAGACGAAGAATCCACAAAGGAACAAAGCCACCAGGCCAATGACGCTGTGCGGCGGCAGGCTCCACATCCACAGGCTGGTCGCGGCGCCGAGGACCATATAGAGCATGATCGCCAGATAACGCTTGGAGCCGAACAGCTTGTCCGACACCCAGCCATTGCTCAGGGCGCCGACCGCCATGCCGACGGGGAGGGCGACGGTGATCCATTTCGGGTCGATCATGCTGTCGCCGCTTTTCCAGTCAGCGCCGAGAAAGTGCACCGGCACCCAGACGATCAAGCCGTAGCGCGCCGCGTTCTGAAAGCCCAGCGACAGTGCGGCGATCAGCAGGCGAGGATTCTTCAGCACGGCTTTGTAGCGTTGTGCCGAGGACTCGACTGCGCCGTAAGCGGCTTCCTGATGTTTGTCATCAGTATTGGCCACACCGGTATCGGCCAACGGTTCGAAGCCCAGGTCCTGCGGCCGTTCACGGGCAACCAGATAGAAAATGATCCCGCCGGCGAGCATCATCAGCACCGGCAAACGGAAGATCCAGCGCCATTCCAGTTGCAGCACTTCGAGTACGACGATAGAGGTGACGTACGACAGAATCGACGCGCAACCGGCGGCGAAAGTGTAGAAGCCATAAACCTTGCCGCGCTCACCCGCCGCCCACCAATTGGCGATCAACCGCCCGCCCGGCGCCCAGCCCAAGGCCTGAAAGTAGCCGTTGACGCCCCATGGCAGAATCAGGCTGGAGAAACCGCTGGCAAAACTGGTCACCCAGTTCGCCGCGCAGGACAACACCGCGCCGAGGGTCATGATGCGCCGGCCACCGAATTTGTCGGCGAGGTTGCCGTTGATCGCCTGACCAATCGCGTAGGCCCAGAGCATCGCGGCAGAGGCCCAGCCGAGGGTTTCCTTGCTCAGACCGAACTCGGCCTGGATCCCCGGAATGGCGAAACCGAAGGTTTGTCGCCCGGTGTAGAAAAACAGATAGCAGAACATCGCCGCCAGCAGCATGCGCCACTGCGCGACACGGAACGAGGCAGAACGTTCGGCGAGACCAGGCATTGTTTCGGCACGATTCATGATCTTTTCCTTATTGTTGTGGATTCCCGCCGGATGTCGTCGGCGGGTGCACTCTTTTTTGGTGCGACAGGAAATCACCGCAGCGTTTTACGCCGCTGGCTGAGCTTGGGTTGTTCAGGTGTCGGGCGAGGTCAGGCAGCTTGAGAACCGATGAAGTTCTTGCCGCGTGCGCCCTGCATCGCCAGGTGAATGATGTCGTCGGCGTCCTTGGCCGAGACGCCGTAGTCGGCAAACTCGGTCTTCACACCCAGCGCATGGAGAAACTCGCGCAACTGCTGTTGAGCCTTGGGCAGGTCTGCGCCGAACACCCGCTGCAGGACGCGGTCGCGGGTGGCGTCATGGCCCCACGCCAGACCGAGCACCAGTGGCAGAGTGAAGGAGCAGGCGATGCCGTGGGGCAGGCCATGGCGCAAGGTCATTTCATAGGAAATGGAGTGTGCCAACGCGGTTTTGGTGTTGGAAAACGCCAGCCCGGCCTTGAGCGCCGCCAGTGCCATGCGCGTGCGCAGCTCCTGGCTGGACAAGTCTTTTTGCAGGCTCGGCAGGCATTCGAGAATGTCTTCGATCGCCGAGATGGCGAAGGTATCCGAGACTGGATTGGCGTTGACGTTCCAGATCGACTCCAGTGCATGGGACAGCGCATCGAGCCCGGTGGAAACGGTGACGCTGGCGGGTACGGTGAGCATCAACTGCGGGTCGATGATCGCCACGCGCGGCCAGGTGCAATCCAGGTGCAGCGAGTATTTCTTCTGGCTGGCGCTGTCCCAGATGGTTGCCCATGGCGTGACCTCGCTGCCGGTGCCGGCGGTGGTCGGCGCGGCGATCAGCTGTTTGCAGCGCGGCGGGGTGAACGGTTTGCCGGTCGCCAGCAGATTCAGCAGTTCATCGAAACGCCCCGACGCGGTGCCGACGATCAACGCCTTGGCAGTGTCAATGGCGCTGCCGCCACCGACAGCCAGAACCACATCACAGTCGCCGGCCTGCTGCCAGAAATCTTCGTAGGTGCTGCGCAAATGCGCGACGTCGGGATTGGGCTGAACATCCTCGAATACATAAACCAGGCGCTCCCCGAGCAGGGCTTGCAGGCGATCCACCAGCCCCAGCCCACGCGCCTCAGGGAAGGTCACGAGGGCGACGGTCTGCTGTTCGGTGATGGCGGCAAGTTCTTGCAGGCTGCCCCAGCCGAAACGGGTATCGACGGGGTTCTGGAAACGGGCAGTCATGGTGGATCCTTCTTGTTGTTGTCGTGTGGGCACATACTCGATGGCGGCCGACAACGCTACAAATCGATAAATCGCAGGGTTGAATCGGCTGAGCCGATAACAGCGGCTGCTAATGGGAAGAGCCACTCTGGATCGATGCACGCAGGCGACTGGAAACGGCGTCCGCCACGATCACCATGAAGGTAATGACGATGATGCAGGTCGCGGTTTCCGGGTATTTGAACAGTTTGAGACTGCTCACCAGCTCGAACCCCAAGCCGCCGGCACCGACCATTCCGAGCACCGTGGCCGAGCGCAGATTGACCTCGAAGCGGTAAAGAATCACCGCGATCCAGGCAGTGATGACCTGCGGTAAAACGCCGAACACGATCACTTGCAGCGGGCGCGCGCCAGTGGCTTGCAGCGCTTCGATCGGGCCTTGGTCGATCTCTTCGATGCTCTCGGCGAAGAACTTGCCGAGCATGCCCAGGCCATGCAGCGCCAGCGCCAGCACGCCGGGAAACGGACCGAGGCCGACGGCCGAGACAAAGATCAGCGCGAGGATCAGTTCGTTGATGCTGCGGGTGAAGTTCAGCGCCTGGCGCGTGATGTGAAACACCCAGCGATTGCGGCTCAGATTGCGCGCGGCGAGAAACGACATTGGAATCGCCAGCAACACCCCGAGCAAGGTGCCCCAAATGGCGATCTGCAAAGTCTCCACCGCTGGTGCGATCAGACGCGGAAGAATGCTCAGATCCGGCGGAAAGGTGCGCGAAAGAAAGTCACCAATCTGCGGCAATCCCGCCGCCAGTTCACCGAGGCTGAGCTGCGCGCCTTGTGCGCTCCAGTTCAGCGTCCACAGCACGATCAGGACGATGCCGGCGGTGGTCAGCCAGCTGCGCGTGCCACGAGGGTGGTCACCGACCCACTGATAATTTTGCGATTGCATGTTCAGGCCCTCGAGGCGGCGCGGTAGGTCAGGCTGGGTGTCGGGATGGCGGCGCATGGCTCGGCCGATTGCCCCGGATAGATTCGCGCCAGATCGGCCTCGGTCATGCTCGACGCTTGGCCATCGAACACCAGGTTGCCGTGAGCGAGGCCGACCACGCGGTCGCCAAACTCGCGGGCGTATTCGACCTGGTGCAGATTGCACAGCACGGTGATGCCCAGTTCGCGGGTGGCATCGCGCAGGTACTGCAAGACCAGTCGTGCGGTTTTCGGATCGAGGCTGGCGATCGGCTCATCGGCCAGAATCACCTTCGGCCGCTGCGCCAGTGCGCGGGCAATGCCGACACGCTGTTTCTGGCCGCCGGACAGCGAATCAGTGCGCTCACCGGCCTTGTGCGCCAGTTCCACGCGCTCCAGGCATTGCATCGCCAGCGCCACATCGTCACGGCGAAACAGTTGCAGAATCGAGGCGAGGGTGCCGACGGAACCGAGACGGCCGGTCAGCACATTCTTCAGCACGCTCAAGCGCGGCACGACGTTGTGGTGCTGAAAAATCATTGCCACTTCACGGCGTAAAACACTGGTGTCCGCGCAGGCGAGGGCGTCAATACCGGCGACGTTCAGCGTGCCGCTGTCGGCTTGCGCCAGTCGATTGATGCAGCGCAGCAAGGTCGATTTACCGGCACCGGACTGGCCCAGCACCACGACGAACTCGCCGGGCGCAACGTCGAGGTCGATGCCGCGCAACACCGGATTGCTGCCGTAATGTTTGCTCAGTTGGCGGATGCTGATCATTTCATGCTCCGCAAATCGAGATCGAGGACCTTGGCGGTTTCGCGCACCACGTCATAGGACGCATCCGTGGTGGGCTGGAAGCCATTGAGCACGCCCTGATCACCCCACGGCACGTCCTTGATCGAGGCCAGCGCGTCGGCGACTTTCTTCTTCAACTCCGGATCGAGCGCCTTGCGCCAGACCATCGGCGATTCAGGGATCGGCTTGGAACGCCAGACGATTTCGAAGTCATCCTGCTTGACCACGCCTTTGGCCACGGCGCTGGCAAAGATGCGGTCAGCCACGGCGGCGGCGTCGACTTTCCTGTTCTCGACCGCAAGGATGCTGGCGTCGTGGGAGCCGGAGAAAATCACTCGCTTGAACAAGCTGTCCGGCGCGAAACCGGCCTGTTCCAGACCGGCTTTTGGAAACAGATGGCCGGACGCCGAACTCGGGTCGACGAACGCGAACGTATGGCCCTTGAGGTCGGCCAGCGAATGGATGCCGCTGTCCTTGCGCGCCAGAATCACACTTTTGTAAGCGCTCTGGCCGGTCTTCTTGGTGACGGCTACCGAGAACGCTTCAACATCGGCCACCGAGGTCGCCAGCACATACGAGAACGGCCCGAGATAAGCGACGTCGAGTTTGCCCGAGCGCAGCGCCTCGATGATGCCGTTGTAATCGGTGGCCACGAACGGCACCACCGGCATGCCGATCTTGGCTTGCAGATCGTCGAGCACTTGTTTGCTCGATTCGATCATCGCCTGCGAGTCTTCCGAGGGGATCAGGCCAATCGTCAGTTTGTCCTTGGCCCAGACCTGGCTGGCACTCAGGGCAAGTACGGCAAGGCTGGCGGCACGCAGGAACTGGTTAATTGTTTTCATGGCATTCCACGCTGTGGTTGGGAGTTGCCACAGGCTAGGTCTGTCACGTGACAGTCATTCAATCAATTCAATATGAGAAACAGCACTTAACTATTGATGGAGTCTATGGATGTCGAGCGCGAAATTGCGGGCTTTTCTGGCGGTCGCCCGTCACGGCAGTTTCAGCGCTGGGGCGCGCGCGTCGGGTTTGAGCCAGCCGACACTGACCACGCAGGTGCAAAGCCTGGAGCGTCAGCACAACGTCGAACTGTTTCATCGGCGCGGGCGGCGGATCGAGCTGTCGGATGTTGGACGGCAATTGCTGCCGATCGCGCAGCGGCTGGCCTTGCTGGAACTGGAAGCGCACAACCTGTTGCGCGACTCCGGTCGGCTCGACAGCGGCCAGCTCAAAGTCGGTGCGGTGGGGCCGTTTCATGTGATCGAGATGGTCGACAGCTATTTGCAACAGCATCCGAATATCGATGTGTCGATCCGCGTGGGTAACTCGGCGCAAGTGTTATCGGATCTGGAAAACTACGTGACCGACATCGCCGTGCTGGCCGGGCGTCAGGATGACCCGGCGCTGTGTTCGGTGCGTTATGCGCGGCACGCGATCATCTTGTTTGCGCACCATGAGCATCCGCTGGCCAATCGCGGCAGCGTGCGCCTGGAAGAACTGGAAGGGCAGCGGCTGCTGCAACGAGAGCCCGGTTCGACCACGCGGCTGGTACTGGAGCAGGCGCTGAATGCGGCGCAAGTGAAGCCGAGGATCGCCATGGAAATCGGCAGTCGCGAGGCTTTGCGTGAAGCGGTGGTGCGCGGGCTGGGATTGGGTGTGGTGTCGGAAGCGGAATTCATTGCCGACCCGAAAATCCGCACGATCCGCATTGAGGGTGAAGCGCTGTATACCGAGACCTACCTGTACTGTCTGGCCGAGCGGCGCTCCAGTCGGCTCATCTCGTCGTTTTTCGAGGCAGCGCTGGGCTGAGTATTTGCAATTTTCAACGAGGCTTGGCTAATATACGATACATATACACATCGTATCGGATTCATATATGGGCATCGTAAAGATTTCAGAGGACATGCATGAGAACCTGCGCATCTCCAGCAACGCCCTCAGCCGCTCGATCAACGCGCAGGCCGAGCACTGGATGCGCATCGGCATGCTCGCCGAACTGCACCCCAACCTCGACCACAGCGCCATTTGCCGCTTGCTGATCCGCGCCGAACAGAACGGCGGGCTGGATCTGCAACAACTGACTCAGGAAGCCGTCAGCGCATGAGAAACCAGATCAAGATCAACACCCCGGCCGACATCGCGCAATCACGTGCTGCCGGCAAACTCGCCGCCGAAGTCCTGGCAATGCTGGTGCCGCACGTCAAGGCTGGCGTGACCACTGACGAGCTGGACCGGTTGTGCAACGACTACATCGTCAACGTGCAGAAAGCGGTGCCGGCCAACGTCGGTTATCACGGCTTTCCGAAAACCGTCTGCGCCTCGGTCAATGACGTGGTGTGCCACGGGATTCCGTCGGGCACGCCGTTGAAGGATGGCGACATCGTCAACCTCGACATCGCGGTGATCAAGGATGGCTGGTTCGGTGATACCAGCCGCATGTACGTGGTCGGTGAGCCAACGCCTGAAGCGCAGCACCTGATCAAGACCACCTATGACGCCATGTGCGCGGGGATTCGCGTGGTCAAACCGGGCGCGACGTTGGGCGACATCGGCCACGCGATTCAGACGCTGGCGGAGAAGGAAGGCTTCAGCGTGGTGCGCGAGTATTGCGGGCACGGCATCGGCAAGGTCTACCACGATGAACCGCAAATCCTGCATTACGGCTTTCCCAATCAGGGCATGAAGCTCAAGGCCGGGATGATTTTTACCGTGGAGCCGATGCTCAATGCCGGCAAGCGGCATGTGAAGAACATGCCGGATGGCTGGACCGTGCTGACCAAGGACGGCTCGCTGTCGGCGCAGTGGGAGCATATGGTGGCGGTGACGGAGACCGGATTTGAAATTCTTACGGCGTGGCCGGATCAGATCGAAGGCTATTCCCCAATCACCTAAACACCATAAACCCTCTGTGGGAGCGGGCTTGCTCGCGAAAGCGGTGTGTCATTCAACATTGTTGATGACTGACACGGACTCTTCGCGAGCAAGCCCGCTCCCACATTTGAAATGCATTCCTGTAGGAGCTGTCGAGTGAAACGAGGCTGCGATCTTTTGATCTTGTTTTCAACTGCAAGATCAACAGATCGCAGCCTGCGGCAGCTCCTACAGGTTATCTGGTGTGTGCGGGGATGCTTTGCAGCCAGTCGAGCATCTCGTCCCACAATGGCTGCGCACTCTCGCGAAAATAACCCATGTGTCCGTATGGCTGACCGTCCGGAGGTGGCTGCAGATCCAGCAGGGTCAGCGGTGCATTCACCATGGCTTTGACAAACGCATCGCGTGAGCGCGGCGGTGCCCAGGGATCATCGACCGATGTGGCGAAAACGCACGGGGTTTTGACCTCTGCGTACAGCCCACGCAGATGTGCCATCTCGGGGTCATCGAAATAGTAGTAGGGGTTTTTGCACCAGCGTTTCCAGTCGTTGTAAACGCCCAGCGGCAAATCATCGCCCATGCCCAATAAGCTCCAGGCCATGTAGCCTTTGCGGGCGACGATCAGCGGCAGCACAAACTTCCACATAAAGCGGATTTTCCAGCCTTCGGTCCGCGACATCCAGCCACTCCAGCCGGCTCCGCTGCCCACGGTGTAGCAGGCGGTCAGGGCGTGGTGGTTGGGGAGCAGGCCAATCGCGTGACCACCGAAAGAATGGCCGACCCAATACAGCGGCAATGCTTGCTGACGCAGCAGGTCGACTGCCGCCGCCAGATCCTGGAAGGCCCAATCCAGATACGCCATCTGAAAGCCTTTCAACTCAGCCGGTTTCGACTGGCCGACACCCCGGTAGTCAAGCGTCAGCACGTTGAAACCCTGGCGCGCCGCATGCTCGGCAAAGCGCCGATAAAAGCGCTGCTGCACGCCGGTGGCGCCGGCCATGATCAGGTTGCCTTTGGCCTCGCCGGATGCGCCGTAGCGGATCGCCGACAATGCATAACCGTCGTCGGCAACCAATGTGATGTCTTGTCTCTGGATCGAGTCAGCGAGGGGGGGGGCCATGGTGTGCACAGGTCTCTTCCGATTGAGTTGAGCCAAACCGTCGGCGACCTTTGAACACCGGTGCGCACCTTTACATCATCGCCAGTTGGGTACATGGAAACTAATCGAACAGTAGGTCACCGTCAAAGCGCGAGGGACAGGCTTATATCAAGGAATCACCGCCAGTTATCCTGAATGCCGATGTAGGAGCTGCCGCAGGCTGCGATCTTGTGATCTTGCATTTAGAACAAGATCAAAAGATCGCAGCCTGCGGCAGCTCCTACAGGGGTGTTCAGTGGGAGCCGGCGGCTTTGTTGAGGTCGCTTTCGGTCCATTCGGTGTAGACGCAGGCGTCGGCGGTGGCCCAGCGTACTTGCACCGGGTCGCCAGCCTTGAGCGGCATGCCGGCGGCTGACAGTGCTTTCACTGTCATTGATGTGCCGCCCGAGGTGACCACGCTGCAGGTCTGGCTTTCGCCGAGGAACAGCACTTCCACAACCTTCGCTGAAACCTCATTCCAACCCGACGGCAACGGTTCGCTGATCGCTTGCGCCACGCTCAACGCCAGTGCCTTTTCCGGGCGCACCATCAGCAGCACATCCTGATCGGTGTGCAACCCGGCTGTCAGTCGAATCGACAGTGACTGCCCTTCAAATGAAGCCGCCGCATTGCCCTGTGCCTTGAGCTTGAGGAAGTTCGAGTTGCCGAGGAAGGAGGCGACAAACGCATTCGGCGGATTCTGATAAAGGTCATAACCGCTGCCCAGACCGACAATCTTGCCGTGACTGAAAATCGCGATGCGCTGCGACAAACGCATCGCTTCTTCCTGGTCGTGGGTTACGTAAACAATGGTGATGCCCAGCCGGCGATGCAGTTGGCGCAGCTCATCCTGCAAGTCCTCGCGCAGCTTTTTATCCAGGGCGCCGAGCGGTTCGTCCATCAACAGAATGCGTGGTTCGTAAACCAGGGCGCGGGCGATGGCGACGCGTTGTTGCTGGCCGCCAGACAATTGCGAAGGGCGGCGATGAGCGAACTGTTCCAGCTGCACCAGTTTCAACATCGCATCGACACGCTTGTCGCGCTCGGCGGCGGCGAGTTTACGAATTGCCAGAGGGAAGGCGATGTTGTCGCGCACCGACAGATGCGGGAACAACGAATAACGCTGGAACACCATGCCGATGTCACGCTTGTGCGGCGGCACGTTCACCAGCGACTCACCATTGACGAGGATCTCGCCGCTGCTCGGCGTTTCAAACCCGGCGAGCATCGACAGCGTGGTGCTTTTACCCGAGCCGCTAGAGCCGAGGAAGGTGAGGAATTCACCGTCCTTGATGTCCAGCGAAATGTTATCGACGGCGGCAAAGTCGCCGTAGTGCTTGTTCAGATTGCGCAGGCTGACCAGGGGTTTGTCATTCTGCTGGGAAGCGTCTTTGATCACGGCACTCATGTCGTACTCCTGGGCGCTCAGGCGCTGATTTCGTTGCGCCGGCGCAATGCGGCGGCGATCACCATGACCAAAACAGACAAGCCGATCAGCAGCGTCGAGGCGACGGCGATTACTGGCGTCAGGTCTTGGCGCAGAGTGGTCCACATTTTCACGGGAAGGGTTTGCAGGGTCGGGCTGGCCATCATCACGCTGAGCACCACTTCATCCCACGAAACCAGAAAGGCGAAGAGGGCGCCGGCGACCATGCCCGGGCGAATCGCCGGGAACGTCACCTTGAACACCGCTTGCAGGCGCGAGGCACCGCAGATCACCGCCGCGTCTTCAATCGACTGATCGAACAGCTTCAGCGAGTTGATGATCGAGATGATGGTGAACGGCAGCGCGACGATCACATGGCTGACGACGAAGGCGAACATCGTCCCGGTGTAACCGAGCTTGAGGAACAGCGCGTACACCGCCACGGCGATGATCACCAGCGGCACGATCATCGGCAGGGTGAACAGGCCGTAGAGCATTTCCCGGCCAGGAAAGCGTCCGCGCACCAGCGCAAACGCCGTCGGCAAACCGAGGGCCACAGCGAAGATCGTGGTCAGCACGGCAACTTTGAGGCTGGCCGCAGCGGCGTTCATCCAGTCGGGGTTGGAGAAGAACTGGCCGTACCATTTCAGCGTCCAGCCCGGTGGCGGAAACACCAGCCACTGCGATGAACCGAATGACAGCAGCACGATAAAGACGATCGGCAACAGCAGGAACAGACCGATCAGCCCAGTGGTTGCATACAAGCCGAAACGCATGCGGCGGCTCATCGCATTGGGGGTCAGGAGCATGTCGGCTTACCTCGCGTTACTGGCGCCAACCGGGGATTCCGGCTGAAGCTTCAGGTAGAAGTAGAACAGCACCAGAGTGATCGCGATCAGCAACGCGGCGCCGGCACTGGCCAGGCCCCAGTTGAGGAACGATTGCACCTGCTGAATGATGAACTCCGGCAGCATCATGTTCTGCGCCCCGCCGAGCAGCGCCGGGGTCACGTAGTAACCGAGCGACATGACGAACACCATCAAGCCACCGGAGGCCAGACCCGGCCGGCACAGCGGCAGGAACACCCGAAAGAAGTTGGTCCACGGACTGGCGCCGCAGATCGAGCCGGCCTGCAGAATCATCGGGTCGATGGCCTGCATGGTCGCCTGCAACGGCAGCACGATGAACGGGATCATGATGTAGCTCATGCCGATCACCACGCCGGTGAGGTTGTGCACCATTTCCAGCGGCTGATCGATGATGCCCAGCGCCATCAAGGCCTTGTTGATCACGCCCGAGGCTTGCAGCAGCACCAGCCACGAATAGGTGCGGGCGAGCAGGCTGGTCCACATCGACAGCAGCACGATGTTGAGGATCCAGCGCCCCCAGCCGCGCGGCACCAAGGTGATCGCCCAAGCCAGCGGGAAGCCCAGCAGCAGGCTGAACAGCGTCACCAGCCCGGCCACCGAAAAGGTGTTGAGCAGCACCCGGGCATACGCCGAGTTGGCGAACAGTTGTTCATAGTTGCCAAGGCCTGGCGTCGGTTCGAGGACGCCGCGTAACAGCAGGCCAATCAACGGCGCGAGAAAGAACAGGCCGATGAACAACAGCGCCGGCACGAGGTTGCCGGCGCCGCGCCAGCGTTGTCTGAGGGACGGGGCTTGCTGCATCGCAACCGCCTGTGTTCCGTGGGCCGGACCGGCAGCGCTGGTAGCGCTCCCGGTGGCAGTGGAGGGACGGGACGCGGTGGCCGCCATTTTCATTTGACCAGCCATTCGTTCCACCGTGTCGCGATGGCCTGGCCGTTTTTGGCCCAGTACGCGAAATCAAGAGTGATCTGATCCTTAGCGTAGGCAGTCGGCAGGTTGGGGGCCAGCGTCGAATCCAGACGCTCCACACTGTCGAGGTTGACCGGGGCGTAGGCGGTCAGGTTGGAGAAGTCGGCCTGGCCTTTGGCGCTGCTGGCGCTGGCCAGAAACTTCATCGCCGCGTCCTTGTTTTTCGAGCCTTTGGGGATGACCAGAATGTCGGCCATGACCAGGTTCTGTTTCCAGCTCACGCCAACCGGCGCGCCGTCTTCTTGCAGGGCGTGAATGCGGCCGTTCCAGAACTGGCCCATGCTCGCTTCACCGGAGGCCAGCAGTTGCTGCGACTGCGCGCCGCCGCCCCACCAGACGATGTCTTTCTTGATGGTGTCGAGTTTCTTGAAGGCGCGATCCAGGTCCAGCGGGTAGAGCTTGTCGGCAGGTACGCCGTCGGCCAGCAGCGCCAGTTCGAGCACGCCAGGGCTTGGCCATTTGTACAGGGCGCGTTTGCCGGGGTAGGTCTTGGTGTCGAACAGGGCGCTCCAGTCCTGCGGCTTGTTGGCGCCGAGTTTGCCCTCGTTGTAGCCGAGGACGAAGGAGAAGAAGAACGAGCCGACGCCGTAATCGCTGACGAAACGCGGGTCGATCTTGTCGCGCTGGATGGTCTTGAAGTCGAGGGGTTCGAGCAGGCCTTCGGCAGCGGCGCGCAGGGCGAAATCGGCTTCGACATCGACCACGTCCCACTGCACGTTGCCACTCTCGACCATGGCTTTGAGTTTGCCGTAGTCGGTCGGGCCGTCCTGCACGACGGTGATGCCGCTGGCCTTGCTGAACGGATCGGCCCAGGCCTGTTTCTGCGCATCCTGGGTGCTTCCGCCCCAGCTGACGAAGTTCACGCTTTCGGCAGCCATTGCAGCCTGGCCGGTAACGCTGAGCAGTCCCGCAAAAAAGATCGCGGTTGCAGCTTTGTTCAACACCATGTTCACGCCCTCATTGTTGTGTTTTTGAGCGGGCTTGCGTTGTTGCCCGCCTATCGGGAGCAGTAGCTGGACGTTCGTTGAAGCGTCCGGTCTATGGAATATCATATTATGGTATTCCAAACTTTGTGCAAGCACTTTGCCTTACCGGTTATCTGGCGGCTGATGGTTTTTCACTTGAGAGATGTGGAGAAATTTTAGATCCAGCCCCTCATCGGAACGCCGCCCGCCCAGCCCTCTCCCAGTGGGAGAGGGGGAAAGGGAGCAGATCTTCATGCTGTTCAAAACTCGAGTTCGACTCGGTATCTCAGGTCGGTGTATAGCGGGCAAACAACTCGGTCAGCTCCCTCTCCCTCCGGGAGAGGGCTGGGGTGAGGGCAGCTTCATTCGGTAAACGGAATACTCTCGACCACTTCCAGGTCATACCCGGTCAGGCCGGCGTATTTCAGCGGTGGCCCAAGATGGCGCAGCTTGCCCACCCCAAGGTTCTGCAGAATCTGCGCCCCAGTCCCGACCTCCGAATAAATCCGCGATTGCGAACGGCTGAACTGTCGTGGCGGCTGGGTCAGTTGCGGCACCCGCTCCAGCAACGCCTGCGAAGACTCATGATTAGCCAACACCACAACAACCCCATGCCCCTCAGTCGCGACCCGTTGCAGCGCCGCCCACAACGTCCAGTTCGTCGGCCCGCTGTACTCGGCACCGACCAGATCACGCAGCGGATCGATCACATGCACACGCACCAGCGTCGGCTCTTCACGGCGCAAATCACCCATGACCATCGCCATGTGCACGCCGCCTTCGATGCGATCCTCGAAGGTGATCAAACGGAAGGTGCCGTGCACCGTCGGCAGCTCGCGTTCGCCAATGCGCTCGATGGTGTGTTCGGTGCTCAGGCGATAGTGGATCAGGTCGGCGATGGTGCCGATCTTGATCCCGTGCTTGCGCGCGAACACTTCCAGATCCGGGCGACGGGCCATGGTGCCGTCGTCGTTCATGACCTCGACAATCACCGAGGCGGGGGTGAGACTGGCCAAACGGGCCAGATCGCAACCCGCCTCGGTATGCCCGGCGCGGGTCAGCACGCCACCTTCCTTGGCGCGCAGCGGGAAGATGTGGCCGGGCTGCACCAGGTCTTCAGCGCGGGCATTCGGCGCGACAGCGGCGGCAACGGTGCAGGCGCGATCAGCTGCGGAGATGCCGGTGGTCACGCCAACCGCCGCTTCAATCGACACGGTAAACGCGGTGCTGAACACACTGCCATTGGCCGGGACCATTTGCTCCAGGCCCAAACGCTGGCAATGTTCATCAGTCAGCGTCAGGCAAATGAGCCCGCGCGCTTCGCGGGCCATGAAGCTGATCGCCTCAGGCGTACAACGGTCGGCGGCCAGCAACAGGTCGCCCTCGTTCTCGCGATCTTCGTCATCGACCAGCAGGACCATTTTGCCGAGGCGATAATCTTCGATGATTTCTTCGATGCTGTTGAAGGCCATGCTGGACTCTCAGGGTTTGTTGGGAATATATTGGTATACCATAATACAAAATCAACAAAGAGGTCACTATGAAGGCGTACTGGATTGCTCATGTGGATATAGCCGATGCCGATCACTACAGCCAATACACCCAGCGCGCGCCGGCAGCCTTCGCCGCGTTCGGCGCAAAGTTTCTGGCAAGAGGCGGGCGCAGCGAAGCGATGGAAGGGCGCGAGACGCCGCAGCGCAGCGTGGTGATCGAGTTCGAGAGCTACGAAAAAGCCGTGGCGTGCTACCACTCGGCGGCGTACCAGGAAGCGAAGCGTTATCGCGAAGAATGGGCGACGGCGCAAATCATCATCGTCGAAGGCATCGCCCCACTGTGAAGCCCACGGTAATGATCGTTCCCACGCTCCGCGTGGGAACGCCTCTTCGGACGCTCCGCGTTCGGCTGCTGAAGGGACGCGGAGCGTCCCGGTCTGCATTCCCACGCGGAGCGTGGGAACGATCAGACGGGGGGGATAGGTGGTGATCAGCGGATAAAGTGGATCTTGCCGCTGTCATCATTGCCCATATAGATCCCATACACCCCAGCCTGGCGCTCTTCGATATAGCGCTCGAGAATCTGCCGGATCGCCGGGTAGTAGATCTGCTCCCACGGAATGTCTTCCGGGGCGAAGAATTTGTAATCCATGGTCTCCGGCCCGTACTGCCCGGTGATCTCCAGCGCGATCGCGCGGAAGATGATGTACACCTCGCTGATCTTCGGCACGCTGAAAATCGAATACGGCGAGACGATTTCCGCGCGCACGCCGCTTTCTTCCCAGACTTCGCGGACCGCCGCTTGCTCGGTGGTCTCGCCGCTCTCCATGAAACCGGCCGGCAGCGTCCAGGTGCCGGGGCGCGGTGGGATCGCCCGTTGGCACAGCAGGTATTTGCCGTCCTGCTCGATGATGCAGCCGGCAATGATCTTCGGATTGATGTAGTGGATGTAGCCGCAACCGCGGCACATCAGGCGCTCGTGCGTATCGCCCGGCGGTATCTGCTGACCAAGATCAGGGCCACCGCATTTCGGGCAAAAGCTCGGGCTGAACATATCAGTGACCTATACGCGGTTCTTTCAGCGCGATGGGCAGGGTGATCGGCGGCGTGCCTTTGACGGCAGAGCCAGTCTCTTCCTGTTTGCGCTTGAGGTAGTCGAGCGCCACCGCAGCGGCAGCGCGCACGTGATCGACACAGGCCTGATGCGCCACCAGCGGATCGCCGCTCTTGATCGCCTCAACCATTTTTTCCATTTCCTGATTACTCGCGCCGCGCCGGTTTTCCTGCGAAACCGAAGTCGCGCGCAGGTAGCTGATGCGTGCCTGCAACTGACGCAACTGAGTCGCCGCGACATGGTTGCCCGAACCTTCGAGCAGCACATCGTAGAAACCCTGCACCGAGTCGATTACCTGCTGCAACTCGCCATCCTTGAGTGCCTTGCGGTTGTCGTCGAGGGCTTTTTCCAGGGCTTTGATGTCCTTGGCCTTGGCGCGCAGGGTGAACAACTGCACGATCAAACCTTCGAGCACGCAGCGCAGTTCGTAGATATCGACGGCATCGGCCAATGTGATGATGGCGACACGCGGGCCTTTGGCATCGGCGAACTCGACCAGGCCTTCGGATTCGAGGTGACGCAAGGCCTCGCGCACGGAGGTGCGGCTGACGCCAAGGCGATCGCACAGATCGCGCTCGACCAGACGATCACCGGGCATGAGCTGGAAATTCATGATCGCGCTACGCAGTTTATCCAGCACGATTTCGCGCAGGGTAACGGGGTTGCGATTGACCTTGAAGCTGTCGTCGAGTGGCTGGCGTTTCATGGGGTCCGCTCTTTCGGTTGGCTGTCCATGCCAGACGGGCATCTAAACAGCCGAGGGGTTGACTGGGGCTTCGGCGTCGGCTTCGGCAAAGGCTTCACGGGCCAGCCGGAAACTGTCCACGGCTGCCGGAACGCCGCAATAAATACCGACCTGAAGCAGAATTTCGCGTATTTGCTCACGACTCAGGCCGTTACGCAAGGCGCCACGCACATGCAGCTTGAGTTCGTGCGGACGGTTGAGCGCCGAGATCATCGCCAGGTTGATCATGCTGCGCTCTTTGAGCGACAAACCTTCACGACCCCAGACATGGCCCCAGCAGTATTCGGTGACCATTTCCTGCAAGGGGCGGGTGAAGTCGTCGGCGTTGTCGATTGAACGCTGAACGTAGGCTTCGCCCAATACCTGGGTGCGGATCTTCAAGCCTTTTTCGTACTTTTCGTTACTCATCATTCCTCCAATCTCCCCAATTCCCCTGTAGGAGCTGCCGAAGGCCGCGATCTTTTGATCTTGCTCTTGAGAATCAACGTCAAAAGATCGCAGCCTTCGGCAGCTCCTACAGGGATGTGTGTGGATCTGTCAGGCCAGGGTTGGCAGGGGGCCGAGCTTGCCTTTGTGGTAGATCATCGGCGTCACCGGTTGTGCTGGCAGGATCAGGTTCTTCACCGCGCCAACAATAATCGCGTGATCGCCACCGTCATATTCACGCCACAACTCGCACTCGATGATCGCGGTGGCTTTGGCGAGAATCGGGTTACCGAGTTCGCTCAAATGCCACTCGATGTTCTTGGCCTTGTCCTTGCCCTTACCGGCGAAGGCGTAGGCCTCGGCGGTCTGATCGGCGGACAGCAAATGGATCGCGAACTTCTTGCTGTCACGCAGCACCGGGTAGGTGTCGGAAGCGTAGTTGGGGCAGAACAACACCAGCGCCGGGTCAATCGACAGCGCACTGAAGGCGCTGGCGGTGATGCCGACGATTCCACCTTCCGGGTCAAGGGTGGTCACCACCGTGACGCCGGACGGAAACGAGCTCATGACGTCTTTGTAAATGCCGGGTTCGATCATTTCGCAGGACTCCTAGCGCATCACAAACGGATCAGGCATTGGCGCCTGGGAAAGGTTGATCCACACCGTTTTCAGTTCGGTGTAGGCCAGCACCGAATCGATGCCGCTCTCGCGTCCATAGCCACTGTTCTTGAAGCCGCCGATGGGTGCCATCGCCGACACCGCGCGGTAAGTGTTGACCCAGATGATCCCTGAACGCACATCGCGCGCCAGACGATGGGCGCGACCGAGATCGCGCGTCCAGATGCCGGCCGCGAGGCCGAACTGCGAGTCGTTGGCGATCGCCAGCGCTTCGGCTTCATCTTTGAAGCGGATCACCGACGCCACCGGGCCAAAGACTTCTTCCTGCATGATCTTCATCGAATTGCGGTCGCATTCGAACAGCGTCGGCTCGTAGAACCAGCCTTCGCCGAGACCGCTCGGACGCTTGCCACCCGTGCGCAAACGCGCGCCCTCAGCGATGGCATCGGCGACCAGACCTTCGACCACCGCCAGTTGCTGCGCGGTCGCCATCGGGCCCATTTCGCTGGCGTCTTCTTGCGGGTTGCCGATGCGAATGCGCTGGGCGCGTTCGACCAGTCGATTGACAAATTCGTCGTAGATTTCGTCCTGCACCAACAGGCGCGAACCGGACACGCAACTCTGCCCGGAGGCGGCATAGATTCCGGCAATCGCGCCGTTGATTGCACTGTCGAGATCGGCGTCGGCGAAGATGATGTTCGGCGACTTGCCGCCAAGTTCCAGCGACAGTTTGGCGAAGTTCTCGGCGCTGCTGCGCACCACGTGCCGCGCCGTCGCCGCGCCGCCGGTGAAGGCGATTTTGCGGATCAGCGGATGGCGGGTGAGGGCGGCGCCAGTGCTCGGGCCGTAACCGGTGACGACGTTGACCACACCCGGCGGAATCCCGGCTTCGAGGGCCAGACGTGCCAGCTCAAGAATGGTCGCCGAAGCGTGTTCGGACGGCTTGATCACAATCGTGTTGCCGGCGGCGAGGGCCGGGGCGAGTTTGATCGCGGTCAGGTACAGCGGGCTGTTCCACGGAATGATCGCGGCGACTACGCCCATCGCTTCATGCACGGTGTAGGCGAACAGATCCGGCTTATCCAGCGGCAGCGTGCCGCCTTCGAGCTTGTCGGCCAGCCCTGCGGTGTAATGGAAAAACTCCGGCAGATAACTGACCTGGCCACGGGTTTCGCGGATCAGCTTGCCGTTGTCGCGACTTTCCAGCTGCGCCAGTTGTTCCTTGTTTTCCGCGATCAAGTCGCCGAGTCGGCGCAGCAGTTTGCCGCGCGCGGTGGCGGTCAGGCCACGCCATGCCGGGCTGTCGAAAGCGGCTTGTGCCGATTGCACGGCGCGTTCGACGTCAGCTTCATCAGCGTCAGGCAATTCTGCCCAGGCTTGTGCGGAGGCCGGGTTGAGGCTTTCGAAGGTCTTGCCGGAGAGGGCGTCGACCCATTCTCCGCCGATGCACATCTGGAAGCGTGCGAGTGTCATGCAACGATCCCCTTTATATGGTTTTGTCGGGAGTGTGCGAATTGGAGAAATTCCAGCAGCGTCTGATTGACCAGACGCGGCGACTCTACGGGCATCATATGCCGTTGCTCGGCCAGCACGGCAACCTTCGCACCGGGGATGCGTCGGGCCAGTTGCTCGGCCATTTCCGGGGTCGAACCCGGATCGAGTTCACCCGTGGCGATCAGCGTCGGCGCTTGAATGCTGCCCAGGTCGTCGGCGCGGTACATGTCTTGGGTGGCGAACAGTTCATAGGTGGTCAGATAGCCTTGCGGATCATTACCGGCGAGGGTCTGGCGGATCGCAGCGATCTGCGCCGGGTTGGCCGCTTGATATTCGCGGCTGAACCAGCGTGACAGCGCGGCTTCGGCATTGGCGTCCGGGCCATGTTCGGCCGCTTGCGCGGTGCGCGCGATGACGCCGGCACGCTGTTCTTCACTGCGGTTGAACACGCTGTTCAACACCACCAGGCTTTGCAGGCGCTCCGGGTAATGCAGGGCAAAGGCCCGCGCGACCAGACCGCCCATGGAGAAACCGATCACCGCTGCCTGCGGCAGATTCAGGTGATCGAGCAACTCCAGCAACTGATCGGCGTAACCGAGCAGGTTGGTGCCGCTGGCCGGTCGCGGGCTGGCGCCATGCCCAAGCATGTCGTAGGCGATCACTTGGTATTGGCTGGACAGGCCGACAATCTGGCCGCCCCACATTTCTTTGTTCAGGCCCACGCCGTGGATCAAAACCACGGGCTGGCCTTGGCCGGTCGCCAGGTAACTGGTGCCAGCCGGGGTGAGTTCAGCGGTGAGCCGAATCATGGAGCGCTCCTGCAATGCCTTTTTATTGTGGTTACTGGGCTTTTTCGGCGGCCAGTTCTTCCAGATCGATGTAGCGGTTGCCGATGCGCGGGTGCAGGCGACCACCGTCGGCGCAACCCAGCACGACGACGATTTCGTCGGCACGCGGCGCGTCTTCGATCTGCATTTCCAGAGTGATGTAGTGCGAACGCTGACCTTCGTCGTCCTTGTGCATCATTGGGATCTGAATCGAAGTGCCCGGGCCGCCGCGCTTGTTGGTGAAGCTCAGGTAGCTCTTGGCGTTGACGGCTTCGCGGTAGTGGTTGCCGAAGCGCAGGGTGTGGATCACCGCAGAGGCGTGTTCGATTTCACCATCGGCGCCGACCACGGCAGCTTTGCCGTAGGCCTCGATTTTGTCCGCACCGCCGATGATGCCGACCAGACGCTCGACCATCAGCGCGCCGAGGTCGGAGCAGTTGGCGCGGATCTGCGGCTTGAGGTCTTCAACGAAACCGTTGCCCACCCAAGGGTTTTTCATCACCACGGCGAGGCCGACCATGGTCACCGGCTTGTCGGTGGCTTTGCCGCCTTCGATGAAGGTTTCTTCGACATAGCTGACGATCTTGCGAATTTCGAAACTCATGAGCTGCTCCGTTGGGGGATTGAGAGTGTCTGTGCGTCTGATGGTATACCATAATACCGATCGTGCAAGTCCCCCTCGCAAGATTCCCCTCATCCATCCGACGAATCCTCCGTCATAACAACGCGAAATCCCTGTAGGAGCTGCGGCACGCTGCGATCTTTTGATCTTTAAAGGCCAGGATCAAAAGATCGCAGCCTCGTTTCACTCGTCAGCTCCTACAGGGTTGTGCGTTCATGCCATGCGGTTAACAAAAGATAACGTGGCGCCGATTGTCAGACGTTTCGAAAGCCCGATAGGATGAGCCAGCTTCCGAAGTGGCTCTGGATTGCGGGTTTCAGGACTATGCTCCTGAGCAGCCATCAGCGGAGCACACTTGCGGCGCCCTTGAAGGCCAGAAGGCCTAACAATAATAAATAGGGGAAGGTCTATGAGTCGTTGCCGCCCGCCGGCGTTACGCAACACCGCTTTGCTGGCCACAGCACTCGCCCTGCTGGGCTTCGCCACGTTATCGGCACCTGTGCTGGCCGCCGAGGCTCCAGCCGACGTGGTTTATGCCACCGAATCCGGCAAAGCCGCGAAAAGCCTGATTCTTGATGTCGTCCACGCCGGCACGCGCCTGGTCGCAGTCGGGGATCGCGGGCACATTCTCTATTCCGATGACCAGGGCAAAACCTGGACCCAGGCCAAGGTGCCAAGCCGGCAACTGCTGACCGCGGTGTATTTTGTCGACGACAAACACGGCTGGGCGGTCGGCCACGACGCGCAAATCCTCGCCAGCGCAGACGGCGGTCTGACCTGGAGCAAACAATTCGAAGACCTCAAACGTGAATCGCCGCTGCTCGATGTCTGGTTCAAGGACGTCAACAGCGGCCTCGCCGTGGGCGCGTATGGCGCGCTGCTGGAAACCACCGACGGCGGCAAGAGTTGGCAAGACGTCAGCGACCGCCTCGACAACGAAGACCAGTTCCACCTCAACGCCATCGCGGCGGTGAAGGACGCCGGGCTGTTCATCGTCGGCGAGTCGGGCAGCATGTTCCGCTCCGCCGACTGGGGCCAGACCTGGGAAAAACTCGAAGGCCCGTACGAAGGCTCGCTGTTCGGCGTGATCGGTACGGCTCAGCCGCAAACCCTGCTGGCCTACGGCTTGCGCGGCAACCTCTACCGCTCCACAGACTTCGGCAGTACCTGGGAGCAGGTCGAACTGAAAGCCGCCCGTGGCTCCCTGGAATTCGGCTTGTCCGGCGCGACCTTGCTGCCTGACGGTTCAATCGTGATCGTCGGCAACGGCGGCTCGGTGATCAGCAGCAGCGACAACGGCGAAACCTTCAGCGTGTTCAACCGCCCGGATCGCATCTCGCTGTCTTCCGTCACCGCTGCCGGCGACGGCAACCTGATCCTGACCGGGCAGGGCGGCGTCCACACCACGCTGCCGAACGGTGCCGAAATCAATAATAAGAAGGCGGGGCTATGACTTCCTTGATCACTCCTCAGCAGGAAAAGGCGACGTTCCTTGAGCGCCTGATCTTCAACAACCGCCCGGCAGTGATTCTGATCTGTCTGGTGGTGAGCATTTTCCTGTTCTGGCAGGCCACGCTGATCCGGCCGTCGACCAGTTTCGAAAAAATGATCCCGCTCAAGCATCCGTTCATCGAGAAGATGATGGAGCACCGCAACGACCTGGCGAACCTCGGCAACACCGTACGAATTTCGGTGGAAGCCACCGACGGCGACATCTTCTCCAAGGAGTACATGGAGACCCTGCGCCAGATCAACGACGAAGTGTTCTACATCTCCGGCGTCGACCGTTCCGGGCTGAAGTCGCTGTGGAGCCCGAGCGTACGCTGGACCGAAGTGACCGAAGAAGGTTTTGCCGGCGGTGAAGTGATCCCGCAGAGCTACAACGGCTCGCAGGACAGCCTCGATCTGCTGCGCAACAACGTGCTCAAGTCCGGTCAGGTCGGGCGCCTGGTGTCCAACGACTTCAAGTCGAGCATCGTCGATATCCCGTTGTTGGAGTCCTATCCGGACCCGCAGGATCAGGGCAAATTGCTGGCGCTGGACTACCGGCAGTTCTCCCATGAGCTTGAAGACAAGATCCGCAACAAGTTCGAAGCGCAGAACCCCAACGTCAAGATCCACATCGTCGGTTTCGCCAAGAAAGTCGGCGACCTGATCGACGGCCTGGTGATGGTGGTGTTGTTCTTCGGCATCGCCTTCGTCATCACCCTGATCCTGCTGTTGTGGTTCACAAACTGCGTACGCAGCACCATCGCGGTGTTGAGTACGACGCTGGTGGCGGTGGTCTGGCAGCTCGGTCTGATGCACTTCTTCGGTTTCGGGCTCGATCCGTATTCGATGCTGGTGCCGTTCCTGATCTTCGCCATCGGTATTTCCCACGGCGTGCAAAAGATCAACGGCATCGCCCTGCAATCCAGTGAGGCCGATAACGCGTTAACCGCAGCACGGCGCACCTTCCGGCAATTGTTCCTGCCGGGGATGATCGCGATTCTCGCGGATGCGGTGGGCTTCATCACGCTGCTGATCATCGACATCGGCGTGATCCGTGAACTGGCAATCGGCGCATCGATCGGCGTTGCGGTGATCGTGTTCACCAACCTGATTCTGCTGCCGGTGGCGATTTCCTATGTCGGCATCAGCAAGCGCGCGATTGCCCGGAGCAAGAAGGACGCCAACCGCGAACATCCGTTCTGGCGCTTGCTGTCGAATTTCGCCAACCCGAAAGTCGCACGCATCTCGGTGGTGCTGGCGCTGATCGCCTTCGGTGGCGGCCTCTGGTACAGCCAGAACCTGAAAATCGGTGACCTCGACCAGGGCGCGCCGGAACTGCGTCCGGACTCGCGCTACAACAAGGACAACAACTTCATCATCAACAACTACTCGACCAGTTCTGACGTGCTGGTGGTGATGGTCAAGACCAAGGCTGAAGGTTGCTCGCGCTTTGAGGCCATGGCGCCGATCGACGAGCTGATGTGGAAGATGCAGAACACCGAGGGCGTGCAGTCGGCGATCTCGCTGGTGACCGTGTCCAAGCAGATGATCAAGGGCATGAACGAGGGCAACCTGAAATGGGAAACCCTGTCACGCAACCCGGACGTGCTGAACAACTCGATTGCCCGCGCCGACGGTCTGTACAACAACAGTTGCTCACTGGCGCCGGTGCTGGTGTTCCTCAACGATCACAAGGCGGAAACCCTGGATCGGGCGGTGCACGCGGTGCAGGAATTCGCCAAGGACAACAACAAGGACGGCCTGGAATTCATCCTCGCCGCCGGTAACGCCGGGATCGAAGCGGCTACCAACGAAGTCATCAAGCAGGCTGAGCTGACCATCCTGATCCTGGTGTACATCTGCGTGGCGGTGATGTGCATGATCACCTTCCGTTCATGGGCGGCGACCTTGTGCATCGTCCTGCCACTGGTACTGACCTCTGTACTCGGCAACGCACTGATGGCGTTCATGGGCATTGGCGTGAAGGTTGCGACGCTGCCGGTGGTGGCGCTGGGTGTGGGGATTGGTGTCGACTACGGCATCTACATCTACAGCCGTCTGGAGAGTTTCCTGCGTGCCGGTCTGCCGTTGCAGGAAGCGTATTACCAGACGCTGAAATCCACCGGTAAAGCGGTGCTGTTTACCGGCCTGTGCCTGGCGATTGGCGTGTGCACGTGGATCTTCTCGGCGATCAAGTTCCAGGCCGACATGGGCCTGATGCTGACCTTCATGCTCTTGTGGAACATGTTCGGTGCGCTGTGGCTGCTGCCGGCACTGGCGCGGTTCCTGATCAAGCCGGAGAAACTGGCGGGGCAGAAGGGTAATTCGCTGTTTGCCCATTGATCTGAAGGGCTGAAATGACAAAGCCGCAACCTTAGGGTTGCGGCTTTTTTTGTGGCTAAAGATCAAGAGCCCCTCACCCTAGCCCTCTCCCGGAGGGAGAGGGGACTGACCGAGGGGGGCGGCTTGATACATCGACCTGAAATACCGAGTTGATTATGGATTCACAGCAAATCATTAGACTTGAGATACCAGTCGATTGTGGATTCACAGCAAATCGTTCAAGTCGGCGTAAATCTCGAATATCCCCCAATCGGTCCCCTCTACCTCTGGGAGAGGGCTAGGGTGAGGGCAGAGGATCTCAAGCGTTAAGTGAGTTCAGCGCCAAGCACAACACTCAAAGCACTACGCGCATCATCCAGCTGCACCAACGTCGCATGCCGGGCGCCAAGGGCATCGCGATTCTCGATAGCAGTCAAAATCGCCTTATGCCGAGGCAACGCCAATTCATGCAGATTCGGCCGCTGATTCGAATGCTTCAACGCCTCGGCAATCGCCACCGACAACATGTTGCACAGGTTCGCCAGCAAATCATTGTGCGTCGCATCGGCGATCCGGCTGTGAAAGTCCAGATCCGGCTGCAACAACGCTTCCGGTGTCGGCGCCGCCTCCATGCGCTGGTAAGCCTCACCAATCGCGGCAATTTCGACATCGGTCGCATGCTGGGCGGCGAGGGCGGCAGCGGCCGGTTCGATAATGCTGCGCACGCTGGTCAGCACATTGAAGAATTCATTCTGCGGGCTGCTTTGCATCAGCCAGTGCAGCACGTCCGGGTCGAGCATGTGCCATTCGCGGCGCGCCTTGACCACCGTGCCGACGCGCGGCCTGGAATACACCAGCCCCTTGGCCACGAGTACCCGCGTGGCTTCACGCAACACCGGCCGGCTGACCGCGTATTCCTCGCACAATAAGGCTTCGGCGGGCAGTTTGTCGTCGGGCTTGAAGCGTCCGGAGACGATCTGCATGCCCAGTTCCTGGACGATGCGCGAGTGCATGCTTTTGCGGTCGGAGGGTTTGCGGTAATCCATGGGGAACGGCGCGATCCTGAGCGATGGAGATGCCGCGCATCATAGCAGGCACGACACAATCTTGAGGGAATGCACAAAGGCCAAATGTGGGAATGCTGCCCCGGGACGCTCTGTGTCCCATTTCAGAGCTGGAACGCGGAGCGTCCCTAGAGGCATTCCCACGCGAAGCGTGGGAACGATCAAACAGGGGAATGCATTCCAATGTAGGAGCTGCCGCAGGCTGCGATCTTTTGCTCTTAATGGGAATGACGAGGCACTTCAGCCCCTCGGCAACCGACCAGGAAATCAAAGTCACAGCCCTGATCCGCTTGCAGCACATGGTCGATGTACAACTGACGATAGCCGCCCACCAACAACTGCTGCGGTGGTTGCAGATCCGCCATCCGCGCCGCCAGTTCCGCATCCGGAATATCCAGGTGCAAACGGCCAGTGGCGCAATCCAGTTCGATCCAGTCGCCTTCCTTCACCGTCGCCAAAGGCCCGCCAGCCGCCGCTTCCGGTGCCACGTGCAAAACCACCGTGCCGTACGCGGTGCCGCTCATCCGCGCATCGGAAATACGCACCATGTCCGTCACACCCTGCGCCAGCAACTTGGCCGGCAGCCCCATGTTGCCGACTTCGGCCATGCCCGGATAACCCTTCGGCCCGCAGTTCTTCATCACCAGAATCGAATCCTTGTCGACATCCAGCTCCGGATCATTGATCCGCGCCTTGTACATGTCGAAGTTCTCAAACACCACCGCACGACCGCGATGCTGCATCAGTTCCGGCGTTGCAGCGGACGGCTTGAGCACCGCACCCAGCGGCGCCAGGTTGCCGCGCAACACACAAATCCCGCCGTCGGCGCGGATCGGATTGTCGAGCGTGCGGATCACTTCGTCTTCGCCATAGATCGGCGCGTCCTTGGTGTTCTCGCCGATGGACTTGCCGTTCACCGTCAGCGCATTCGGATGAGGAATCAGATTGGCTTCACCGAGGCGACGCAATACTGCGGGCAAACCACCGGCGTAATAGAACTCTTCCATCAGAAAACGCCCCGACGGTTGCAGGTCGACAATGGTCGGCATGCCGCGCCCCATGCGCGTCCAGTCATCCAGATCCAGCTCGACACCGATGCGCCCGGCAATGGCTTTCAAGTGAATCACCGCGTTGGTCGAACCACCGATGGCGGCGTTCACGCGGATAGCATTCTCGAAGGCTTCTTTAGTCAGAATCTTCGACAGTTTCAAATCTTCGCGAACCATCTCTACGGCCCGCATGCCGGACATGTGCGCCAACACATAACGCCGCGCATCCACCGCAGGAATCGCCGCGTTGTGCGGCAAGGACGTGCCGAGTGCTTCAGCCATGCAGGCCATGGTCGATGCGGTGCCCATGGTGTTGCAGGTGCCCGCCGAACGCGACATGCCGCCCTCGGCCGCAAGGAAATCGTCAATCGTGATGGTGCCAGCCTTGACCTGTTCGCTGAGCTGCCAGACCACCGTGCCGGAACCGATGTCCTTGCCCTTGTGCTTGCCGTTGAGCATCGGCCCGCCGGTGACGACGATGGCCGGCACGTCGCAACTGGCCGCGCCCATCAACAGCGCCGGGGTGGTTTTGTCGCAACCGGTCAGCAGCACGACGCCGTCAATCGGGTTGCCGCGAATCGCTTCTTCAACGTCCATGCTCGCCAGGTTGCGGGTGAGCATGGCGGTCGGGCGCAGGTTCGATTCGCCGTTGGAGAACACCGGGAATTCCACTGGAAACCCACCGGCCTCGATCACCCCGCGTTTGACGTGCTCCGCGATCTGGCGGAAGTGCGCGTTGCACGGGGTCAGTTCCGACCAGGTGTTGCAGATGCCGATGATCGGCTTGCCGTGGAACTGGTGGTCGGCGATGCCCTGATTCTTCATCCAGCTGCGGTACATGAAGCCGTTCTTGTCGGCCGTGCCAAACCATTGGGCGGAGCGCAGGGTGGGTTTCTTATCAGACATGATCGATTCTCTTATTGTATGACTATAGTGTTCGAGCTACGGCCTAATCTAAGCGCAAAATCCTAGGTTTGGAAGTGTTGTTGGTGAATTAGTATTACTATATAGTCGTTTTCGACGGAGGGTTGGCCCTGACGGTTTTCCGTGAGAGGCGTCCCCCGAGGTTCTATAAAAACAACAATCGGAGACCGATCTCATGAGCCAGGAACTGCGGCTAATCCGGCGCATCACGCTGAAACTGATTCCCTTCCTGATCCTGCTGTACCTGATCGCCTATGTGGATCGCTCCGCCGTCGGCTTCGCCAAGCTGCACATGGGCGCCGACATCGGCATTGGCGATGCGGCTTATGGCCTCGGTGCCGGGCTGTTCTTCATTGGCTACTTTCTCCTCGAAATTCCCAGCAACCTGATGCTCGAACGCTTCGGCGCGAGGCGCTGGTTTGCGCGAATCATGATCACCTGGGGCGCCATCACCATCGGCATGGCCTTCGTCCAAGGGCCGCACAGTTTCTACGTGATGCGCTTTCTGCTCGGCGCGGCTGAAGCGGGGTTCTTCCCCGGCGTTCTCTACTACATCACCCAATGGTTCCCGGTGCGTCATCGCGGCAAGATCCTCGGGCTGTTCATCCTTTCTCAGCCCATCGCGATGATGATTACCGGCCCGGTGTCCGGCGGTTTACTCGGCATGGACGGCGTCCTTGGTCTGCACGGCTGGCAGTGGCTGTTCATCGTCATCGGCACGCCGGCGATCCTGCTGACCTGGCCGGTCTTGCGCTGGTTGCCGGATGGCCCGCAGCAAGTGCAGTGGATGGATCAGGCGGAAAAGGACTGGCTGACCGGCGAGCTGAAAAAGGATCTGCAGGCATACGGCCAGACCCGCCACGGCAACCCGCTGCATGCGCTGAAAGACAAACGCGTGTTGCTGCTGGCGCTGTTTTATCTGCCGGTGACGTTGAGCATTTATGGCTTGGGTTTGTGGTTGCCGACGCTGATCAAACAGTTCGGTGGCAGTGATCTGGTCACTGGTTTCGTGTCGTCGGTGCCGTACATTTTCGGGATCATCGGCTTGCTGATCGTGCCGCGCAGTTCTGATCGCTTGAATGATCGCTACGGGCATCTGGCCGTGCTTTATGTGCTGGGCGCGATTGGTCTGTTCATGAGCGCGTGGCTGTCGTTGCCGGTGGCGCAACTGGCAGCGTTATGTCTGGTGGCGTTTGCGCTGTTTTCCTGCACGGCGGTGTTCTGGACTTTGCCTGGGCGGTTCTTTGCCGGGGCGAGTGCGGCGGCGGGGATTGCCTTGATTAATTCGGTGGGGAACCTGGGCGGGTATATCGGGCCATTCGTGATTGGGGCGTTGAAGGAATACACCGGCAACCTCGCGTCCGGCCTGTACTTCCTCTCGGGGGTGATGGTCTTCGGTTTGATCCTGACCGCAATCGTCTACCGCGTGCTGGAACGCAAACACGTTCTGCCAGTCGACCAATTCGCCGCCAGCGCCCGCGGCGCCACCCGCACCTGAATGACCAACACCGGTCCCCTGTAGGAGTGAGCCTGCTCGCGATAGCGGTCTATCAGTTGGCAACTTTTTGGCTGACACACCGCTATCGCGAGCAGGCTCACTCCTACAAGGAGCTGCGGTGTTTCGAATTACACAGGAGAAGAACATGCATCTGGTTCAATTCGAATTAAGCAACCGCGAACGCCGTGTCGGCGTGGTCGACAACGGTCTGGTGCGCGAAGTGCAGGACGCCCGCACAGTGCGCGATCTGGCGCTCGCCGCCATTGAGGCCGGCAACACCCTTGAGCAGCAAGTGCAAACCTTGGGCCTTGGCATCAGCCACGACTATGCCGAACTGCTGTCGCAACTGCGCATCCTGCCGCCACTCGACCACCCGGATCCGGCGCACATGTTGATCAGCGGCACCGGTCTGACCCACCTGGGCAGCGCCTCGGCGCGCGACAAAATGCACCAGCAGGCCGGCGACGAAGCGACGATGACCGACACCATGCGCATCTTCAAATGGGGCGTGGAGGGCGGCAAACCGGCGGCGGGGCAGGCCGGTGTGCAGCCGGAATGGTTCTACAAAGGCGACGGCAGCATCGTCGTCCGTCCCGGCCAGCCGTTCCCGGTACCGCCGTTTGCCGAAGACGCTGGCGAAGAACCGGAGATGGCCGGCCTGTACCTCATCGGCAACGACGGCAAGCCTTATCGCTTGGGCTTCGCGGTGGGCAACGAATTCTCCGATCACATCATGGAGCGCAAGAATTACCTGTACCTCGCGCACTCGAAACTGCGCAGCTGCAGCTACGGCCCGGAACTTCGCACCGGCGAACTGCCTCAACATCTGGCAGGCACCAGTCGTATCCTGCGTGACGGCGAAGTGCTCTGGCAGAACGAGTTTCTCAGCGGCGAGGCGAACATGTGCCACAGCCTCGCCAACCTCGAATACCACCACTTCAAATACAGCCAGTTCCTCCGTCCGGGCGATGTGCACATTCACTTCTTCGGCACCGCGACCCTGTCGTTTGCCGACGGCATTCGCACCCAACCGGGCGACGTCTTCGAAATCAGCCAGGCCGAATTCGGCGCGCCGCTGGTCAACGGCATCGTCCCGGTTACCGCGGTGTTTGAACCGGACAGCATCGGCACCCTTTAAGGAGATCCCATGACTCAGATTCTCGGTCACAACTACATCGGCGGTCAGCGCAGCGCCGCTGGCGACGTCAAACTGCAATCGGTCGACGCAACCACGGGCGAGCAACTGCCCCACGATTTCATCCAGGCCACGGTGGAAGAAGTTGACGCCGCCGCCAAGGCTGCCGCTGCCGCGTACCCGGCGTATCGCAGCCTCAGCGCCGAACGCCGCGCGCAGTTTCTCGACGCGATTGCCGATGAACTCGACGCGTTGGGTGATGACTTCGTCGCCGTGGTCTGCCGCGAAACCGCCTTGCCGGCGGGGCGCATTCAGGGTGAGCGCGGGCGTACCAGCGGGCAGATGCGGCTGTTCGCCAAAGTGCTGCGCCGTGGCGATTTCTACGGTGCGCGGATCGATCTGCCGTTGCCGGATCGTCAGCCATTGCCGCGCCCGGATTTACGCCAGTACCGTATTGGTCTCGGCCCTGTCGCGGTGTTCGGTGCGAGCAACTTCCCGCTGGCATTTTCCACTGCGGGCGGCGACACCGCTGCGGCGCTGGCCGCCGGTTGCCCGGTGGTGTTCAAGGCCCATAGCGGGCACATGGCGACAGCAGAACTGGTCGCCGATGCGCTGATCCGCGCCGCCGAGAAAACCGCGATGCCGGCCGGCGTGTTCAACATGATCTACGGTGGTGGCGTCGGTGAATGGCTGGTCAAGCATCCGGCGATTCAGGCGGTCGGCTTCACCGGTTCGCTCAAGGGTGGTCGTGCGCTGTGCGACATGGCCGCCGCGCGTGCGCAACCGATCCCGGTGTTCGCCGAGATGTCGAGCATCAACCCGGTGATTGTCTTGCCGCAGGCATTGGCTGAACGTTCGGAAACGGTTGCTCGCGACCTGACCGCGTCGGTGGTGCAGGGCTGCGGTCAGTTCTGTACCAATCCGGGTCTGGTGATCGGCATCCGCTCGCCACAGTTCAGCGCGTTTGTGCAGCAAGTAGTGGGTTTGATCGCTGATCAACCGGCGCAAACCATGCTTAACGCCGGCACCCTCGGCAGCTACGGCAAAGGCTTGCAGAAGCTGTTGGCGCATCCCGGCATCGAGCATCTGGCCGGTAATCCGCAGCAGGGCAATCAGGCGCAGCCGCAGTTGTTCAAGGCCGACGCCAGCCTGTTGATCGATGGCGATGAAGTGCTGCAGGAAGAAGTGTTTGGCCCGACCACGGTGATTGTCGAAGTGGCCGACAAGGCGCAACTCAGCGCTGCACTACACGGCCTGCACGGGCAACTGACGGCGACAATTATCGGCGAACTGGCGGACTTCGAGCGCTTCCCTGAACTGACGCCGTTGCTGGAGCAGAAGGTCGGGCGGATTCTGCTTAACGGTTATCCGACCGGTGTCGAGGTGTGCGATTCGATGGTCCACGGCGGGCCGTATCCGGCGACATCCGATGCACGCGGCACCTCCGTCGGCACGCTGGCGATCGACCGTTTCCTGCGCCCGGTGTGTTTCCAGAACTACCCGGACAGCTTGCTGCCTGAGCCGCTGAAAAACGCCAACCCGCTGCGCATTCAGCGCCTGGTCGACGGTAAACCCAGCCGCGAAGCCCTCTGAAAAACACCCCTGTAGGAGCTGCCGCAGGCTGCGATCCTTTGATCTTGTTTGATCGTTCCCACGCTGAGCGTGGGAACGATCAGGCATCAAAAGATCGCAGCCTGCGGCAGCTCCTACAGGGGGAGTGTGCTTCTTGAGCTATCATTGCCGGTTTCCCCCTGAAAGACTTTACTGCCATGACTGCCCAAACCCTTCTCAACGCCCTCGAACACTGCGGTATGGTCGAAATCGACGGCCTGCACGCCTTCGAATTCGCCCTCGATGAAGACGATAACCTGCACATCGAATGCATCGACGGCCGAGCGGCCAAACATTGGGAATTCACTCCGGCGCAGGTTGCCGCGGCAACCTTCGACGACTCTTTGCAGAGCTGGTTGATCGTCGGCTATTTCAATGAAACCAAAGCGATCGGCGAACATCGCCTGGTTTGTCATGGCGATGTAGTCAGCAGCAGCGACGACGAGGATGACACTGATGAAAATGCGTAAATTCTGGCCGCTGCTGATGGCCGGCAGCGTCGGCGCCATGGGCCTGTCCACGGCATCGGCAGAAAGCTTCCAGTTGCTGGTCGGCTCCTACACCGCTGACACCAGCCAGGGCATCTATCGCATGAACTTCGACAGCGCCACCGGCCAGATCGATGCCAAGCCATTGCAAGTGGTCAAGAGCGAAAACCCGTCGTGGCTGACCTTGTCCAAAGACCAGCATCGCCTGTTCGTGGTCAATGAAAACGGCCCGGGCCAGAAAGACCCGGTCGGCCGCGTCAGCAGCTATGCGATCGATCCGAAGACCCACGCGCTGAGCCTGATCAATCAGGTGCAGAGCCTGGGCAACGAACCGACTCATTCGAGCCTCAGCGCTGACGCCAGTCACCTGTTCGTCAGCAACTATTCGGTAATGGAAGATCCGGGTGGAACCCTCGCGGTGCTGCCGGTCGGTGCTGACGGCAAACTGAAGCCGGTCGTACAGATGAGCGCGCACCCGGCGAGCCGGGTCAATCCTGAGCGTCAGGCCTCGAACCACGTGCACTCGACGGTCTCTTCGCCGGACGGTCGCTACGTGTTCTCCAACGATCTGGGTGCGGACAAGGTCTTCATCTACAAATTCGACCCAAAGGCCAATCCGGATTTGCCGCTGACCCCGGCGAAATCCGCCTCGGTGTCCCTCCCGGCAGGCAGTGGCCCGCGTCATCTGCTGTTCAGCGCTGACGGCAAGCACGCCTGGCTGAGCATGGAAATGAGCGCGCAGGTCGCGGTGTTTGATTACAACGACGGCGTGCTGACCCAGACCCAATTGGTCGATCTGGCTGCAGGTCAGCCGACGTCGGACAAGGCCGGCGCCGCGCTGCACACCTCGGCGGACGGCAAGTTCCTCTATGTCAGCAATCGCGGCACCGCCAATCAATTGGTGGTATTCAGCATCGATCCGGCGACTGCCCAGCTCAAAGAGCTGCAAAAGCGCTCGGTGGAAGGTGATCACCCACGCGAATTCAGCCTCGATCCGAGTGGCAAGTTCCTGTTGATTGCCAACCAGAAGAGCAACCAGATTGTTGTCGTCGAGCGCGACAGCAAGACCGGTCTGCTCGGCAAAACCGTGCAGAAACTGCCGATGGACGCCCCGAGTGACCTCAAGTTTATAGTGCGACAATAAGCCACAGGCCCCGGTTTACGGGGCCTGTCTGGTTGTATTAATTGCACT
Source organism: Pseudomonas sp. NPDC089741 (assembly GCF_044748825.1). Classification (NCBI taxonomy): domain Bacteria; kingdom Pseudomonadati; phylum Pseudomonadota; class Gammaproteobacteria; order Pseudomonadales; family Pseudomonadaceae; genus Pseudomonas; species Pseudomonas sp. NPDC089741. Next base: position 42,936 of record NZ_JBIVGT010000005.1, on the reverse strand, counting down.
GATATGCGCTAACGTTACAAAGCATTTCAAGCGATCAGCCCTCGAGCGTTAAGTTTGCTTCACGGCCCAACCGGGCAAGCAAGCCAACCGAACACGAGGGTTACCGCCATGAACTTCAATCTCTTCTCCGTTATCGCCGCTTCCGCCATCTCCGCCACCGTGGTTCTGCCAGCCGGTGCCAACGTTGAAATCGCCAGCAAAAAATCCCACACCCAGAGCTACACCCAGAAATACCTGCAACAGAGCGCCAACTTCTACGCCGCCCTGGATCACAAAAGCCAACACTGAGCACCAGCACACAACTCCCCTGTAGGAGCTGCCGAAGGCTGCGATCTTTTGATCTTGTTTTTAAAAAGCAAAATCAAAAGATCGCAGCCTTCGGCAGCTCTTACACGTGTGCGTTGTTGATCGTTGTTGATCGTTCCCACGCTCTGCGTGGGAATGCCTCTAGGGACGCTCTGCGTCCAGTGACGCGGAGCGTCACGGGCTGCATTCCCACGCAGAGCGTGGGAACGATCGGTAAAGACCGTCGCCCTCGTGTGCGTTTCGTAGCGTCATAGGTTTTCTTCAACACGCAAATAGACCGGCTAAATAATCAACGAAGCTGATGTTCACTATGGAAAACCCTGAGTGGTTGCCACCGCTGTTTTGATCGATTCTGTGGCCATCGAAACATGCCCACGGGAGAACACCATGGCCAGCGCAATCATCACTTCAGCCAAACGCGGCGCCTACCTGGCCATCGGTCTTTACCTGGCCGTGGTGCTCGTTGTCAGCGTCGCCTCGCAAATGGAACATCGCTTCAGCGCACCGATTGACGTCGCCCACCCTGGCATCCAGTTCGAAGTCCGCTCGCAAAGCGTGACGGTCGACCGGGCTGAACTCGCAGGAGTCGGCGGCGCATGAAAGGTTACAGACTTTGGGTCATTGCCAGTCTGGCGGTCATGACCAACGGCGCTTCATTGCTGGGGATAGGCCAAGGCTCGGTGGGAGGGCTGGCGCGGGCCATAGAGGCCAATCACACCATCGCGCACAACATCGAACGGGCGAATACGCTGGGGTTGATGGCGGGGAATCCACCGGTGAAGGTTTCGACCAATTTCCTCGGTCCCTTCGAAGTTGATTGCATGGCGCTTGGGATGTGCAATGCACTCGCCTAGACACCGCAATCCATTGTGGCGAGGGGATTTATCCCCGTTGGGCTGCGAAGCAGCCCCAAATCCTGCAACTCAAATTTGCCTGTCACACCGCATAGAATGGTTTCACGACTGCTTCGCAGCCGAACGGGGATAAATCCCCTCGCCACAGGGGTTGAGGCGCTGTAGTTACTTTTTCATGATCGAGGTGAAGAGCTCGGATTCGAGGAAGCGCTGCAACCAAACCTGCAACCGTACATAAGGCGTCTGCGCAAACCACTCACGATCAACATGGGCAAACTGCCGAACGAACGGCAGCAAGGCGATATCGGCCAGGCTCGGATGATCAGCCAGCAAGTAATCGCGATCCTTGAGCAACGCCTCCAGCCGCTGCAAAAACACCGCCCCTTCAGCCCGATAAACCTCCATCGGTTGTTCCGGATAGCGCTCGGCATATTTGTAGCGGTTCAGATGCACCTTGAACCCCTGATCATTCGCCTCGATCAATTCGGCAATCCGCGCATCGCCATCCAGCAACCAGCCCTGCGGATCATTCTGCGCCAACGCCCAGCGCATGATTTCCAGGCTCTCATCAATCACCCGGCCACCGGCATCCAGCACTGGCACCGTGCCTTTCGGCGAGATCGCCAGCATCTCCGGTGGTTTGGCCTTGAGGCTGACTTCAACCATCTCCACTGGCACGCCGGAATAACGCAGAGCCATCCGCGCCCGCATCGCATAGGGGCAGCGGCGGAAGGAATACAGCTTGTTCATTTCACCTCCACGGTGCTCAAACCGTTGCCCTGACGCTGGACCTGAATCTGCACCGGGATCCGCTCGTGCATTTCCTGTACGTGGGAAATCACCGCGACCTTGCGGCCTTGCGCCTGCAAGCCGTCGAGCGCATCCATCGCCAATTGCAGCGACTCCGGATCGAGACTGCCAAAGCCTTCATCGATAAACAGCGATTCGATTTTCAGCGTACTCGACGCCATCGATGCCAGACCCAACGCCAGCGCTAGCGACACGAGGAACGTTTCGCCGCCGGACAACGAATGCACCGAGCGCAGTTCGTCGCCCATTTCCGTGTCCATCACCAACAAGCCGAGCATGCTGCCGCCGCGTTTCAGGCGATAGCGTTTGACCAGTTGGCGCAGTTGCACATTGGCGTGGTGCACCAGCAGGTCGAGGTTGTAGGCCTGGGCGATCTTGCGGAAGGTGTCGCCGGTGGCCGATCCGATCAAGGCACTCAGCCGCGCCCAGCGCTGGTATTCGGCATAGGCGTCGGCGATCTGCTGCGCCAGTGCCTGATTGGCATTCTGCCGGCGCTGATCTTCGACTTGTTCGGCGCGCAGTTCGGCGCATTGCTGCTCGCTGACAGTGAACTGCTGTTGCAGATCAACCAGCGCGGTGGCGAGTTGCTCAGCGTCGAGATCGCCATTGCTGTGGGCTTGATGGTCGACCAACAAGCGCTCACGCTCCTGCAACAACACCGAGGCTTGCTCGATCGCTTTTTCGTTGAGTTGCAGACGCTGGCGCAGTTCGCCGAGTTGCGCGTCATCGACCCGCAACAAGTCTTCGAGGCCGCCATCGTCCAGCTCGGGATGACCCGCGCGCCAGTCGGCGATCTTGCCGGTGAGATCCTGGTCTTCGCTTTCCAGCGCCTGCAAACGCTCCTGCTGCGCCTTCAGTTCAGCGCCGGTCTGCACCCGCTGCGTGCGCACGCTTTGCAGCTCCTGCGCCGTGCTGGTTTCAGTGTTGCGCGCCTGTTCGACGGCGTGTTCCAGTTGCTGCTGCCACTGCTCGGCGCAGCTGTGCTCGCCAAGCAATTGCGCGAGTTTCTCCTGGCAGCGCTGCTGTTGCTCGGCTAACGCAGCGTACTGCTGTTCAGCGATTTGCGCTTGTTGCAGGCGCGTCTGCTGACGATCCTGGTCTTTCTCCAGTGTCTGCTGACGTTGCTGCTGCTCGCTCAATTCTTCCTTCTGCTGCTCGACTTGCGCCAAGCGTTCGGCGATCTGCCGGTCGAGCTGCAGGAACGTCGCCGCAGGCTCCTGGCGCAGGGCTTCAAGGGTGTCTGCCGGCAGCAGAGTGGCGAACGCCGTCAGTTCCTCGTCGAGGCGCTGGCGGTCGCTGCTCAGTTCGCGCTGCTGATTGCCCAGGTGCTGCGCGGCTTGCTGATGCGCGGTTTCCGCCTGACGCAATTGTTGCGTCAGCCGCGCGGCATCCTGTTGCAGAGTGAGCAGGGCGCTCTGGCGTTGTTCGTCCTGCGCGATGCTCTGGTTGAGCTGTTCGTTCTGACGACTGAGCCAGGCATCGCGTTTGTCGGCATCTTGATTGAGCAATTGGGCGGACAGCGGATGAGCATCGAGGCTCGGTGCCAAGGCCTGTTGCTGGGCGGCCAGTTGCTCCTGTTGTTGCAACAATTCTTTCTGTTGCGCGATGACGCCGCCGACTTCGGCACGCAGTTCGATGAGCTTTTCCTTGAGCTGATCGACCACTAGCTGCGCGTTGGCCTGTTCACTCTCATCGTGGCGGCCGAGGCTTTGCAGCAGCGCTTCCGGTTGGTGATACGGATGCTCATTGCTCCCGCACACCGGGCACGGCTGGTCATCCTGCAACTGCCCGCGCAACTCTTCGACGCTGGCACTGCGCGCGAGGCGCTGGCGTTCAAGCAGTTCGCGGGTGACGTTGAGGGTTTGCTCGGCGACGGTCAGTTCGGCTTTGCTTTTCACCCCGTCCTGGGTCAACCGTTCGCGCTCCTGCTGGGCGCTGAGCTGGCGTTGTTGCAGCTCGGCGCCGCGCTTGTGCAGATCCTGCTGGCTGGCCCACAGGCGCGACAAATCTTCAAAGGCGCGCAGCTGTTTGCGGTTGTCCTGCAACAGCGTGCCGAGAATGCCGATCTGCTCGGCAACGGCATCCGGTTCGGCGCCGGCCTCTTTGAACAGCACTTCAAGCTGCTGCTTCTGGGTGGTGAACGCTTCGGCGCTGCGGGCAGCGTTCTGCTCGAGACTGGCCAGTTCAGCCTGACCCTTGTTCAGGCGATTGCCGATCAGCATCAACTGCTGCAGACGATCGCGATAGGCATTCCACGCATCGCTTAACGGTGCCAGATGAGCGCTTTGCTCAAGCTCGGCGGCAATGCGTTGCAAGCGCTCGGCGACCTGGGCCTGTTTTTCCAGCAAGGCTTGAATCGCGCCCTGACCGTCGCTGCACGCCTGTTGTGCTGCGGCTTTGGCTTCAGCGCCAGCGGCGACATCCTTGGCCAGACGGGCGAGGGTGCTTTGCTCCTCGAAGGACTGACGCAACAGCGGCGCATTCTCAGACTGGCGTTGCTGCGCCTCGCTCAGTGCGACTTTCGCTGCTTCGAGATTCTGCTCCAGTTGCGTCTGGCGCTCAGTCAGTTCGGCATGCTGGCGAGTGTGTTCGGCGATCTGTGCCGCCAACGGCGTCAGCAGCGCATCGAGCTGCTTTTTGCGCGCGAACTGATGGCGTTGCGGGCCGAGTTGCTCGAGTCGCGTCAGCTTGAGCCGTTCGCCAGCCAGGCCTTCGCGTTGTTGCTGAGCGCTGTGCAGTTGCTCGCTGGCGGCGTGCTGCGCATCCTGCAACAGGCGCAAATCCTTGAGCCACGTGTGCTGCTGCTCAAGCTGTTTCAGCTGCGCCTGTTGCAGTTTCAGTTGTTGCTGGGCGTTGTTGAAACGCTCATCCAGCTCGGCGCGGGCTTCAGCGCTCAGCGGCGTGACGCCAGTGGCCTGATCCTGCAACAGCTTGTGCGCTTCGCGGGCCTCTTTGGTCTTGTCGAAGGCGCGACGGCCGAGCCGCGTGTAGAGCGCCGTGTCGGTGAGTTTTTCCAGCAGTTCGCTGCGGTCGTTGTCGTCGGCCTTGAGGAACGCACTGAACTCGCTCTGGGCCAGCAGCACGGCGCGGGTGAACTGTTCGAAGTTCAGGCCGAGTGCCGCTTCCAGCTGGGTTTTGTACTCGCCTTTCTGGCTGGCGAGCAGTTGATCCTGATCGATATCGCGCAGGCTCTGGCGGCTGGCTTGCAGCTTGCCGCCGGCCTTCTCGCGAGCGCGATTGGCTTCCCAGCGCGCTCGATAGCGCCGGCCATCGACACCGACAAAATCGACTTCCGCATAGCCTTCACCGGTGCCGCGCCGCAGTAAGGTGCGCGGGTCGCCCGTGGCGATTTCGCCGTCGGCATCCGGGACTTTCGCGTCGCGGCCGGTGTTGTTCAGGCGCGGTACGGCACCGAACAGCGCCAGGCACAAAGCGTCGAGCAAGGTACTTTTGCCGGCGCCGGTCGGGCCGGTAATCGCAAACAAGCCGGCGCTGGCCAACGGTTCAGCGGTGAAATCGATCTCGAACGGGCCGGCCAGCGAGGCGAGGTTTTTCAACCGAATGGCGAGAATCTTCATGGCTGCTCGCCCTCCAGTTGCACGTCTTGCAGCAGTTCGGCGAAGTCCTTCAGCGTCTGCTCATCAACCTCGTTGCCGTAGTTGTCGAGCCAGGCGCGGCTGAACAACTCCTGTGGGGTCAGTTGGTCGAGTTCGATCAGCGTGGTGCCGTCCGCCTCGCCGTCAGCGCCCCGGTTGCCGGCGTATTCAGCGGCGATGCGCACCAGCCGCACGGCTTTGCCTTGCAGGGCGTTTTCCACTTGGTGGCGCAGATCCGGTTGCGGCTCGTCGAGGCGCACGCGCACCTCCAGCCACGGCTGGCGCTGGGTTTCAGCGAGCAGGTCGATGTTCGGCAGGTCTGCCAGTTGCAGCAGGATCTCGGCCAGCGGTGCCGGGCCGATGCGTTGCAGATTGACCGAGCGCGGAATCAGTTTTGATTCAACACTGACCAGGCTTTCGCCATCGAGGGTGACGTCGAGAATCTGGTGCTGATAGCCGATTTCGGAGAACGACAACGGAATCGGCGAACCGCTGTAGCGAATGCGTTCCTCACCGTTGACCTTCTGCGGCTTGTGCAAATGGCCGAGGGCAACATAGCTGATGCTCGGCCCGAACAGGCTGGCGGGCAGGGCTTCGGCATTGCCGATGATCAGGCTGCGCTCGGAATCTTCCGATACCGAGCCGCCGGCCATGTGCGCGTGGCTGATGGCAATCAAAGCCTGACCGGGTGTGCGCTTGGCGTTGGCCGCTTCGATCAGCCATTCGTGCACCTGACCGATGCCGCGCAAATAGTTGTCACCCAAGTGCGCGCCGGTCACCTCCGCCGGGCGCAGGAACGGCAGCGCCAGGCACCACGCGGCAATTTCGCCGGTTTTATCCGGCAGCGGCAGCAACAGACGCTCGGCATCCAATTGCCCGTCATCCAGCCACAACACCCGACCCAGCGCATGCGTGCGCAAACGGCGCATCAGTGGCGCGGGTAACTCGATCCGCGATCCGGAATCGTGGTTGCCGGCAATCATCACGATGGTCAGCAACGGCTGCTGTTCATGGGCGCTGACGATGAAATCGTAAAGGCGTTCCTGGGCTTTGACCGGCGGATTGACCGTGTCGAAAATGTCACCGGCGATCAGCAGCACATCCGGCTGCGCCAGTTGCAGTTGACCCAGCAGCCATTCGAGAAAACAGGCGTGCTCGAAATCGCGCTCCTGGCCGTGGAGGTTTTGCCCAAGGTGCCAGTCGGAGGTGTGAAACAGACGCAAGGCGGACTCCGCAACAATTAAAGAGGTGATGGCCGCAGGTGAAATGAGGGCGGCGAAAGAGGGGAGAGTTTACAGACTATTGCGGGCGGAGGGCTTGTGCGCGATTGGGGTGAATTCGTCAATTGACGACCTGAAACCCGCTGCCTACCATCGCGCCACTATATTGATGTCATTTTTGGCTGGTGGCGATTCGCCGCTGGTTGAAGCCGGAGGAAAACAGAAATGCGGGTTGAAAGCTTGTTCAATCAGGCCAGAGGCATGGTTAAAGGGCTTTATTTCCACGCGATGGATGAGCTTGGGTTTCGTCCGGAACAAGCTTTTGCCTATGTTCAGGATGAGCTGGAACTCTTGCTGCGCAAAGATGCGCCCGGCCCGAATGCAATTCTTCAGACGGCCATTTATATGGAGGGGCATCGTCGCGGTCTGAAGCTGTCGAAAGAAGATTCATACACGAGCGATATGTTGGATATTTTGGCGCAGACCTACAGCCAGTGCAGCATTGAGAGCCTGGTTGAGGCAGATGCCGATGACGAGGAGTTGGAGATTATCCAGTCGGACATGGAAACTGTACGAAAGCTTTTTCTTCTTTAGAAGTCGGTAGGTGGTTTCTTCACAGGGTGAGCCAAGCGACGATGTTTATTAAGTTTGATAAATTTATCGAGATGTTTGCTGATGAAGAGTACCCAAGCGATTTCTGGTCTGATGTCGCCATTATCAGCGCCTCCGAAATGCTGGATGGCTTTTCTGACGCCGATTGGCTGGAGCTATTGACAGTCGTAGACAGCAAAAGCGATTTCTGGGTATTGCGGTTATGCGAGACGTTGGGAGACCCGGATGAAAGAGCACTGGTCGTATTGCTGAAGGTGACTTCACGTCGGGGAAGCCAGGCGATTTACGTCGCATTGGAATCGATCAGGTCGATGATCAGTCTGGGTCTGGACGTGTCGGCGTATGCGGATGAGATCAATGCTGCGACTGAACGTGCGAGGCAAACGACGGGGAAAGTGAGTTTGCTTTCGACTTTCCAATGAGAAGTCGACATGGATAAATTGTTATTCAAGTTTCGTGATGTGGAAATTTGCCGGCGCCATGAGCGTTATTTCATCAAGTACGACGCGGGCAGTCATGTGGATGTCAGGCGTGAGGATGAGATTTCGGAACAGGAAGCGCTGACCGCAGCCATGGGTGAGGAAGCAGTTATGAAGTTTTTGTTTGAGTTGCAGGAGCGATTGATCCGTGAGGGTGTTGACCCTTTTGTTTCCAACACTGATTGAAGATCGATTGAGTCAGACGTCTCAAAGTCAACAGATCGCAGCCTGCGGCAGCTCCTACAGAGATCAAATGTAGGAGCTGCCGGAGGCTGCGATCTTTTGATCTTTTACTTCGGATAAAGCGGTGGCAACCCACTGTCGCCTACTGGATCGTGGACGCGCTCAGCGGTCGGAATAGTGCGGATCGCTCGCCACAAATCCTCACCTTGCCAATGCTGCCCGGTCTCGCTGTACAGCGCGCCATTGAGGCCGTCGAGCGCATCCGACAAGGGCACAAACCGCGCCGCCATATCCGCCAGCGTTTCCGGCTGCTGCCGCGCCCATGCATCCAGCGCCTGCCGCGTCGCTTGCGGATCGTTGGCCTGGCTCGCGCGTTTGATGTCGTCAAGCAGCGTGCGCGGGCTTGGCCCGGTCTGCGCGGCGCGCAGGATCGCCGGTTGCCAGCGCGCACGCCACCACAGGCCGAAGCCGAGCAGGGTGGTGCAGGCGAGGATCAGCGTGCTCAGTTTCCACCACCACAACACATCGTTATCGACGGCGCTCGGTTGCAAGCTGCCCGCCGGGGTGTCGACTTGCAGGCTCGGATTGTTCGCCACTTGCAGGGTGCGCGCGGGCAAGCTGCTGTGTTCAAGGTGATCTTCGAAAGTGTTCCACCAGACCACGTCGACCGTTGGCAGCTCGATCGAACCGCTGCGACTCGGCACCAGTGCTTCACGTTCTTCGCGGCTGCCGACAAGTCCCCGGTCAGTGCTCTGGTTGGTGAGCACCGGTTGGTCAGGATAGCGGCGCAAACCGTTGACGTCGGTGGCGGGCAGCGCCGGTAGTTGCGAACTGGCGAGGCCTTCGACTTTCAGGATCAGGCTGCGCGTCAGCGAGTCGCCGACTTGGGTGTGTTCGGGTTCCGGGTTCCAGCTTTCGCTGAGGCTCAGGCTGCGCGCCGGTAACCACGGGGCGTCGAGCGGGTAGGTCAGCGGTTTCGGCTTGACCGTCAACGGGATGTCGGCGGAGCTGACGCGCATCAATTTGCCCGGCTTCGGCCCTTGCGCGGTGGCGTCTGCGGACGGCTGGGTGTCGACCAGCGTGGCGCTGAAGGTTTGCGGGGCGATGGTCAGCAAGCCGCTGTGTTGCGGATAGATGGCATAGCGCATCTCGATCACGCCGTGGCGCACACCGTTGATGTCTTTTTCGTACGTGCGGGTGTCGCCCAGTTGTTCGACGCGCGCATCGGCGATTTGCAACGGGGTCAGGCTGCTGTCGTCGTACAGCGACACCGAATGGTAGATGCGCAGGGTCAGGATCGCTTGCGCCTGCACATACACGCTGGACTGATCGAGGCTGGCCTCGATGAACACCGGGTCGAGGCTGTTCTTGTCTTCGCGGGTGTCGCTTTCGACCACTTGCACGGTGATCGGCTGGCTCTGCACATCGCCCATCTGCAATGGCGGAATCACCACGCTGCCGTTCTCTTTCGGCAGCAGCGTGATGATCCAGCGCGTGGTTGCGCGGTTGTCGCCATTGAGCGTGTTCAACTGGTTGACCTGACGCGTGCCGCGCACCTCGAACAACGGTTCCAGCGGGGTCAGGTCAGGTTTGCCGAACTGGGTAACGTCGCTGGTTTCGAGGGTGAGTTCGACCGTCTCGCCGGAGTTCAGGCGACTGCGATCCACGCTGGCGATCAACTCGGCCGCCTGGGCGGTGGCCGTGCAGATCAGCAGGGGCAGCAAGAGAGCGGTGAAGCGGGTCATCGAGTGTTTTCCTGATCCTGATGTTGTTGCTGTTCGTACCAGAATTTGCGTCGCAGCAGTTCGCCCGGATCATCCGGGATCTTCCCCAGCCATTGCTCCAGTGCCTGACGCTGCTCGCCTTCGAGGTTGTCCTCGCTTGGGCGCAGGGTCGGCACGGTGTCCGTCTGCTCTTCCTCATCGCTGCCCGGTACTTCGTTGGGACCGGGTTGCGGTGGCGTGGCCGGCGGCGGTTCGCTGCCCGGTTCGGCCGGTTGCGCATCGCCCTGGGTTTCACTTTTCACCGCTGGCGGTGGTGCGGTCACTGGCGGAGTTTCGTCGCCCGGCAGACTCTGTTCGGTTGGCTTGTTTTCCGGCTCAACGGGCGGCGGGGTGTTTTTCTGCTTCAGCAGGTTCTCCACCAGTGCCTTGTTGGTCTGTGCCGGGCGCAGATCCGGTTGCAGTTCCAGCGCCTGCTCGTAGGCATCGATGGCGGCTTCCAGCTCAGCGCTTTTTGCCAAAGCGTTGCCACGATTGTAGTGCGCGCGGGCATCGCTGCCTTCGGCAAAGCGCTGGGCGGCGCCACTGTAATCGCCGGCCTCGTACAACGCCACCCCTTGCCATTGGTGATCGTCAAAATGGGCGGCGGCCTCGGCGGGGCGCTTCTGCTTGAGCAAATGCAGGCCCTGTTGATCCGGGCGCAGCCACAAATCTTCGAAGTCGAACGCGTAGCTCGGCTGCGGCAGACACAACAGCAGCGGCAGGCAGAACAACCAGCCACGCCGCCCGGCACACGCGGCCAGCAACAACAGCGGCAACAGCAGCCAATAACCCTGATCGGCCCAGGTATCGAGGCGCACGGTCTGGCCATCGTTGCGCAAACTGCGCGGGCCATTGAGCAGGCCGAGCGCGCCGAGATCAGCTTCGTCCAGCCGTGCAGCGTGGTATTCACCGCCAACACTGTTGAGGAACGCGCCAAGGCCCGGGCTGTCGAGTTGCGGCACGCGAATCGCACCTTGGTCGTCTTTCAGGAAACTGCCGTCCTCTTGAGCAATCGGTGCCCCTTCGGCAGTGCCGACGCCGAGCATCAACAGTTGCGCAGATTCACCGCTCAAGGCACGACGAATGCCTTGGCGTTCCTCTTCGCTCAAGGACGAGCCGATCAACAGAATCCGCCCCTGACCGAGTGCGCCCTGTTTCAACAAGGCCAGCGCCTTGCTCACCGCCAGATCGGCGCGATGACCGCTCTCTGGCATCAGCGATGGCTTGAGCGCGTCGAGCAGATTGCGACTGGTCGCCAGATCATCCGACAGCGGCACCAGCGTGTGCGCGCTGCCGGCGTAGACGACGATGGCGGTCTGCGCATCGCTGCGCGCCTGCAACAGGTCGAACAGCTTGCGCCGCGCTTGCTCGAGGCGGGTCGGCGGCGCATCGGTGGCGAGCATTTCCGGGGTCAGTTCCAGTACAACCACCAACGGATCGGCAGGTTTCTGGCTGGTCTGTTCGACACGCTCCCAACTCGGCCCGAGCAGCGCCAGAATGGTCAGCAACCACGCCACGCCGAGGGCGATCCACGGCAATTTGCTGTCGCGCCCGTTACCACCGCTGAGCAAAGTGGCGTGGAACGCCGGCGGCAGAATCATCTGCCAGCGTCCGGCGCGTTTTTGCCGGTGCCAGAGCTGCCAGAGCAACCAGCCGAGCAGCGGCAACAGCAACAGCCACCAGGGGCGGAACCAGTGCGGCCAGAGGGCGATCATCGACGCCTCCGCAGACGCAGGCGCTTGAGACGCTCGCGCCAGTCAGGTAACGGGCTTTGCAGATACAGCTCCTTGGTGAACAGGCGTTGCAAGAAATTGTCCGGCCACAATTCGCGCGCCACCAGCAACAGGCTCAACCACAGCGCCAATGCCAGCGGCCAGTGATACAACGCTTGCGCCGGGCGCGCCTGAGTCGGTTGTTGAGTCACCGGTTCGAGTTGATCGAGGGTGTCCTTGATCGCTTGCAGTTCCTTGCCATCGTGGGCACGGAAATACTGGCCGCCGGTCGCTGCGGCGATTGCCTTCAGTGCGGGCTCGTCGAGATCCAGGCTCGGGTTGACCCCGAGCAGGCCGGTGGAACCGCTGTCCTCGGGATTGGCGCCAATCCCGATCGGATAGATTTTTACACCTTCGCTCGCAGCGAGTTTTGCTGCCGTCAGCGGATCGATTTCGCCGCCATTGTTGGCGCCGTCAGTGACCAGAATCAGCACGCGGCTTTGCGCCGGACGCATGCGCAGGCGTTTCAGCGCCAGACCGATAGCGTCGCCGATGGCGGTGTTCTTGCCGGCGATGCCGATCCGCGCTTCGTCGAGCCAGACGCGCACGGTGTGGCGGTCGAAGGTCAATGGCGCTTGCAGGTAGGCTTTGCTGCCGAACAGGATCAAGCCGACGCGGTCGCCGTCGCGGCTTTCGAGGAAGTCGCCGAGCAGGTGCTGAACCAGCGAGAGACGGCTGACGTCTTCGTCCTGCCACTGCATGTCGGGGAAATCCATGGAGCCGGACACGTCCACCGCCACCAGCAGATCACGGCCGCTGGCGGCAATCGGCAACGGTTCGCCGAGCCACTGCGGACGGGCGGCGGCGGTCAACAGCAGCAACCACAAGAGCATGAACGGTGCCTGTTGGCGCCACGCCGGCAAGTTGGCGCGGGCGCGACGCCGGGCGAGGCCTTCGAGGTCGGACAAGAAACTGACTTTCAGCGCCGGCTCGCCGCTGTCGGCCACCGGTAACACAAGGCGCATCAACCACGGCAGCGGCAACAGCGCAAAGATCCACGGCCAGGCGAATTCAAACATGTTTGCGAATCCACGTGTCGACCGCTTGGGTCAGGCCGGCGATGGCTTTGTCGTCGAGTTTGCATTCCGGTTTGTACGCGCCTTCGACCAGCACCATCCAGCGCGTCAGGCCCGCCGCCGGGCAACGGTTGTCGAGGAACGCCAGCCATTTGCGACCGTTGAGGGTGTGGCTCTGGCTGTAGGGATAATGGTTGCGGCACAGGCGTTTGAGCAGGCCGTTGAGTTGCTGCAACCAGGCACCGGCCGGCGCGCCGTCGTAGGGTTTGGGCATTTGCGCGAGTTCGGCGAGGGCGGCGATGCGCACCGGGTCGAGCGGTTGTTCGGCGCGCACGATTGGGCGCTTTTTCATGGGAATGAAACGGCGCAGCTTCCACGCCGCTAAACCGAGCAGCGGCAATAACAACAGCAGCAACCACCAGCCCGGCGCCGGCGGCCAAAAGGCAATCGGTGGCGGCGAGATCAGCGGTTGCAGTTGTTCGAGGCCGTTCATCGACCTTTCCCCGGGCGCTGCGGATTGAGGAATTCGCGCATCTGCTCGACCATTTCACTTTGCGTGCTCAACGGCATCAACAGCACCCGCAGCTTTTGCGCGAGCAATTCCCAGCGCGCGATGCGTGCTTCGGCCTGGGCGCGATAGGTCTGGCGCAGGTCGAAATTCAGCGTGTCGAGTTCCAACTGTGCGCCGCGTTCGGCGAACCTGAGCAGGCCGGCAGCGGGGAGGGCGTGATCGAGTGGATCGGAAATCGGCAGCATCAACAGGTCGCAATGGCGCGACAGCAGACTCAACTGTTGCTCGGCGCTGTCGGACAACGCGCGCTCATCGCAAATCACAATGGCCAGACTGCCCGGACGCAGTACCTCACGCGCGCGGCGCAGGGCCACGCCAAAGGCATCGCGATCCGGCTCGCGCTCGCTGTGCAGCGACTGATTGACCTTGACCAAGCGGTTGAGCAACTGCAGCAGGCTTTGTTTGCTGCGCCGTGGCTTGATTTCGTAGTGCTCGTTGTCGCCGAACACCAGCCCGCCAACCCGATCGTTATGGCCGAGTGCAGCCCAGCCGATCAACGCCGCCGCTTGCGCCGCCAGCACCGATTTGAACATCAGGCCGGAGCCGAAGAACAGCCGTGTGCTTTGCTCGACCATGATGAAAATCGGTCGTTCACGTTCTTCATGGAACATCTTGGTATGTGGCTCTTGCGTACGCGCCGTTACACGCCAGTCGATGGTGCGCACGTCATCGCCGGCCTGATAGACCCGCACCTGATCGAAGTCGACACCACGACCACGGAATTTCGAGTGATGCAGGCCGATCAGCGGGCTGCGCTGGCTCGGCGTGGAAAACAGCTGCACTTCGCGCACCCGGTGACGCATCTCGATCAGCTCGGCGAGGCTGACGCGGATGCCCGGTTCGGACGGCAAGGGGGCGCTCATGGGGGTCAAGCGACGGCTACGACGTCGAGAATCCGCTGCACCACCCGATCCTGATCGATGCCGGCGGCCTCGGCCTCAAACGACAGAATGATGCGGTGACGCAACACATCGAACAGCACCGCTTGAATGTCTTCCGGGCTGACGAAGTCGCGACCGGCCAGCCAGGCGTGGGCGCGGGCGCAGCGGTCTAGGGCGATCGAGCCACGCGGGCTGGCGCCATAGGCGATCCACTCGGCCATTTCCGGGTCGAACTTGGCCGGTGTGCGCGTGGCCATGACCAGTTGCACGAGGTATTCCTCCACGGCGTCGGCCATGTACAGACCGAGGATTTCCTTGCGCGCGGCGAAGATCGCTTGCTGGCTGACGCGGCGTTCAGGCTTGGTTTCACCGTTCAACGCTTCGCCACGGGCTTGCTGGAGGATGCGCCGTTCGACGGCGGCGTCCGGGAAACCGATTTTCACGTGCATGAGGAAACGGTCAAGCTGGGCTTCCGGCAGCGGGTAGGTGCCTTCCTGTTCGATCGGGTTCTGCGTGGCCATCACCAGAAACAGCGGCGACAGTTCATAGGTGCTGCGACCGACACTGACCTGACGCTCGGCCATGGCTTCGAGCAGCGCCGATTGCACCTTGGCCGGGGCACGGTTGATTTCGTCCGCCAGCACCAGGTTGTGGAAGATCGGCCCTTGCTGGAACACAAAGCTGCCGGTTTCCGGGCGATAGATCTCGGTGCCAGTGATGTCGGCGGGCAGCAGGTCAGGGGTGAACTGGATGCGATGGAACTGGGCTTCGATGCCCTCGGCGAGTTCTTTGATCGCTTTGGTCTTGGCCAGACCCGGCGCGCCCTCGACCAGCATGTGGCCGTCGGCGAGCAGGGCGATGAGCAAACGCTCGATGAGTTTTTCCTGGCCGAGAATCTGCGTTGAAAGAAAGGTTCGCAGCGCCAGCAGCGCTTCACGATGTTCCATCGGTGACTGTTCCTGGAAAGGGGTGGCCACCGGCGTTCGGATAACGCCGGGGCTGGGGGCGTTACTTTAATCCATCGCGGGGGGTGGCGACTAACGGCATTTTGCGCAAAGTGCGGGAAATGACCGGGGCAATTGTTGGATTTTTGTAGCCGGGGAGTGATTGGTTGCCTGTGCTGGCCCTATCGCGAGCAGGCTCACTCCTACAATGGATCGCCGTACACCGACCTGTAGGAGTGAGCCTGCTCGCGATGGCGTCGGCCCAGACACCATCAAACTTCGTTAATGAACGTGCCAGTCCCGTCAAGGATGTTCTTCAAGGTCTCGACCACCTCATCCATGTCCACCATGTCCGGGTTAAAGCTGATCTCCAGCACATCATCGCCATTCAGCGCATCGGCATCCCCTGCCGCGATCTCGATTTTCAGCAGCGTCGACGTCAGCGTGACCTTCACACCGTCCAGCGTCGACGGCTCGCCATCCAGGGTGATCTCCAGCTCATCCTCATCCGGGTAGCGGCTCATCAGGAACATGTCGCCCTTGTCGCTGTGGCAGCAGAGCATGGCCATGTTGTCTTCTTCGTCATCGCACGGGTTGACGATGAGTAGCGCGGTGGTCATTTGCATGGGGAATTCCTGCCTCAAGGGGCGTGTTGGTCGCAATTGGGCGCGATTCTGCCAGTCCTCGGGAATTTCTGCATGTGAGAGTGTCAGAGGATGTGTCGTGAACGCGACGTGGGTCAATGGTCATTTCTGGCACGCATGTACCGTAAAAACGGGCATTCAGACCAGCGTTTTGCGCCACGAGTGCTAGTGTTTACCGGTGCCAAAGCCCTCGTTTACGTGCCAATGACCGAATATGTCGCAGCACCGCAAGCAGACACATTGTCGCACCCATTAAGCTGCGCAACGGATGAGCACCCGTAAAGGCATTGTCGGCACCGTTGGCAGTCGTTTTTGCAGATGCCCATTCAATGGAAGGTGAATGTGACCTGAGTGTCTCGTCCAGCTTCACCCACCTGTCACCCTGTTTCCTCTGCCCGAGATTCAGGAACAGGGCGACAGTAGCCCCGAGAGGGGTGTTGCACGCGACGCTTTCCATCAATAACAAGCTTAAGCGGAGTACCACAGATGGCGTTCTTCACCGCAGCCAGCAAAGCCGACTTCCAGCACCAACTGCAAGCGGCACTGGCGCAGCACATCAGTGAACAGGCACTGCCACAAGTGGCGCTGTTCGCTGAACAATTCTTCGGCATCATTTCCCTGGACGAGCTGACTCAACGTCGCCTCTCCGACCTCGCTGGCTGTACTCTTTCCGCGTGGCGCCTGCTTGAGCGCTTCGATCACGCGCAACCGCAAGTGCGCGTCTACAACCCTGATTACGAGCGTCATGGCTGGCAGTCGACCCACACCGCGGTCGAAGTCCTGCACCACGACCTGCCATTCCTCGTCGACTCGGTCCGCACCGAACTGAACCGTCGCGGCTACAGCATCCACACCCTGCAAACCACCGTGCTCAGCGTGCGTCGTGGCAGCAAGGGCGAATTGCTGGAAATCCTGCCAAAAGGCAGCACCGGCGAAGGCGTTCTGCACGAATCGCTGATGTACCTGGAAATCGACCGCTGCGCCAACGCGGCCGAACTGAATGTGCTGAGCAAAGAGCTGGAACAGGTTCTCGGTGAAGTCCGCGTCGCGGTCGCCGATTTCGAGCCGATGAAAGCCAAGGTGCAGGACATCCTCACCCGGCTCGACAACAGCGCGTTCGCCGTCGATACCGACGAAAAGAACGAGATCAAGAGCTTCCTGGAATGGCTGGTGGGCAACCACTTCACCTTCCTCGGCTACGAAGAGTTCGTGGTTACCGATCAGGCCGATGGCGGCCACATCGAGTACGACCAGAATTCCTTCCTCGGCCTGACCAAACTGCTGCGCACCGGCCTGACCTACGATGACCTGCGCATCGAAGATTACGCGGTGAACTACCTGCGCGAACCGACCCTGCTGTCGTTCGCCAAGGCTGCGCACCCGAGCCGTGTACACCGTCCGGCGTACCCGGATTACGTGTCGATCCGTGAAATCGACGCCGACGGCAAAGTCATCAAGGAACACCGCTTCATGGGCCTGTACACCTCCTCGGTGTATGGCGAGAGCGTGCGGGTCATCCCGTTCATCCGCCGCAAGGTCGAAGAAATCGAACGCCGCTCCGGCTTCCAGTCCAAGGCTCACCTGGGCAAGGAACTGGCGCAGGTGCTCGAAGTATTGCCGCGTGACGACCTGTTCCAGACCCCGGTCGACGAACTGTTCACCACCGTGATGTCGATCGTGCAGATCCAGGAACGCAACAAGATCCGCGTGTTCCTGCGCAAAGACCCGTACGGTCGCTTCTGCTACTGCCTGGCCTACGTGCCGCGCGACATCTACTCCACCGAAGTTCGCCAGAAGATCCAGCAAGTGCTGATGGAACGCCTGAAGGCTTCCGATTGCGAATTCTGGACGTTCTTCTCCGAGTCGGTACTGGCGCGCGTGCAGTTGATCCTGCGTGTCGACCCGAAAAACCGTCTCGACATCGACCCGGTGCTGCTGGAAAAAGAAGTCGTGCAAGCGTGCCGCAGCTGGCAGGACGACTACGCCGCACTGACCGTCGAAAGCTTCGGCGAAGCCCACGGCACCAACGTGCTGGCGGACTTCCCGAAAGGCTTTCCGGCCGGCTACCGCGAGCGTTTCGCTGCGCATTCGGCCGTGGTCGACATGCAGCACCTGCTGAGCCTCAACGAAAAAAATCCGCTGGTGATGAGCTTCTATCAGCCGCTCGGTCAGGTCTCCGGCCAGCGCGAGCTGCATTGCAAGCTGTACCACGCCGACACCCCGCTGGCGCTGTCCGACGTGCTGCCGATCCTGGAAAACCTCGGTCTGCGCGTACTGGGTGAATTCCCGTACCGTCTGCGTCACACCAATGGCCGCGAGTTCTGGATTCACGACTTCGCGTTCACCGCCGCTGAAGGTCTGGACCTCGACATCCAGCAACTCAACGACACCCTGCAGGACGCCTTTGTCCACATCGTCCGTGGCGAAGCCGAGAACGATGCGTTCAACCGTCTGGTACTGACCGCCGGCCTGCCATGGCGCGACGTTGCGCTGCTGCGTGCTTACGCGCGTTACCTGAAGCAGATTCGTCTGGGCTTCGATCTGGGCTACATCGCCAGCACCCTGAACAACCACACCGACATCGCTCGCGAACTGACCCGGTTGTTCAAGACCCGCTTCTATCTGGCGCGCAAACTCAGCGATGAAGATCTGGAAGACAAGCAACAGCGTCTGGAACAAGCGATTCTGACCGCACTGGACGACGTCCAGGTGCTCAACGAAGACCGCATCCTGCGTCGTTACCTCGACCTGATCAAAGCAACCCTGCGGACCAACTTCTATCAGACTGATGCCAACGGCCAGAACAAGTCGTACTTCAGCTTCAAGTTCAACCCGCACGCGATCCCTGAACTGCCGAAGCCAGTGCCGAAGTTCGAAATCTTCGTCTACTCGCCTCGCGTTGAAGGCGTGCACCTGCGCTTCGGTAACGTTGCCCGTGGTGGTCTGCGCTGGTCCGACCGTGAAGAAGACTTCCGTACCGAAGTCCTCGGCCTGGTGAAAGCTCAACAAGTGAAAAACTCGGTCATCGTGCCAGTGGGTGCGAAGGGCGGCTTCCTGCCGCGTCGCCTGCCACTGGGCGGCAGCCGTGACGAGATCGCGGCCGAGGGCATCGCCTGCTACCGCATCTTCATTTCCGGCCTGTTGGACATCACCGACAACCTGAAAGACGGCGCGCTGGTGCCGCCATTGAACGTGGTTCGCCACGACGATGACGACCCGTACCTGGTCGTGGCAGCGGACAAGGGCACTGCAACCTTCTCCGACATCGCCAATGGCATCGCCATCGACTACGGCTTCTGGCTGGGTGACGCGTTTGCGTCCGGTGGTTCGGCCGGTTACGACCACAAGAAAATGGGCATTACCGCCAAAGGCGCGTGGGTCGGCGTACAACGTCACTTCCGCGAGCGCGGCATCAATGTTCAGGAAGACAGCATCACTGTGGTCGGCGTCGGCGACATGGCCGGTGACGTGTTCGGTAACGGCCTGTTGATGTCCGACAAGCTGCAACTGGTCGCGGCCTTCAACCACCTGCACATCTTCATCGATCCAAACCCGAACCCGGCGACCAGCTTCGTCGAGCGTCAGCGCATGTTCGACCTGCCGCGTTCGGCCTGGACCGACTACGACACCAGCATCATGTCCGAAGGTGGCGGTATCTTCTCGCGCAGCGCGAAGAGCATCGCGATCTCGCCGCAAATGCAGGAACGCTTCGCCATCAAGGCTGACAAGCTGACCCCGACCGAACTGCTCAACGCCTTGCTCAAGGCGCCGGTGGATCTGTTGTGGAACGGCGGTATCGGCACTTACGTCAAGGCCAGCACTGAAAGCCACGCCGATGTCGGCGACAAGGCCAACGATGCACTGCGCGTGAACGGCAACGAGTTGCGCTGCAAGGTCGTGGGCGAGGGCGGTAACCTCGGCATGACCCAACTGGGTCGTGTCGAATTCGGTCTGAATGGCGGCGGTTCCAACACCGACTTCATCGACAACGCCGGTGGCGTGGACTGCTCCGACCACGAAGTGAACATCAAGATCCTGCTGAACGAAGTGGTTCAGGCCGGTGACATGACCGACAAGCAACGCAACCAGTTGCTGGCGAGCATGACCGACGAAGTCGGCAATCTGGTGCTGGGCAACAACTACAAGCAGACTCAGGCCCTGTCCCTGGCGGCGCGTCGTGCGTATGCGCGCATCGCTGAGTACAAGCGTCTGATGAGCGATCTGGAAGGCCGTGGCAAGCTGGACCGTGCCATCGAATTCCTGCCGACCGAAGAGCAGATCAACGAGCGCATTGCTGAAGGCCACGGTCTGACCCGTCCTGAGCTGTCGGTGCTGATTTCCTACAGCAAGATCGACCTCAAGGAGCAGCTGTTGGGTTCCTTGGTGCCGGACGACGATTACCTGACCCGCGACATGGAAACGGCGTTCCCGCCGACTCTGGTCAGCAAGTTCTCCGAAGCCATGCGTCGTCACCGTCTGAAGCGCGAGATCGTCAGCACCCAGATCGCCAACGACCTGGTCAACCACATGGGCATCACCTTCGTTCAACGACTCAAAGAGTCGACCGGCATGAGCCCGGCGAACGTCGCTGGCGCTTATGTGATCGTGCGCGACATCTTCCACCTCCCGCACTGGTTCCGTCAGATCGAAGCGCTGGACTACCAAGTCAGCGCTGATGTGCAGCTGGAGCTGATGGACGAGCTGATGCGTCTGGGCCGTCGCGCTACGCGCTGGTTCCTGCGTGCCCGTCGCAACGAGCAGAACGCTGCCCGTGACGTCGCGCATTTCGGTCCGCACCTGAAAGAGCTGGGCCTGAAACTCGACGAACTGCTGAGCGGCGAAATCCGTGAAAACTGGCAGGCGCGCTATCAGGCTTACGTCGAAGCCGGTGTCCCGGAATTGCTGGCGCGTATGGTTGCGGGCACCTCGCACCTGTACACGCTGCTGCCGATCATCGAAGCCTCCGACGTGACTGGCCAGAACCCTGCAGAAGTGGCGAAAGCTTACTTCGCTGTGGGCAGTGCGCTGGACATCACCTGGTACCTGCAACAGATCAGCGCACTGCCGGTTGAAAACAACTGGCAAGCTCTGGCCCGTGAAGCGTTCCGTGACGATGTCGACTGGCAGCAACGTGCGATCACCATCTCTGTCCTGCAACAGGGCGACGGCACACTGGACGTGGAAGCACGTCTGGCGCTGTGGATGGAACAACACGAAAGCATGATCTCGCGCTGGCGCGCCATGCTGGTGGAAATCCGTGCGGCGAGCGGCACGGACTACGCCATGTATGCAGTGGCCAACCGTGAACTGCTGGATCTGGCGTTGAGTGGGCAAGCGGTAGTGCCTGCGGTGACTGCGAATGCCGAGCTTGAACTGGCGTAAGTAGTGGCTGAATGAAAAAGCCCCGGTGTCGAGAGATGCCGGGGCTTTTTTATGTCTCTGGATTCGTACCGACCGGTGTAGGAGCTGCCGAAGGCTGCGATCTTTTGCCTTTTAAAGATCAAGATCAAAAGATCGCAGCCTTCGGCAGCTCCTACAGGGGGCAGGTATCAATACAACTTCTGACCTTGTTTGTTATCGAGCATCGATACTTTGTCCGAAGGCCGAGCGACTAAATTGTTGAGCGATTGGTCAAACTTCTGCAACGCCTTAACTTGCACATCCTGCTGCTGATTAATATCCGCAACAATCTCTTCCGACCGCTTGAAGTCCGCCCACACCGGCGTCAACTCACGTGCATCCGAACCTTTCGCCGTACCGATATAGTTCAACTGCGCATCATAAAAATCGGCACTGACATCGGCCTTGATATCGGAGCTGCGCGAGGTAATCAACTGGCTGTGAGTGTCGACGATTGCCACCACATCCGGCTTGGCCGCACGCAGGCTTTGCATGTCTGGATAGACCGTCACCGAGCCAAATTGACGTTGCAGCGAAGCATTCACCCATTCCACGGCCATGTCCGGTTTCGAACTGGCGACGTAGGCGTCATGTATCGGTTGCACCAGCAGGCTCTGGCCGAAACCGGTGCCGGCGTTGGCCTGATAGTCGCGCAGGTATTCGCGGTTGCTTTGCGTGCTTGGGCTGTAGACCACGCCGAGCGACACGCCGGGACCACTTTTCACCTGGGCGGCACTGCTGCGGCCGACCGGTTGGGTGAAGAGTGTGTCGAGGGACGAAACCGCTTTGGGTGCGGTGGGGACAGAACAGGCGGACAAGGCTAAAACCGATATCGCCAAGGTACTGGCAAAGGCAAGTTTCATGGTGTTTCTCCCGTGAAACAACATCAGTCGGAAAGTTTGAGTAGTCGTCGACGACGACCGTTAATTCAGACTAAACCTGGCGGGCTGTAAGTAACCTGACAATTTGCTGTCTTGTTTAGTGTTGAATAGTTTTATTTGCTGTAACCCGACCCGGTTAATTGCGTCGGGAAATAAAAAGGCGCAAATCGATGATTTGCGCCTTTTTATTTATGGCTGATTAAACATCCATCAGTTTTTCAGCGGGATCAATACTTGCTCGTCCGGGGACAGCACCATGAACACCAGCAACTTGGCAGGCTTGGTGGCGCTGGCGTTTTTTGACACCAGATGCTCGGAGCCAGCCGGTTCGTACCAGAACTGACCTTTCTTGTAGGTAATCGCCTGTTCGCCCTTCACTTGAGAGATCACTTCGCCTTCGAGCACGTAAGCCATCGCGGTGCCGTCGTGTTTGTGGGCGATGGAGGCCTGGCCGGGTTTGTAGTCGACCTCAATCATCATGGCTTTTTTGCCAGGGGCGTTTTTCAGCACCTGGTCTTGGAGGACGGTGACTTTTTCCGACGGGTCGTGGGCGAAAGCGGCCGAAGTGAAAAGGCTCAGGGCGAGGGCGGCGGCGAAGAAGGGCAGGGCTTTCATGGCGGGTTACCTGTGAGGGTTGGGGGTGCAATCACAGTAGTCCGCGAGGTGGAGCATTCAAACGGCCAATATTCGGGAAGATCAGGTGACCAATTCAGGGAATCCAAAAGCCAAAGATCGCAGCCTTCGGCAGCTCCTACACCGATCTCTGTAGGAGCTGCCGAAGGCTGCGATCTTTTGATCTTGCTTTAAACAATAGGGAAGCTGTTGAAGTCGACGCTATTGGCCAGCCGGCTATCGATCAGGTCGATAAACCCCTGCGCCTCAGGACGGTTGAAATGCGCCTGCATCGCCGCTTCGGACTGCCAACGGGCACTGACCGTCCAGCGGTGGCTGTCCTCGGGGCAGCGGTCGACCAGGTAGGAATCGCAGCCCGGCGTTTCGCGCAGGGTTTCGACAATCTTCTGCAGTTGCCTGCCCAGTTCATCCGAGCGGCCGGCGGCAGCCTGCACCTGGACCGTATTGATCACTTCGTTGGACATTGCTCACACTCCTGAATCAGGCCGGACGAATCCTGCTCACTGAGGGATAACGTCTGTGCAGGATAGGCCTGCACCCCCGGAACACCAATAACCAATCGGCGGTTAAATCTTCAGACCAATGCCTTCAGGCGACCTGCTGCAGGATGTCGCGCAGGCGATCGAGGGCGATATCGATGTCCAGCGTGTCGATGGCGCCGAAACCGAAGTACAAACCGTCTTTCGGCGGTTGCTGATAATAGAAGCCGTTGATCGAGTACAAACCGACCTCGACCTTCTTCGCCAGCTCGATCAGCAGCGGCAAGTCGATCGGCACCTTGCAGAACACCGCCATGTGGAACCCGGCGCTGGCCGGTACCGCCGCAAGCCACGGCGCGAGATCGCTGGCCATGCGCGCCAGAATACGCTCGCGGCGCTGCGCATAAATCGCGTGGCAGCGGCGAATGTGCTTGAGCAGATAACCTTCGGCGATGAACTTGGCCAACGCCCATTGTGGCAGCGTCGAAGCGTGCAGATCGGTGAGCTGCTTGGCGCGGATCACCGCCTCGAGAATGGCCGGCGGCAGAATCGCGTAACCCAGGCGCAGCTCGGGCAGCAGGGTCTTCGAGAAGGTCCCGACGTAGGCGACGATGCCACGCTGATCGAGATTGAACAGCGAATCGGTCGGCCGGCCTTCGTAGCGGAACTCGCTGTCATAGTCGTCCTCGATGATGATCGCGCCCAACTCATGCGCGCGAGCCAGCAAGGCTTCACGGCGCGCCTGACTCATCGGCATGCCCAGCGGAAACTGGTGCGACGGCGTCACATAGATGAGCCGCGTGCCCTCGGGAATGTGCTCGACCTGAATGCCCTCGGCATCCACCGGAATCCCGACCACCTCGGCGCCATGCGTGCCGAACAGCAGGCGTGCCGGCGGATAACCGGGGTCTTCCATCGCCACCAGACTGCCGGGGCGGATCAGCACGCGGGTGATCAGGTCCAGCGCCTGTTGCGCGCCGTTGCACACGACGATGTCTTCGTCCTGACAGTTGATCCCACGGGAAAACGCGATGTGCCGGGCAATCGCATTGCGCAGCGCGGGCAGGCCTTCGGCGACGCTGTAGAAGCCTTTCGACTGGGCCATCTGACGCATCGCATGGGACACGCAGCGGCGCCACTCGTCCTGCGGAAACTGGCCCTTGCTGGTGGCGCCGCCGATAAAGTCGTAGCGCAACGAGCCTTCCAGCGTCGGATGACGCAGGAACACCGGCAGATTGCGCCAGCTCTCGATCACCTCGGCACTGGCCAGCTCGGTGTGGCTTTGTTTGCGCTGGGCCTGCGCCGGGCGCGCGTTGACGTAGGTGCCTTTGCCGATCACCCCGGTGAGGAAGTTTTCGTAGGTCAGTTGCGCGTAGGTGTCGGAAATGGTCTTGCGCGAGATGCCCAGTTGCTCGGCGAGCAGACGGCTCGGCGGCAACTGCGTGCCAGCCGCGAGGCGCCCGGACTCAATGGCCCCGCGCAGTTGCTGATACAACTGACCGGCGAGATCCTTGCGGCCGTTGATCACGACGTGAAGTTCCATACCGACAAGGCTCCCGAGACTGATTGAGGTGCCCGCCAGAGTACCGCCGTTGCACGATCCACAATAGTTGCGCAGCCCAAAAAACCAAAATTGGCGCAAATCCCTGTAGGAGCTGCCGAAGGCTGCGATCTTTTGATCTTGCTTTTCAAAAGACAACATCAAAAGATCGCAGCCTTCGGCAGCTCCTACAGGAGATTGGTGTTTTGATCGTTCCCACGCTCCGCGTGGTAACTCCTCTCGTGACGCTCTGCGTCACAGTGGACGCGGAGCGTCCATGGCTGCATTCCCACGCGGAGCGTGGGAACGATCATTGGTGTTTAGCGGGGATTCAGTGGTGTAGCGGTTTTTCGTGCAATTGGGGCTGTAATGCGCCGCTGTCGGCGTTTACGGTGAACTCATTATTCCGCCTCCCCGAGACCCGCCATGTCCCCGCGTCTGGATTACTACAACGCTTCGCCCAAGGCGATGAAAGCGATGATCGCCATGGAGGCGCTGACCAGCAACCTGAGCATCGAGCAACCGCTGCTGCAACTGATCCGGATCCGCGCCTCGCAACTCAATGGCTGCGCGTTCTGCACCGACATGCACTCGGTGGATGCGCGCCGGGCCGGGGAGAGTGATCGGCGCTTGTACGCGATCGCGGTGTGGCGCGACAGCAACTTCTTCAATCCGCGCGAACGTGCGGCGCTGGGCTGGGCCGAAGCGGTGACACTGTTAGCCGAGAGCCACGTGCCCGACGATGTCTATCAGCAGGCCCGCGAGCAATTCAGCGAAGGCGAAATGGTCGACCTGACCATGGCCGTCACCACCATCAACAGCTGGAACCGCCTGGCCGTCAGCTTCCGCCAAACCCCCAGCGATTGAACCCCCTATGATCGTTCCCACGCTCTGCGTGGGAATGCCTCAACGGACGCTCCGCGTTCGGCTCTGAATGGGACGCGGAGCGTCCCGGGCTGCATTCCCACGCGGAGCGTGGGAACGATCAATCGGTTGGTCGATGTCATTGTGGTGGGCGTTGCGGTTTTACCGAGGTGCCAAAGGTATTGCCCATTCGCGTACTGGTCGCGGCCGGTGTCGCCAGGCCCACCTGATTGGGCGGGCGCTTGTTTACCGGCACATTCAGCGCCTCCTGATTCTTTTCCGCCGCCGCAGCCCCTTCAGGGTTGTTGCCCATCTGCTGGCTCAAGCAATCGTAATTCGGCGCCTTGTAGCCGCCGACCGTCACTTCCACACAGCCCAACGGCTGCTCCGCATAAGCGCTCGACAGCGCCATCAACAACAGCCCGCCAAGGCTCAATCGCCACAGTGTATTCATGCTCGCCTCCTGGCCGGCCCGACGGGGCCGCGCTATGGCTTGAGTCTAGTGCAAGCCTTGCGCAATTCCCGTGATGGTTTTTTTGCACCGGCCGTCACACCAGAGTCATAAACAGCCCTCAGGATGACGATTTCCAAGGATTCGTCAGCCGTGCAGCGAGGCAGTTCCAGGGACGGTCTTCAGCGTTCAACGACTCTTGTGCACCGGGTGTGGCTGGGGCTGCTGTGTGCCTTGCTGGCGGTTGAAGCGACGGCGGAGCCGGTGCCGGCAGACTTGCGCATGACGCTGCACATTCCCGCGCAGGATCTGGCCCGGGCGCTCGATCAGTACAGCCGCGCCACCGGCGTTGCGGTGCTGGTCGACAGTCAGCTAAGTCGTGGCCGACGCTCATTGGCCGTCGATGGCGAATACACCGCCGCCGACGCTTTGCGCCGTTTGCTCGGTGGCAGCGGCTTGATGGCGCGTTACGCGCGCAACGATGCGTTCACCCTGCAAGTGGCGCAGGTCGAAGACGTGCCGGCGCCGACACAAAGACAGACGCCCGAAAGCGTCGCCGTCAGCCGCAGTTACGCCACCGCCGTGCAAGCGGCGATCGAGCGCAACCTCTGTCGTTCGCCGCTGACCCGGCCCGGCAGTTATCGCGCGGTGTTGCAGGTCTGGGTCGGGCGCGACGGTGTGGTGCAGCACAACCGGTTGGTCACCTCGACCGGTGATGTACGGCGCGATACCGCGCTGGTGGAAAGCTTTCGCAATCTAAGGATCGACCGGCCAACGCCCAGCGCGTTACGCCAGCCGGTCACGTTGCTGTTGTTACCGGAGTCGTCAGGAAAACGCATGGAATGCACCAAATGGGAAGGAGTTTCCGGGGGATGAAAGACACCGGACAAGGTTCGATGGTCCAACTGTTCCTGACGTCCTACGAGGACTTTCGGGTGCGTCTGCGCAGGCGTCTCGGCTCAGAGGATCTGGCCAACGACGTGCTGCACGAAACCTACTTGCGCGTCGACCGCATGGAAACGCCGGCGAATATCGCCCGGCCCAACGCCTACCTCTATCGCATGGCCCTGAACATCGCCGCCGACCGTCGTCAGGCCGACGCGCGCCTGCTCACCGGCGAGGAAGTCGAAGAGCTGCTGCAAATCGGCGACGAGGCCCTCGATCCTGCGCGCGTAGTGGGCGGGCAAAAGGAAATCCAGTCGCTGCTCAGCGCCCTCTATGAGCTGCCAGCGCGGCGCCGCAGAATCTTCATCGCCGCGCGTCTGGAAGAGGCGCCGCACCTGGAAATCTCCCAGCGTTTCGGCATCTCCACGCGCATGGTCGAAAAGGAAATCAAAGCCGCATTGGGCTTCTGCGCCGCAAAACTGGAAAGAAAAGTGTTTCAGCGGTTCGGTCGCGGGGCCGGAAAACCGTCTTCAGAGTAGTGCCCGATTAATCCGTTGAGAATCTGCGCGTTTGAACATCTTTCGACTGACACCTGCCGAGCCATCGGTGGCCGACAACCTGCACAGCGAAGCCCGCGACTGGCTGGTCCTGCTGACCTCCGGCCGCGCCACCGTGGCCGACGCCCGCGCCCTGCGCGAATGGTGCGCGCAGAGCGCCGATCATGCCCGCGCGTTCGAAGATGCCAAGCGGTTATGGCAGCAACTGCAACCGGCCTTGGAGCAAATGCAGGCGCCGCGCGGGTTTGGCCGTCGTGCGTTTCTCGGCGGCGCGATTGCCGCATCGGCGGCGTTTTTGCTGGTGCGCGGGACGATTCCCGGCGGCTTCGAAGGGCTCGGTGCCGACTACATCACTGAAGTTGGCCAACAGCGCCGCTTCGAACCGGCGCAAGGCGTGAGCCTGGAGCTGAACACCCAGACGCGGATCAATCAGCGCTCAATCGATAACGGCGTGCAAGGCTTTGAACTGGTCAGCGGCGAAGTCGAAGTGCAGACCGCGCGGTTGCCGCTGGCGATGCAGGCTGGGGGAGGGTGGTTGCGTGCCAGTCAGGGGCGTTTCAACTTGCGTAACACTGATCAGCAAGTTTGTGTGACTTGCCTTGATGGTGCGGTTGAAGTGGATGTTGAGGGGCGTAGTTTGCGGCTTGAACCGGGGCAGCAGGTGACCTACGACGCGCGGCAGGTTGGCAGTGTGCAAAGCGTCGACACAGCCGCCGTGATGAACTGGCGCCAGCAAGTGTTGGTGTTCAACGGCGCTACGCTGAGCCAGATGATTGATGAGATCAATCGGTATCGGCCGGGGATGTTGTTGCTGCTCAACCGCGAACTCGGCCAACGCCGCGTCCAGGCCCGCTTCAGCCTCGACCAACTCGCTGGCGTTGCGCTGCTCATCCGCGACGCCTACGGCGTCAAATGCACTGAGCTGCCCGGCGGAGTAGTCGTCCTCAGTTAATCCATTCCCGCCAACACCACCAATCCCTGTGGGAGGGTTCCGCCCTTACGGCGGGTCACCTTTTCCAAACGCCGGAGTGCCGGCCCAGCGAAAAGGTAACCCAAAAGGCTTGCTCCTACGTGCGGCCCGCTCGCTAAAGCTCGGGGTTCCTTCGCTCCGGGATCCATCCGGGCGCATCGCCTACGGTTTGCTTCGCTGCACCTCCTCTCGCTGCATTTGGCTGCGCCAAACGGTCGCTGCGCTCCCACCCCCGGATGAATCCCGGAACGAAGCCTTCCGACGTCGCCCGTGGAACAAGATCAAAAGCTGCAGCCGAGCTTGCGCTCATCCTGTTGAGTGGGGCGGCTTTGCCGCTTGGGTTGTACGCACATTAAAAACTGTAGGAGTGAGCCTGCTCGCGAAGACGGCCTACCACGCAACCACCCTCCAACTGACCGCACCCAAATCCCAATGTAGGAGCTGCCGAAGGCTGCGATCTTTTGATCTTGAAAATCAAAGTCAAAAGATCGCAGCCTTCGGCAGCTCCTACAGTGACATCCGATGTCCGTCACTCCAACGGCCCAATCACCTGCCGATACTTCTCCACCCCCTGCGCCGTCCCCCGACTCAACCGAATCTCCAACCCCAACGGTTCCTCCCGCCGATTCCCACTCAACTGCCGCCACCCTTTATCCACCTCCCAAACCCGCACCTGCACATCACTCACACCCTGCAAAACAGCAACCCCATTCCCCGGCGCCGGCAACGGATACCGACTCCGCGCCTCAGCCACCGCCCGATACAACGTGTCGCCCTTGACCCACCAACGCACCCGCTGCAACGCCCCCGGCTGATCCGCCGCACTGCGAATGATGTCCAGCCGAAACCCCTTACTGTCGCTACTGCGCACAGTCAGAGCGGCCGGCGCCGTCAGCGGCTCATCATCCACGCCAATCTTCTTCGGCTCAGTCAACTCAATCCCCGCCCGCATATCGACATCCCGCTGCAACTGATTCAGCGCCCGCAACAAACTGTCGCTCTGCTCACCACTCGCCTGCAAATGACTGTCCGCCCGCGTCACACTGTCCAGCCCCCGCCAGGCAATCAGACTCACCACCGCCATCAGCAAAATCGCGACCATCACCTCAATCAACGTAAACCCGTGCTGATTCTTCATTGGATACTGATCCGCCCAGCGCCATCGCGCACTACGCTCAACCGATTCAAGCCATCCGACAACGTCAATTGCAGCGGCGGATTGATCCACTCAACGTTCAGCACAACCCGCTGCTTCGGCTCCACCCGCACCTCCATTTTCGGACTCTGCCAGGCACGCGGCCGCAACTGCGGATCCTGCGCGAAATGATCGAACCCCTTGCCACTGTCACTGCGCCGACTAAACCGAAACCCCTTGGCATCACTCACCCACACAATCGGCCGACCATCGGCCCGGGCCTCCGCCTGCGCCACCTGCAGTAACTGCGCCACACGCTCGGCATCCTTGCGCAGCAACTGCAGCGGATCCGGTTTGATACTCAGACTGATCGCCGCACTGGCGATACCGATGATCACCAGCACCACCATCAGCTCGATCAGAGTGAAGCCTTGTTGCTTGCCCACGTTCATCGGTTGCGCGCTCCTTTGCGTCGATTTCCAGAGTGCACGGCCAACATGTAAGGCGTGTGAAATAAAACGGAGAGAATTGCCGCGTAGGCTGAGCGCAGGGATAAAAAGGAGATTCAGCCCATGACATTCGCCACACGTGTTTCGCCACCACAAATGGTCCAGGTCCTCGCGCTGCTCGCAGCGCTGGTCGGCGTGGCGACGTGGTCGTCGCTGCTACTGACCTCCGCCGAATCCCACACCCCGGCAGCGGCCCCGCAGTTGCTGGCGGCGCGCACTGATAGCCCGGCGTTGCAGTGGTTTTCCAATCAAACGGCGCCGATGGATATCAAGGTGAGCGGGGTGATGGCGGGTGGGTCTGCTGCGGTGGCGATATTGAGTTTGAACGACGGGCCGCCGAGGAGTTTTTTGCCGGGGGAGAGGGTTGGGCCTGGGGTGAAGTTGGTGGCGGTGGAGGGGGATGGGGTGGTGATTGAGCAGGGTGGGGAGAAGGTGAGGTTGGGGTTGGAGAGGTTGGGGGAGGGGGTGGTGTTGCCGAAGCTGACTCGGCCCTGATATTTAGGGTTGAAATTATTTGCTATCGTTTATTCAGGAGACAATTCATGTTCCTCTGCAAAAAAGGCTATTGCTTCCCACCAGAACTTATTCTTGGTGAATGATCGCTATCGAAAGCGGCCCTTTGCGAACAACATCGCTCTATCGAATGCCGCTTTTCCATACAGTCAGATGGACACTAACTTCGGTGCTTGCTATGAAGTGCACTGCCTCAAGCTAGCTGCTCCACTCAGTATTACTGTAGCGGTTTCGTGTAGCTGCCAAAATAATTAACAGTGTGAAGTGGATGGGGGTACTCGTACTTTAAATGTTGGATGTCAACGATCTTTAAATATTTTCTCAAGTTGTTGGGTAGACAGGCGCATAACGGTTTCGTCTGTCTTGCGCAGAATTTTATAGAATAGATCCGGTATCAACCAGTCTGATTTTCGCTTAACAAATAGTTGATCTTGTATGGATGCTGCTGCGCGAATGAGAGAATCATTGCTTGGGTCGTTCTTTGCACTTTTGATTGAACTCTCGATACAATCCAACAATCTCTGCGACTGCTCGATTGAGGCTTTGTTTTCCTTGAGGGTTTTATAACCGTAGTCGAGAATTGGCCCAAGTAATGCTGTAAGGTTGGTGAGTATCGCCAATGTTGAAAGATCGAAGTATAGGCAAAGCGAAAGTGCGCCTGCCAGAATAGCAATACCACCGATGATCACAGCATAGTTAATTTTTTCTCTAAGATTCGAATCCCAATATAGCGAGGAATTCTGGCAGATTAATACTTGAACGTAATGCGGTGTGTGGTCTGATTTTATTGCATACCAATCAAGAAGCTTGGTGTTTTTGTGCCTTTTTAAGTGCCATTCGCCGTGTCTGATAATGTCTTCAATTCGAGGGGTAGGTCCAGCTAGCGCAAAATTCCACTCTATTTTGAATAGGTTTCTATCAAAAAGTTCTTGGATTTTTGCCGCTTTTTCTCGGTTGGCGTCTATTCTGTCCCCTATTAATAGTTTATCGGTTGTAAGGACGATTATTGAAAAAAACTGCAAGCCAACTCGAGTAATCTGTTTGGATGAAGTCGAATTGCTTGGCAAGCAGTTCGCTATTTAACCCTATGGATAAGAACGTCAGTATCGTTATCGTAACAACATTGAGCATTACATATCCGTTGTTGTATTTCTTGGCAATTGAGTACAGGCGTCGGGATGCGGCAAGCTTCT
This sequence comes from Pseudomonas sp. NPDC089741, assembly GCF_044748825.1. Classification (NCBI taxonomy): domain Bacteria; kingdom Pseudomonadati; phylum Pseudomonadota; class Gammaproteobacteria; order Pseudomonadales; family Pseudomonadaceae; genus Pseudomonas; species Pseudomonas sp. NPDC089741. The sequence goes on along the minus strand of NZ_JBIVGT010000005.1, from coordinate 11,275 downwards.
GAATATTGGTGTGCTCATTTTGCTGTGTTCTAATACTCATCGTCTCACCCATGCTCCGGAAATTCAGAGCCAAATATTTCGCGCCATTTGCCGATTGACGATTTTTCATCTTTATTGCTTTCGAATCTACGTGCCTCAAGTGCTCTTAGATAATCTAGGTTAGCTCTCGCACTTATACCAATTTTTTGCTCGAATGTCAGATTGTTTAGGTCACCTTGATATCCCTTAGGGTCAGGGATTACTTGATAGACAGCGGAAGATATATGGTTGAAAATATCAGGTAGGGATAAGTCTACAAAGCTCGAGCAGTCTGTACGGTACTTGTAAAAATTGAGTATTATATTCTCTAATAGATAGGAGCTCATCGTGTGCATGGTTGCACGGCTATTCCAGAATTTAATAATTCTAATGATATTGAGTACATTGCCATTGTTTTGTTGATTGATCGCTACTGTCCTGTCTTTATCAATCCGCGGGTCAGCTTTTTTCCAGTCCCCGGTTCCATTTGGGATTAGATAAAAGCTAGTGCCATGCTGTTCTACGGTTCTGAAGCAAGGCGCGATGTCAAAGGACCAGTCTTTATTTTTGAGATTCAATAGTATGACTTCCTGTCTTCTGTTGATTTCTGCATTTCTATACTGGTAAATATTTTCTAGGCTTTTTTTGAATTTGTTTAATATTTTTATCGAGCTTATAGTTTCGTTATCATCTTTCGTGTATTGATAAAGGGTGCTAGCTGTATTTGTGAGCGATATTGTGATGTTGTTTGGGTCGTAATCGTTGTAAGTTGCGCCTTGCGCCATCAAACAAAAAAACATATCTACGTCATCTAGAGGTCTTTTTTTTGTGCGGCGGGAAAATGATCCATAGTTTATGTCGGCGTCGGTGTAGAGCGCTGGGAAGTAATCAACTGATGTTTGAAGCCCTTGGATACGTGCACGTAGGGTATCTCTATCCTGACGTGCTAGCTTTGTATCTTCTGGATCTAAATTAACCGTTTCCTTCAAGAACTCATTGAAAGCCGAGATCACAGTGGTAGCCATATCACTTCCCTAATTGAGCGAGTCCCTAAGTCGATTGGATCATAGATCCAGTTCTCTGGCCACCACTGTGCCATTTTTGACGGAAGACTCTTGCCTGATTGTCTACGAAAAGAAATTTTTGCCTGAACCTAGGCATCTATTACGTTTTTGATACTCACCTTGGGCGCCTGCCAGCTCTAAGCTTAGACAAAAATTGCCTGACTCGCTGATAGACGGTCCACATTCGAAGCGATACCGAGGCGGGAACTGGAGCCTTTACAACGCGTTGTTTAGGGGCGTGCGTCACCGCGCCCCCTGTTGAACAGTGCGGCGGCGGTCGCTTGGCCGTAGGAAATAGAAAAGGATGGTTAGGGATGCAGTTTCACACTCTCCAAATAAAATCAACTTTTCCAGTCATTCTCGGGGCGAGGATAGGAAACGTGCTTTAGGTCGATTGAATTGGCAGTCGATAGTTGCCTTTTGTGAATACTACTATCGTGTAAGTTCGAAGTGTCCTTTAGTATTGCGGCTAGTAAAATAGTTGCCTCTAAGAACTTCGTTTCCCTCGGTGAATAATTTTAGTGTAGAAGCTCCTTCATATGGAGGCGACGGTTCCGCTCCAATATTTTTAGGGATGACTCGATAGAAGTAAAAAATTATCGGTCTACCTGAAACTGAATCTTTGGTTGTTTTTACTACGATGGTTTCTGAGTCAGAGCCAGTCGAGCGTACTTCCATGGTCATAGATACCAGGTTTTGCCTGATGCTGGCCGTAGCATCTACAACGCCCTCCGTTTCATTGCTACTCCAATGAATTTTCATGTTCCAGTTGCCATTGAGGTCTGGAAATAAGTATTCGTTTAGCTTGGGGAATTTTGCCCAAAGCTTTCTCCAGAAAAAGTGTGCGCTAACAAGTAAGAATAATTCTAGTGCTCCAGCGCCCCCTAATACAACTCGAAGGAGCGTGCCTGCCGAAATTTCAGGATTATATAAAAACAAAGCCAATACTATTAAAAGAGCCAAGGTCGCATAAGCTTGGCAAATAAGAACCATCATTTTAATTGGAGAAATAATCGCGAACACTTAAAGCTCCTCGAAATAGATTTCTTTACCGTTTTTGAAAATTGCAATGCCCAGTGCTTGTGTGGCCACAGCACTAAGTACAATTCCTTGTATTTTAGAGCCAAATAGAGCCGCTAAATACCGTCCGCCAAAACGTCTCTCACGATTTAGTCGGATCTCGTTAATAATTGGGGGTGAGAAATACTGAGCAACTCGGATTAGTTCGAGCGTTGGTGTCAGAATGTGAAAGCCATCATGGAGATCGCTACTTAGGGAAGATATTTGTGCTAAGTTTTGCACTAAATTGTCATTTTTAGGAACGTTTGCGTTAGCTCGGAGAGGGAAAATAGGTATGTCGAATTTTTCATTCCAAACTATCACGCCGACGCCAGAGAAATCCTTTCCAGCGAGCTTAACAACGTCTCTTAAGGTTTCACTAAGTTTCTCAATCATTACTGCCTCTATTTATCGTGTTGCCAAAGTCCGTCAAGCAAGCTTAGAAAATGCAGAGGCCTTTCTCGCTCTGCCTGATAGTTTGGCCTCCTGCTCTCCGGCGCTGACAATGTCACTCAATAGCTCTCTAAATTCCGACGGGGTTTTGTTTAATCTTATGCCTACAAACGTACCGGGAAATGAAAATTTCGACGTAATAAACTCTCGATTTGAACCTATTAATTTGGCTTGACCACTACCTAGTGCGAACCATCCGAAATTACTTCCAACTTGACTCAATACATACAGGCCGAAGCCAGAGTTATCATAGATGTTTTTTTCTTCGCTGAGGCCAATCGTTCGAGTTATACCGGGGCTTATTGCTTGTATTAATGCATTTTCGTCATTCTCAATTTTGAGAATGCCTCTTAATGAACTTGATATACCTATACCCTCATCAACTACAGCAAACTCCACTGCGCCATTTGCCCAGCGCTGGCCGCAAATCAAGCATTCATTAGCCCCGGAGTGCTCAAAAACATTTCTAATGATTTCTCTGATTGCATAGGTATATATTCTTAACTCCTTGCTGTCATCATGGGATCCGGCTACTACACCTCCCAAGCCTCGAGCTACTGATTCTATAGACTCATACCAAGCGTCTCGACCGGCTTCTTCTGCAGATTCCTCTGGTCGTTTTATAATCCGAATAGGCAGGTATGTAAGGGAGCCCGTTGCTTCGCCAACTTTTTTTCCTGCTTGAATATTTATGAAATCAAAAAATCCTAGATGCATTAGGTACGAGTGAGCTTGATTGTTCTCATTGACCTCGGATCGCCATGTGTCCAAATTTAATGCCTTTCGATAGGCAACCCAATTCCTTAGTACAACCCCAGCCACCAACATTGCAGTCGGTGTAGAAAACTCAAGAACACCTAAATTTATGGTGACTCGCTCTGGATGATCTTTGGCAGAATCTAAGAGATTAAAAAACGACTCTAGATACTCTTTCTCAAAACGCTTCGGAAGATCAATGTTCATATTGTTCCCTAGCTTCTCTTTCTGGCTGAATGACCAAATGTCATCCAGATGACAGAGGTCCACTTTACTCTACGTCGTTACGGAGTCGCTACCATTGAGTTGAGTCCTGACTGGCTGGGGTACAGTTCTAAGAGTGTGACTAGGCCTTAGGGCGTTTAGAGATAATGGTACAAACGTTACGAGAGAAATGTAGACGGGAGATTACGATAAACACCAACGTTTAAAAAGACATCTCCAAACACTCTTCCAGGCTACACATGCTTGCGCCTTTGCCTACAGCTACGCCAGAATCCGCCGGCTTGTGCGCTTTTGGGTCGGATTCTATTGTGGTCCGGTCGCTGACGAATCAGTGATCGGGTTTGGTAGCCCGGCTTAGACTTGGCGCATAGCGTCACCCGATACAGGCCTTTTTGGGGCTGTGTATTTATGGTGGCCATGCGCAGGGCGTCTTCGGGCGCGCCGGTTCTCCAAGTCACCGGTCTACCAACCTTCGTATGGCCACCACCCCTTCGTTTGGTAGCGAAAGATGATGGCTCCTTTTCTATGATTTGGAGATTCACTCATGATCAAACCAACACCCAACCCTCCCGAAACCGCCTCGGTTTCCCCCTACGAATCCATCGATTCCAAAAAACTCCACGAAGCCGCCGACCGCGCGCTCGACCATTATCTCTGTCCACCCGGTTCCACGCCGCCCCCACGTAAAAACCGTGGGATGTACGCCGTGACGGCGGACAACAAAACCGAAGAACTGCTGGTCGATGCCAGTGCAACACTCGCTTCGGCCAAAACCATCGCCCAGAACGTCTCCAGCCTGTTGCCGGCATCGCAGCGCCATGCGCTGGCGGGGATTGCGCAGTTGATCATGCTCGGGGAGTTGGCGGTGAATCGGGCGCTGGATAATTTGCAATTGCCGGAGTGATGCGGGTGCCGGGATCACCTGGTGATTGATCGGGTGTTCATTCTGGCGCTTTCGCGAGCAAGCTCGCTCCCACAGGGTTTTATGCTGATTGCAGGTGTTGTGTGCGACGCTGAAACCTGTGGGAGCATTCGATTGCTACCGCGTAGTCTTCGGGTGGTTATTGGGGCGCCTCGGGACATTCGCGGTCCATCGCGTCACGGTCATGTCATTGAATTGCTCACCGATGGTATCGACGCGCAGGCAAGTTCCTTTCTTCGCGTAGTACAAGATGCAGCGCGAGCTATCAAACGAGCAGGTGTCCAGTTCGAAGAACTTGCGTGCAGCCAACTCCCGCTCCACGCCACTGTATTCATAGCCGTCGGTGGCGTGCATCCGCGTCGGCTTCCATCCTTGCTTGACGAGCTTCGACTTGGCCGCAGCCAAACGTTCACCGACGACGATGTCTGCTGGCCCTCGCTGGTCGTTTCGCGCCTGTGAGGCATCGGCAAACGTTGCGCTGATACCCGTGCAATAAAGTGCGACAAGTACGAGGGTTGAAGCCTTCATTTGGTTGTTCCTCCAGCCGATTTATAGCTCGACAAAAACTCCGAGTACTCGGCACAAGGTCGCGGGTGGGTCAGGCAAATCCTGCGACTATTCTATGTGTGGCCATCTGCTGCCATACAACCATCCTCCCTCACCAGTTATCCTGCGCACCCCGCGAATGACAGGAATCATCCGTTTGGGCACAGCTTTTTAGGCTTTGTCCTACAGCCAGCACTTGGGCTTTTCGATAGCGTCGGACTGTCAGAACCTCAAGTTGGGATTCCCGAAGTGAACAAGGATGATGCATGAGTGAATATGGAAACGTACCAAGGCCCGCACAACCGAACCCTCCAAGAAAACAGGTCTACCGTGGCGTAGAACCGACCGATCTGCACGCCAAGCACTGGGCAGAATACCCTGAGGCTCCCGCAGAGAAACCGGCTGTTGCGAAGCCAGCAGCGGAACCCGGTTTCTACATCGTTCAGCAAGTCATGCCGCGTTCTGCACTAGAAGCCGCATTGTTTGATAAGCCGGATGGTGCAACGCTTGAGAAATTCACGCGCCTCAACCCTCACGTCACTGGGTACGCCAAGCCCGGGCAGCTCATCGTGTTGAGCGATCCGAACAATCCTCAGTGCACACGTGAAGAAGCGTTGCTCATGGAGGCGGCTCAGAAAGTAGACGCGGCACTCAAGCCCATGACCGACGAAGAAGCGAGCTTCATGGTTCGCTATCAGAGCCAGATTGAGTCCATTCTTTCGCAAGGCTCAACATCAATTGGCGTTGGTGAATCGATCTTCGCCAAGAACCTGGGAGACGTGACAACATCGCTGAAGGAAATCGAAACGCTGCACCAGAAAAGTTTTCAGCGAGACGGTCACTTACGTAGTTCGGAGTTCTTTGATGAACGCGCACGACTGTTTGCCAAGCTTGACAGACAGCTCACCGGGCTAACCAGAAAGGGCATCGGTTTCCCTGATCACCCAAGTCTGAAATCTGCCCTCGGCATCTCAAGCAAAAGCCTGGTGCATCACTGGACCCTGGCCGGTGCGCCGGGACAGATTCCCGGTTACGCCACCCACGCGGAAGGTGTCGCCAAAGCAGCCAAGGTTGTGAAATACGGTGGCTGGATTGGTACAGCCGTAGGGGGCGGGGCGTCTTACATGAAGGTTCAAGAAGTCTGCGCAGCAGGCAACAAAGATGCCTGTGAAAAGATTAAATACACCGAGGGTGGAAGCTTCATTGGTGGTGTGGCCGGTGGCGCGATGACAGGTGCAGCACTAACTGCCCCAGTGGTAGGTGCCATTTGTGTGGGGCTTGGCGTGCCTACTGGTGGATTGGTAACCCTCGCTTGCGGCGTAGTAGTTGTAGCGGCAGGCTCATATGCTGGCGGGGCGGTAGGAGGGGCCGGCGGTGAAATGTTCGGCGAAGTGATTTACGAGGTGGCTAAATGAATACCGCTGAACTGATAGTCGGAGGATTGTGTGGCGTAGTGATTATCTCGATGATCATCTGGATCGGGATTGCTCTCTACATTGCACATACCAAGATGGACCTGATCCTTGAACACCTCAAAAACAGCTCTGCCGGCATCAGGTTAGCTGCGCTGAAGCACGGAGGTGCGTGGGGGAGGTTGCTTTTAGTAGGTGGTGCCTCTGGTCTCGTTACGTTCACCAATTTCTACATGAGACGCGGCACGCTCAGCGCCGATGACGTAGAGAATTTTCCTTCCTCACTCAAGCAGAGACTTGTGTTGATGCAATGGAGCGCCATAGCGCTGCTTTCTGCGATGGTTGTGCTGGTTGCTTTGGGGAAATCAGGAGTGCTGAAGTAACCGGATGAGAAACGTGCTCAGCCTCGTTTTAACGCTTGGAGACTAAAAGCGAGTGAACTGGTGAGAAAATCTACTCGACAGGGAAGTGAGTTTGAACGTCGTTGATAAGGTACTTCTGTTCATTGCCATCGTTGATCTGGCAGGGCTAATTCTTTGGATAGGCGTCTGTTTGCACTTGGCCTATACGAAGATGGATTTGATGTTGGAGCACCTGAAGAATTGCTCAGCCATCATGACTCGGGCACCGCTTCGGTATGGTGGGCCTTGGGGAAAGCTTCTGCTTGTAGGCGGCATTTCAGGAATTGTGACGTTCCCTCACTTCTATTTGAAAAGGGGTGAGCTGAGCTCTGAAGATTTGGCCAGTTTCCCAGCCTCCCTTAAACGTAAGCTAGTGGTGCTGCAATGGAGCGTCATTTCTCTGTTGGTGGTCATGATCAGCTTTGGGATCGCTGTTAAGTCAGGTTTTGTTTAGCGCTGCTGACATTGAGTCATCAAAGCCAAAAAAATCTGCTTCCACCTCCGGCACCGAAAAAATGAAAAAGCTTTTAATCGCGGCAATCCTCGTTGTAGCGACCATGCTCTACGTCGGCTACTACAACGCGGTTGAGGATGGCGACATCGAGACCATTGTCTTCATCAAGAAACACCCCATGTTTCAGATGAAGTTCTACAACATCCACGCCAATGATGGAGAGATCAGGAAGGTGGAGCGCCTGACGGCGGAGGAGCGGGGGTGGATTATTGATTATTGCTGGTACCGGTTGGGTATTGATACAGACCTGAGTACTCAGGGGGACGTCGATATGTGCTGGAAGAAATAGCGCTTTTTATATGGCCGAGGTTGTCAGTTACGACTTGCAATCTCGGCCATTTTCTTTCGTCTGTTGGGATAGGGGAACGGATCTGTTGTGGGATCCGAGACGCAATGAAGGTCCCGATAAACGCCAACGTTTAAAAAGACATCTCCAGACACTCTCTCAGGCTACATATCCTTGCGCCTTTGCCTACAGCTACGCCAGAATCCGCCGGCTTGTGCGCCTTGGGGGCGAGTTCTATTGTGGTGCGGTCGCTGATGATTCAGCGATCGGGTTTAGCGACTCGACTTTTTGTAATAGGTGCATCAGCGTTCCATGCTTTGTCGCAGACTCGATGTCTGCGACTCCGCTATGGTGGCTGTATGCGGGAGACCCTTGGGTCTGCCGGGTGCCTATAACCGGTTCGCTAACCTGCGTACAGCCGCCACCTTTCTGTTTAGCGACAGTTATGGCGGCTCCACTCTAATAGGAGCTTCACCATGATCAAACCAACACCCAACCCGCCCGAAACCGCCTCGGTTTCCCCCTACGAATCCATCGATTCCAGAAAACTCCACGAAGCCGCCGACCGCGCGCTCGATCATTACCTCTGTCCACCCGGTTCCACGCCGCCTCCACGTAAAAACCGTGGGATGTACGCCGTGACGGCGGACAACAAAACCGAAGAACTGCTGGTCGATGCCAGTGCAACACTCGCTTCGGCCAAAACCATCGCCCAGAACGTCTCCAGCCTGTTGCCGGCATCGCAGCGCCAGGCGCTGGCTGGGATTGCGCAGTTGATCATGCTCGGGGAGTTGGCGGTGAATCGGGCGCTGGATAATTTGCAATTGCCGGAGTGATGCGGGTGTCGGGATCACCTGGTGATTGATCGGGTGTTCATTCTGGCGTCGCGAGCAGGCTCGCTCCCACAGGGTTTTATGCTGATAGCAGATGTTGTGTATGACGCTGATACCTGTGGGAGCAAACATTGGCGACGGATCTATTTTCTGCCCCACCCAGTACCCCCTTAAAACATTGATGATTTGAGCGCGGCGTCTGCGATTCAGAAAACCGGATTTTCCCTACAACGAACACCGATCCATCCTGCATTCAAATCTGAGTCCGTTCGCCAAAGTCCTGCGTTTTCAGAACGGGACACGGACGTGACCAGACTCATCCCACAAAGCGAGTTCCATGGTCAGCGAGAGCAGGTCCTCGATTCCTACCAATCCATGGAACACTTCCGACAGGCATTGAATCGCCCGGACGACTTGCCCGGATTCGACGACTTGTTAAACGCCATGGGCCTGCATCGTTCCAACTACATGCAAGGCGCGAACGAACAAAAACTCATCGATGCTGTGCGTAACGGTGATTGGGCTCTGGTCAAGCCACGCATGGCTACAGACAACGGCGGCGCCTCCTGGAATGCCTTCAACCCCAAACCCGAGCCACCTCCTGCACAACACTTGGTGGAGGAGCACGCCTACACCTTGCCGCAACCGGCTGAATCGGGTTTCCACATCGTTCAGAAACCCATGACGCTCGCGGCGCTTGAACGGGAGTTGTACGAAATCAGTCCCGGCGACTCACTTCGTCGCGAATTCCGTTCACTCAATCGACATCTCGGTGAGCGGGTCAAGCCTGGGCAAATGGTCCTGTTCAGCGACTCACGTAACTACATGTGCCGGCGCGAAGAAGCACAAATGATGGCCGCTGCGGAGAAGGTGAACGAGGCGTTGAAAGACCTTTCGGATGAAGAAGCTTCGTTCATGGTTGAGCATCATGAGGGCATTGAGCCGTTTCTGGAGGTGTCGGCCGGTACATTGGGCGTTGCGTCATTCATGATCGGGCAGCATCTGGAAGGATTGAAAAACACCCTCAAAGAGTTGGAGCAACTGCATCAGCAGCAATACACCCAACATCGCCATCTGCATTCGCCGGAGTTCTATGCCAAACGCAAACGTCTGATGGCGAAACTGGATGCCAGCCTTGGGCCGCTGGTACGCAAAGGTTCCGGTCTGCCAGGTCATCCAAAACTCAAACGTGCACTGGGATTGTCCACCCGCCGAACTGTTCACCGGTGGGGCAAAGCAGGCGCACCGGCACAACTGCCCGGATATGCAACCAACATTGCGGGCGTTGCCAGAGCAGCAAAGTTCATGAAGGGCGGTGGTTATCTCGGCATAGGTCTGCAACTCGGCGCATCCAGCTCAAAAATCTACGAGGTTTGCGCGTCCGACCGCGAGGCGGAATGCAGGCAAGTGAGATTTGTAGAGGGAGGGAAAATGGTCGGCGGTACCGCTGGAGCTCTTGCTGGTGGATATATCGGAGGGAAAGTAGGTTTGGCGGTATGCGCGAAACTGAAAGGAATGGGAAAACTCGTGTGTGTGCTTGTGGTCGGTGCGGCAGGGTCCGTGGAGACAGGAACAAAGATGACAGAGCTAGGAGAGTTAGTGGGACAAGAAATTCATGAGTATTCCGAGTAATGGAAATCACCAGCACAGTATTTGCCTGGGCATGTGGGGCGCAGATAATGATGGGCGTGATCAACTGCGCAATGATTTTCTACGCCGTTTACACAAAACTCGATGCTCTGGAAAAACACTTTGATGAATGGCTGTACCTATCCATGGACTGTGGTTCATCAGGGGGAAGTTTTTACTCGAGAACTCAGCGGATGGCCGCTGTCAGCCGGCTGATTACATCCAAGAGCGTCCAGCGGCAGGAACCCTTGCTGATCGACGCCGTTCAATGCCTTCCCAGAGGACTCAGGTTCTGGGCGACGAGTCCATTTCATGTCGGCTATTTCGTGTGCGGCGGGACGTCACTGCTTTGGCTATATGGGAAATACAGAGGTTTTCTGTAATGGGGCAAAAAGAAAAATCAATCCTTCGGTGAGGTCGGTTACGAAGACTCTCCCCATGACTGAAATCAAACTTCTGTTCGCCGCCACTGGCATTGCGTTACTGGTGCTGATCATCTCCAACGTTCTGGTGATGATCTATGTCGGGTATTTCAAGCTTTCCGAAATTGAATTGCACCTTGAAAATTGCTATCTGCTCCACAACTGCCCGCAGAAGGGACGTTCTGGTTTTTTGGCGCGCAGGTACAGGCTCAATCTGATCACTGCGTTACTTCGTAAACGTCCTTCGCGCCTGTTGCCGGATAATCCGGGTGCCCTCGAAGATGTCCGGAGCCTTCCGCTGAATTGCGGCGGTGGGTCGAAATACCATATCGATTGAATGCATTTTCTCTGCTGGGAATTCTGGTTTTTTATGGTTGGGCGGAATATTTAGGACTGTTCGAGTAAGCACCAGGCTAGCAATCTCGGATCTGTTGCGGGTACGTGACGGAATGAGGTCTCGTTAAACGCGAACGTTTAAAAACATCTCAAGACACTCTCTCAGGCTACACATCCTTGCGCCTTTGCCTACAGCTGCGCCAGAATCCGCCGGCTTGTGCGCCTTGGGGGCGGGTTCTATTGTGGTGCGGTCGCTGATGAATCAGCGATCGGATTTGACCGTCCGCCCAATATCAAGGCGCGCCAGCGTTCTGCACGTGTTCAGGCATTGTCTGAAATCATGTCGCGGTGGCTGTGCGTGGGACACCTTCGGGTGTGCCGGATTCCTTGATATCCGGT
>NZ_JBIVGT010000004.1:295524-327290 GCF_044748825.1 Pseudomonas sp. NPDC089741 | reverse complement strand
ACGCTCCTGGCGCGCACGCTCCGTCGTCGGCCTGGGCGCGTGCGGCGTGCGGGGCCTGTGTGGGGGGAGCCGCTGCGTGTGCGGGGGGGGGGGGGGGGGGGGGGGCGGGGCGCGGGGGGGGGGGGGGGGGGGGGGGGGCGGCGGCGGGGCGCGCGCCCCGCGCCCCCGCCCGCCCGCCCGCCCCCCGACCCCCCCCGCCGCGGGCTTCGCCGCTCTCGTCGTGGGCGCACTGCAACGAGACCGCCCCAGCTCCCGAGAGGTATTTGCACAGCAGGCGACCGGCGTTGATGTGCAGCGCCTCGGACATTTCGCTGCGATGGTCGGAAATGTTCGGCAGCACGCAAATGCCGCTGGTGAAAATCGGTTCGAACACGAACGAATGACCGCTCTTGCCGTCATGCTCGTCCCTCGGCTTGGTGTCGAACGTCTTGTTCATGTACGAGTGCTGCTGGGCCAGACCGAATTCCGAGGCCATGCCCGAACCGGTACCGCCGCCGGCACTGAAAATCGAGAAATACAGGCGCGACTGGTTTGCCTTGATCCCGCAGCTGTCGATCAGGTACGAGTGGATCATTTTCCAGTCAGGGCTGGAGAAGCGCTGGGTATCCTTGTTGAGGATGATCTTCGCCAGATACTGGCCGAGGATCGGCGCGTTACCGGCGCCACCGGCGTGGACTTCGGACAAGTCCATGATCTTCATTTTGCTGTAGTCGCGCAGGAAGCCGCTTTTCTCGCCCTTGCGCGAGAAACGGATGCGCCCGGCAATGTCTTTGTCGAGGTCGCCGAGCATCACCAGCGGCTCGACCAGGAACACCGGTTTGCTCGCCTTGTTGTTGCCGATGCGCAGGTTGTTCTTGATCCACTGCGCCGGGCTGTAGCCCTTGTCGGCCGATCGGCGATCCGCCGCACGGTCTTCGTTGTTGAATTCGTTGAGGTAGAACTTGCGCGCGTTGTACACCAGTTCCGCGACGTCGAGGGCGATGTTGGAGCCGCAGCGACCGAGGCCGATCAGGCACACCGATGGGAATTCCTGATCGTTGTGCTGTTCGTTATCGCCTTCCAGGTGCGGCGGGCGCGGGAACACCAGATCACGCAGGCCGTCGAGATTGTCGAGGATGCGGTCGGTATTGGTTTCGGTGAAGTACAGGTATTGCTGGGTCGACAGCGGGCGCGACGGGACCAATGGCTTCGACGATGAAGGGCTGTTGGCGGCAGGGCTCAACGTCAGATCGGATACCGAAGTGGCGGGATTGTTTTTAGAAGTCATTGTGCGCCATATACCTGGACTGGGTTGGTGCGCTGGCCGATGCCTGCGAACCTCACGGAATAAGATCTCGCGTCTTTTTTGCGCGTATGTGGCCCGAGCGTCAGGGACTTGGCCTGATTGTCGCTGGGGGGAATCCTTTCCTGATCGTTGTTGAATCGGCCATTATTCGGCGATCTTTAATCGAAAAGAGGCAAAATGATGTCAACGCTACCTTCGTTGGGGTTCGCCGGAATCGGTCTGATGGGGCTGCCCATGTGCCGGCGTCTGTTGGCGGCGGGTTATCCGCTGACCGTGTGGAATCGCAACCCGGCCAAGTGCGCGCCGCTGGTCGAGGCCGGTGCCCGGCAGGTGGCGAACCCCGCCAATTTGTGCGAACACGCGGACATCGTGATGTTGTGCCTGGCGGATACGGCGGTGGTGCGTGAGGTGGTGTTTGGCGCCGGCGGTATCGCCGAAGGTGCGAAAAGCGCCCAGTTGCTGGTGGACTTTTCCAGCCTCGAACCCACCGCCACGCGCGAGATGGCGGCGGAGCTGGCCGAGAAAAGCGGCATGGCCTGGCTGGATTCTCCGGTGTCCGGCGGCGTGGTCGGCGCCGAAGCGGGCAGTCTGGCAATCATGGTCGGCGGCGCGGCGGCGGACCTTGAGCGCGTGCGCCCGGTGCTGCTCAATCTTGGTCAGCGCGTCACGCACATGGGCGGCATCGGCGCCGGGCAGGTGACCAAGGCCTGCAATCAGATGATCGTCGCCTGCAATGCGTTGGTGATCGCTGAAGTGGTCGCGCTGGCCGAACAGGCTGGGGTCGATGCAAGCCTGATCGCCGAAGCGCTGGCCGGTGGTTTTGCCGATTCGAAACCGTTGCAGATTCTCGCCCCGCAAATGGCCGAAAGCCGTTTCGAACCGATCAAATGGCATGTGCGCACGCTGCTCAAGGATCTCGACACGGCGGTGAAATTCTCCCGTGAACAAGGCTCGGCAACGCCGATCAGCGGATTGGCCGCACAACTGATGCGCCTGCATGGGGCGCAGGGCTTTTTGGCAAAGGATCCAGCGACACTGGTGCAAATGTACCGCGCGCCAGACTCAACGGATTGACCGCATGAGAGTGCTTGCGCTGATTGATTTCCTCCAGCACCGGGCGCAGCTCGTCCAGCGGCACCGGGCGGCTGAGCAGGTAGCCTTGAATGAAATCGCAACCCGAGCGCTCGAGAAACTCGTATTGCTCCAGGCTTTCCACGCCTTCGGTAACCACCTGCAGATGCAGGGTGTGCGCCATGACGATGATTGCCTGGACGATCTCCATGTCCGCCGTGGCATTGGGAATGTCGATGATGAACGAACGGTCGATTTTCAGCGTGTTGAGCGGCAGACGCTTGAGGTAAGCCAGCGACGAATAACCGGTGCCAAAGTCGTCGATCGACAGTGATACGCCGAGGGCGCGGATCTGCCGCAACAGCACCAGCGTGTTGGCAATATTGCCCATCAAGGCATTTTCGGTGACTTCCAGTTCCAGTCGTTCCGGTGCCACGCCGGCAGTGCGCAGCGCGCTTTCGATCTCGATGGCCAGCTCTTCGCGGGCGAGATTGAGGGGCGAGCAGTTCCAGGCGATTTTCAATTCATCGCAGCCATGGCGCGACAGTTCGCCGAGGTCCTTGCAGGCGCGGCGCAGCACCCAATTGTCCAGTTCGGCGATCAATCCGTTGTTTTCGGCGATGCTGATAAAGCGGTCCGGCGTCAGCAAACCATGCAACGGATGCTGCCAGCGAATCAGCGCTTCGAGCTTGGTCACCCGGCCGGTTTTCAGTTCGAAGATCGGCTGGTAGTAGAGCATCAGGCCGTTTTCTTCGCGCAGGGCATGACGCAGTTCCTCCTCGAGTTGCAGCTCCAGGGTGGCGCGGTTTTTCAGGTTGCAATTGAAAAAGTGCAGGCCGTTGCGCCCGGCACCTTTTGATTGATACAGCGCCAGGTCGGCGTGCTTGAGCAGTTCTTCGCAGGTGGTGCCGTCTTCGGGAAACAGGCTGATGCCGATACTGGTGGTCATGACCATGCGCCGTCCGGCCAACTCGATCGGCTCTTTCATCTTCAGCATGATGCGCTGCGCCATGTTGCGGGCTTCTTCGCGGTCATGCAGGCCGATCAGAATGCAGAACTCGTCACCGCCAAAACGCGCGACCACGTCCTCATGGCTGCGCACCGAACCTTTGATGTGGTTGGCGATGACTTTCAGCAACTCGTCACCGGCGTCATGGCCGAGGCTGTCATTGATCCGTTTGAAGTGGTCGATGTCGAGGAACATCACCGCGAGCATGCCGCCTTCACTGGCTTTCTGGCTGAGTTTTTCGGCGAAGATCTGATTGAAGCCGCGACGGTTGATCAGGTTGGTCAGGGCGTCGTAATTGGCCACTTGCTGTAGCGACATGCGCGCCTGATCGAGCTGGCTGAGCAGGGCGTTGACCCGGCGCAGGTCGTGCTCCTTGTTTTGCAGTTTCTTGTCGGCCAGGGCGGCGCTGATCGCACTGCCAAGGATCAACAGCGTGATCAGCGCCACCGTCAGGCCGAGTTGCAGATGACTGCTCTCGACCGCCAGGACCGGCACAGGGCCCTCGGGCAACACCAGGCGCAATGCGGCCATGCCGGTGAAATGCATGCTGATGATGCCGGCACCGAGAATCAGCGCGGCGCTGTACTTGAGCATCTGATGGCCGAGGCCACTGCCTTCACGCAAGTAACCGGCCACCCATAACGCGGCGAAACTGGCGCCGATGGCAATCACCACTGAAAGGCAGAACAGCAGCGGTTGGTAATAAGCGGTAGCGACCGATTGCATCGCCGCCATGCCGACATAATGCATGCCGGCAATGCCGAGGCCGATGACGATCGCGGTTTTCAGGTACTGGATCAGACTCGGCTGCGGCTCGCTCAACGTGTGCATCGCCAGCCAAGAGGCGAGCAGGGCGATCAGCAGGGAGAACAGGGTAATGGCGAGGTCGTACTGGATTTCGATCGGCGCCTGGAAGGCCAGCATGCCGATGAAATGCATGGCCCAGATGCCACCGGCCAGACAGGTTGCGCCGATCCAGCGCCACAAACGTTGCGAGCGGGGATCTTCGGCATGGCCCACCCTCTCCGCCATATCGAGGGTGGCAAAACTCGCCGCGCAGGCGACCAGATAGGCCACCAGCACCAGCAAGGGATTATGGGTGCAATCGAGAATGACCTGCCCGCTCTCCGGCAGCTCGGTAACAAACTGCAAACCAAGCCACTCCATAGCATGCCCCGTCTCTGAAGTCGTCCTGACTGCGCGGTGAACGCAGGCGAATGACTGGAGTATAGAGGCGGTTTTCAGGGAGCAAGCGGTAGTGGCACATTGGCGCTAATGATTTCGTCATTAGCGTCATAGCGATTGGCGCTAAAGGCTCAGGCGATCTGTTCGAATGGGATTTGCGCCCAGTCCGGTTGCAGCGGCGGCAAGCCGAAGCGTGCACGGGCCTTGTCGCAATCGACATTCTGTTCGCCGTTTTCCCAAGACGATTCGAACTCGCGGCAAGGGCTGGAGCGCAATTCATAAATCGAGCACTTCACCTCGCTGCCGACCTCGCCGACCAATGCCGTGCAGCGTGGCGATTTGCAGTCGGTGCCGTTCATCGCCACCCGGCTCGGGCTGATCTGCGTGACCAGTTCATCGGGCACCGTGCCGCCGGAGGACGCGCATTCACCCCAGAAAAAAGACACACGAAAATGGGAACAACAGGCACCGCAATTCAGACACGGACTGACTTCGGACATGGACGGGGGTATCAAAGGGATTGATCGGGAGATCCGGACGGATCCGGCGGCTATTCTAGGCTTCGCCACAGCGTTGGGAAGGGGGGCGCGAAACTATTTTTTTGTGCCAGGATTTTGCTGCAAAAGCCCCGGTTTTCGGGGGATTGCAGACTTATCAAGGGCTTACGTTTCGTTACAGTGGCATGGCCCGATATCAGGCAGACGAATGATCACAGACAGCTTCCGACGGGCTGACTAGATTGCAGGTTCCGGGCTCGGATGCGTTGGCAGTGAAGCCCTATAACAATAAAGAGACGGACCCATGCAGAACTCGACCCAAGCGGCGAATGCCTGGCGCATTCTGTTCCTGCTGTTCCTCGCCAACCTGTTCAACTTCTTCGACCGCACCATTCCGGCGATCATCATCGAACCGATCCGCATGGAGTGGCACCTCAGCGATTTTCAACTGGGGATTGTCGGTACGGCATTCACCATTGTCTACGCGATCGCCGGCCTGCCTTTGGGGCGCATGGCCGACACCGGCTCGCGGCGCAAACTGATGGGCTGGGGCCTGGCGACGTGGAGCGCGCTGACGGCGGTCAACGGACTGGTCGGCAGTTTCTGGAGCTTCTTGATCGTGCGCATGGGCATCGGCATCGGTGAAGCCAGTTACGCGCCGGCGGCCAACTCGCTGATCGGCGATTTGTTCCCGGCGCATCGTCGGGCGCGGGCGATGGGCATTTTCATGCTCGGTCTGCCGCTGGGTCTGTTGTTGGCGTTCTTCACCATCGGCGCGATGGTCAAGGCGTTCGACAGCTGGCGCGCGCCGTTCTTTATTGCGGCGGTGCCGGGGCTGATCCTCGCGATCTTCATGTTCTTCATTAAAGAGCCGAAGCGCGGCGCGGCGGAATCCGTGCAGGTTTCGCAAGAGCGAGTCGACAAGCCGATCCGGCGGATTCTCGCGGTGCCGACCTTTCTCTGGCTGGTGCTGGCCGGGTTGTGCTTCAACTTCGCGACTTATGCCTGCAACTCATTTCTGGTGCCGATGCTGCAGCGCTATTTCCTCATGCCATTGCAGGAAGCGGCGGTGGCCACCGGGATGATCGTCGGCGTCACCGGGCTGGTGGGTTTGACGCTGGGCGGCTGGATTGCCGACAAGATTCACCAGCGCGTGGCCAACGGGCGACTGCTGTTCGCGGCGTTCAGCCTGATTATTTCGACGCTGTGCACGGCGTGGGCGCTGCATGCCGGGCGTATCGAGATCGGTGTGTTTGTCGCGGTATTCAGTGTTGGTTGGCTGTTTGCCTACAACTTCTACACCTGTGTTTACACGGCGATTCAGGACGTGGTCGAACCGCGCCTGCGGGCGACGGCGATGGCGTTGTTCTTTGCCGGGTTGTATTTGCTCGGTGGTGGTTTGGGACCGGTGGTGGTCGGTGGCTTGTCCGATCACTTCGCCCACACGGCGATGCTCTCGGCGGGCGCTGAGCAGATGACCGAGGCGTTCAAAGCGGTCGGGCTGCATGATGCGATGTATCTGATTCCGGTGGCGCTGTTCTTGACCATGGTTTTTCTGTTTATGGCAGCGCGGTGTTTTGTGCGCGATGCGCAGCGGATGAAGGAGGGGCTGGTGGCGGTGGTTGAGCCAGAGGTTGTGGCGGCGACTGCTTGAGATCAAAAGATCGCAGCCTTCGGCAGCTCCTACATGGGAATGCGGTTTCCTGTAGGAGCTGCCGAAGGCTGCGATCTTTGCTTGATCGTTCCCACGCTCTGCGTGGGAATGCAGCCCGGGACGCTCTGCGTCCCTTTCCAGAGCTGGAACGCGGAGCGTCCCTTGAGGCATTCCCACGCGGAGCGTGGGAACGATCGGCCCGCATCGCTGCGGGCCTTGTTGTTTTTGGCGGTGGAGCGGGGCGGTTTAACCCGCCACCAACACCCGAATCGCTTCCAGACGCAACGCCGCTTTATCCAGCATCGCCAGACCCTGCTCACGCTGCTCACGCAACGCCACCAGTTCGCTGTCACGTACGGTCGGGTTGACCGCTTGCAACGCGGTCAGGCGCGCCAGTTCTTCGTCGGTGTCGGCCGCCAGACGGCGACGGGCCTCGGCCACGCGCTCGGCGTGACGCGGGGCGATCTTGTCTTCACCGGCGTTGATCCGTGGCGTCAGCTGATCGCGCTGGGCCTGGATGAACTTGTTGGCGCTGGCACGCGGCACGCTTTCCAGCTGATCGTTCAGCGTTTCGAACGAGACGCGAGCCGACAGGTCGTTGCCGTTGGCATCAAGCAGGCAGCGCAGGGCGGCCGGCGGCAGGTAACGGCCCAGTTGCAGCGAACGCGGGGCAACCACTTCGCTGACATACAGCAATTCCAGCAGCACGGTGCCTGGCTTCAACGCTTTGTTCTTGATCAGCGCGACGGCGGTGTTGCCCATCGAACCGGACAGCACCAGGTCCATGCCGCCCTGCACCATCGGGTGTTCCCAGGTGATGAACTGCATGTCTTCGCGCGACAGCGCCTGATTGCGGTCGTAAGTGATGGTCACGCCTTCGTCGTCGCCCAGCGGGAAGCTGGCGTCGAGCATTTTCTCGCTCGGCTTGAGGATCAGCGCGTTTTCCGAATGGTCTTCGCTGTCGATGCCGAACGCGTCGAACAGGGTTTCCATGTAGATCGGCAGGGCGAACTGATCGTCTTGCTCAAGGATGTCTTCGACCAGCGCTTCACCTTCGCCAGCGCCGCCGGAATTGAGTTCCAGCAGACGGTCGCGACCGGTGTGCAGCTCGGCTTCGAGACGCTCGCGCTCGGTGCGCGCTTCGTCGATCAGCGCTTGCCACTCGCTATCATCAGCTTCTTCGAGCAGCGGCAGCAGGCGCGGGCCGAACTGGTGCTGCAAGGCGTTGCCGGTCGGGCAGGTGTTGAGGAACGCGTTCAACGCTTCGTGATACCACTGGAACAGGCGCTCTTGCGGGCTGGTTTCCAGGTACGGCACGTGCAGTTCGATGATGTGCTTCTGGCCGATCCGGTCGAGACGACCGATACGCTGCTCGAGCAGGTCCGGGTGCGACGGCAGATCGAACAGTACCAGGTGGTGAGCGAACTGGAAGTTGCGACCCTCACTGCCGATTTCCGAGCAGATCAGCACTTGCGCGCCAAACTCTTCGTCGGCGAAGTACGCGGCGGCGCGGTCACGCTCAAGGATGTTCATGCCTTCATGGAACACCGTGGCCGGGATGCCGGAACGCACGCGCAGAGCGTCTTCCAGGTCCATTGCGGTTTCGGCGTGGGCGCAGATCACCAGCACTTTGGTGCGCTTGAGCATTTTCAGCTGATCGATCAGCCACTCGACGCGCGGGTCGAATTTCCACCAGCGTTCTTCTTCGCTGGCGTCTGGCTGCGACTGGAAGCTGACTTCCGGGTATAGCTCGGCGTGATCGCCCAGCGGCAGTTCGAGGTATTCGTCCGGGCACGGCAGCGGGTACGGATGCAGTTTGCGCTCCGGGAAACCCTGCACGGCCGCGCGGGTGTTACGGAACAGCACGCGGCCGGTGCCGTGACGGTCAAGCAGTTCGCGGACGAGGCGGGCGCTGGCTTCAGTATCGCCGTCGTTGACCGCGGTCAGCAGTGCTTCGCCTTCATTGCCGAGGAAACCCTGAATGGTTTTGTGCGCTTTGGCCGAGAGACGGCCCTTGTCGAGCAGTTCCTGCACGGCTTCGGCCACCGGGCGATAGTTGTCGCTCTCGGCGCGGAAGGCAGCCAGGTCATGGAAACGGTTCGGGTCGAGCAGGCGCAGACGGGCGAAGTGGCTGTCCTGGCCGAGTTGTTCCGGGGTGGCGGTGAGCAGCAGCACGCCCGGGATGACTTCGGCGAGTTGCTCGACCAGCGAGTATTCGGCGCTGGCTTTTTCTTCGTGCCAGACCAAGTGGTGGGCTTCGTCGACCACCAGCAGATCCCAACCGGCGGCGAACAGAGCGTCCTGCGCTTTCTCGTCATCGACCAGCCATTCCAGCGCGACCAGCGCCAGTTGGGTGTCTTCGAACGGGTTGGCGGCATCGCTTTCGATGAAGCGTTCTTCGTCGAACAGCGCGACTTGCAGGTTGAAGCGGCGGCGCATCTCGACCAGCCACTGGTGCTGGAGGTTTTCCGGAACGAGGATCAGCACGCGGTTGGCGCGGCCCGAGAGCAGTTGGCGATGGATCACCAGACCGGCTTCGATGGTTTTACCCAGACCCACTTCGTCCGCCAGCAGAACGCGCGGCGCAATACGGTCAGCGACTTCACGGGCGATGTGCAATTGGTGCGCGATCGGTTGCGCACGCACGCCACCCAGGCCCCAGAGCGACGATTGCAACTGGCGGCTGGTGTGTTCGAGGGTGTTGTAACGCAGCGAGAACCACGCCAGCGGGTCGATCTGCCCGGCGAACAGACGGTCGCTGGCCAGACGGAACTGGATGAAGTTCGACAGTTGGGTTTCCGGCAGGGTGACGGCTTCGTTCTGCCCGTTGAGACCGTGATAGACCATCAGGCCGTCGACGTCGTCGACTTGCTGCACGGTCATCTTCCAGCCTTCGAAGTGGGTGATGCTGTCACCCGGCGAGAACCGCACGCGGGTCAGGGGCGCATTCCGTAGCGCGTACTGGCGGGTTTCGCCAGTGGCCGGGTAAAGCACGGTCAACAAGCGGCCGTCCTGTGCCAGAACGGTGCCTAAACCAAGCTCTGCTTCGCTGTCACTGATCCAGCGTTGCCCCGGTTGATACTGCTGCGCCATGCTGCCTGACTCCCACCTTGAAAAAGCGGGCTATCTTAACGGAATGCAGGCTTCAGGGCCAAAGATTACTGGGTAGGAGCTGCCGCAGGCTGCGATCTTCTGATCTTGGGGAACACTTGGAATCCGTGTTGTCCCATTAAAAGATCGCAGCCTGCGGCAGCTCCGGCAGCTCCGGCAGCTCCTGCAGCTCCTGCAGGTGCCAAGTGCGTCACAGATTTGCGACCAGTGGCTCAAGGCGCCTTTGCCGCAGCCGATAGCCTGCTGACAGGAGACCCTTTATATGTTGCCACCGATGCTCCCCCTGAGCGCTGTGCCGATCACTTCCCAGCAGGATCCGATCCGCCAGCGGCCGGACATTCCTCCGGTGGTGCCGGTGCAGGAAAGCTCCAACGAAAGTACGATCGATCTGCAAAAGCGCGATCCGGAAGAGGATCGCCTGCTGGCGCGCGAAGAACAGCGCCGCCAGCAGGAACGTGATCGCCGTCGGCGCGAAGCCGATGAAGATCCCGAAGAGCATCTGGCCGTGCCTGGCACCGAGCTCAATGCCGACAATACCGTGCCGGTGGTGCCACTGATGGAAGATCAGCCGCGTCAGGGGTTGTGGGTCGATATCGAGATCTGAGGCTGGGCGGCGAGTTCACTCAAGTGTGCCAGCAAGACGTCGATTTCTGCCTCGGTGTTCAGATAGCTCAGGGAAATCCGCGCGATGCTCTCAATCCCTCGCGCCTGCATATCCAGCGGCGTATAAGCCACGCCATTGGCACCAATGTTGATCCCTCGCGTCGCCAGCGCCTGTTTCAACGCCACGCAGTTCCAGCCCTCAAGCGTAAAAGCGATCAGGCCGGATTGCTGATGCTCGCGGCCGAGATCGTGCAATGCCAATCCGCGAATGTCCCTCAAACGTTGGCGCAACGCGCGACTCATCTGCTCGATTCGCCGGCGAATGGCCTGCGCGCCGAGCCGGTTGTGTTCCTCTAGCGCATTGGCCAGTCCGGCCAGCAGTGCCAATGACACTTCACTGGTTTCGAAACGTCGGGCATCCTCGCGCAAGGTAAACCGTTGGCCGTCCCATGGCGCCGACAGCACATCGCGCTGCATGGGCAGCAAACGTTGCATGAAACCCGGTCGTACATAAAGCAGCGCGGTGCCACGCGGGCCTCGAAGGTATTTGCGTCCCGCGCCTTTGAGCACATCGCAGTGCAAGGTCTGCACATCGCACGGCAACTGCCCCAACGCCTGGCCCGCATCGATGAAGTAGGCAATGCCGTGTCGTTGCGCGACCTGACCAATCTGCGCGGCGGGATTGATCAGGCCGCCGTTGGCGGGCAACCAGGTCAACGCGATCAGCCGCACGTTGCGGTCGATCATCTGCGCCAGTGCCTGCGGATCAACCGCGCCGTGGGCATCGCAGGGAATGACCTCCAGACGCGCGCCGGCTTTTACTGCCTCAGCGATGCACGCCAGATTGCCGGCCCATTCATGGCGCCCGACCAGAATCCGCTCACCCGCTTGCCAAGGCCCCAGCGCATTGAAGGCCTGACTCCATGCTGCCGAGCCGCTGCTGGCGAAGGCGATGCTCTCGGGTTCGGCATTCAACAGGCGAGCGGCGGCGGTGCGCGCCCGTTGCTGAATCTGCAGGTCGGCGGCTTCCATCGGTCCACCGAGTGCTTCGCGTTGCAATTGCTCGACAATCGCATCAAGGGTGGCCTGGCTCGGCAGTGAGGAGCCAGCGTGGTTGAAGTGAATGATCCGCGCGCAACCGGGCGTGGCTGTCCGCTGGCGTTCGACTTCCTCGATGTTCACGGCTTGAGCTCGAAAATCGCGTCGAGCTCTACCGCCACGCCACTCGGCAGGCTGGAGACGCCGACGGCGGTGCGGACATGCCGGCCCTTGTCGCCCAGCGCATTGACCAGCAGGTTGGACGCGCCATTGGCGACCACACCTTGACGCTGGAATTCGGGATCGGCGGCGATAAACACACCAAGGCGGATAATTCTCACCAGTTTCGAAAGATCATCACCGAGGGCATCGCTCAATTGGGCCAGCAAACCCAGAGCGGCGAGTTCGGCGGCGTCGATCCCCTCTGCTTCGCTGATGGCTTCACCGAGCCGCCCGATGAATGCAGGTTTGCCATCCAGCATCGGAATCTGTCCCGAGATGAACAACTGGTTTCGACTGACAACATGGCTGACGTAGTTGGCAATGGGTTGGCTCGGCGCTGGCAGGCGCAGCCCGAGTTGTTCGATACGCTGGCTGAGAGATTCGCTCATGTTGAGACCTCCTGAATGAAGGCTCCAGCATGTTGAAACGAAGCAAGGGCGACAAACGCATAGATCTAATTCGATGAATCGAAATGGCTCATGCTTCTGCTGCTTCATCCAGCCACTGGCTGAAGCACGCCGCCGGCGCCGACAAAGGACGATCCGGCGTCACCAGCCAATAACCGATCTCGCCCCGCAGAGGTTCGGTATCAAAGGCCGGCACCAGCGTGCCGTCGTTGAGACGGCGGGCGATCAGGCAGTGCCGGCCCATGGCGATGCCCTGACCGGCGACGGCTGATTCGACCACGATGTTGTAGTCGTGCAGCATGACGCTCGGCACCTGCGTCAGATCGATTGCGCTGTGCTGGCTCCAGTCAGTCCATTCGAATGGTTGCAGCGATTTGGCCATCAGCAGGGGGCCGTTTTGCACACCCTGACGCTTGAAGGCCGGGCTGCACACCGGCGTCAGCGTTTCGGTCATGACGCGTCGGGCCTGTACGTCCGGCCAATGACCCTTGCCGTAACGAATGGCCAGATCGACCTCGCCACCTTTGACGTCCGCCAAGTGCACGGCGGGGATCAGTTCGACATGGATGTCGGGGTGTTTGGCCCTGAAGTCGCTGAGTCGCGAGGCCAGCCACAAGGTGGCAAAGGATGCCAGCAGGCCGATCCGCAAGGTTGTGCGTTGATTGCCACGCAGTTCGCGGCTGGCGGCGGCGATGGCGCTGAGGGCCGGTTCGATCTGGCGATAGTAGGCCGCGCCGGCGGATGTCAGGTCGATTGCTCGGGTGCGCCGGACAAACAGCCGCTGATCCAGAAACGCTTCGAGTTTGTGCACCTGATGGCTGATCGCACTCTGGGTCACCGACAATTCATCGGCTGCCTTGATGAAACTCAAATGGCGGGCCACGGCTTCAAATACGCGCAGGGCCATCAACGGTGGCAGATCCTGATGCAAAGGCACGGCAAACATCCTCGGGTTTGGCGCAAAGCGCAGATTCTGCGGGCAAAACTGTCGTTTGGTACATCAATTGTTATCTGCCGCTGCTGGCAATGGCTGGTCAGCGCTGGCGTCAGGCTGCATTATTGGCGCAGTCCTGCCGGTGATGTGGCAGTTGTGATCCTTTCCAGCGATGTACCGAATGCCATGAGCCAAGACGACAAACTGATCGACCTCAGCACTGAACGCGCCAAGCGTGTGCATGACATTAAAGAGAAGCGCCTGAACGAGGTGCGTCAGGCTTTCGAACAGGCCATGCCGTTGGGCAAAACCAAGAAAAAGTCGAAGAGCAAGCCGAAAAAGCGTTGATCTCCCCCTGCATCCGTTGATGCAGGTCAGTTATTTTCCCGCCTTTATCTCCCTTCGTTGCTGGCATTGATCCCGGTCAATTTGTGCGCCTGTGTGTTTGGTAACTTAGTCCCATCGCAGCAGAGCAGGGGCCAGGAGGCCAGTCATGTTTTTCGATAACGTGGTGTTTGCCGGGGTCCTGACTGTAGGGCTGATGGTTCTGTTTTTTGCAGGGTTTGGATTTTTTATCTGGAAGGACGCGAATAAGCGCAAGAAGTGATTCTTCTGGAGTGATGAGCACGCAAGGCATTTTGGGGCGACTTCGGTTGCCCCTTTTTTTTTGTCTTGGCGGCCTGTGGGCCGACCATGCTCCTGGGGTTCTGGGTGAATATCCGTTTTTGCGGGTGTTGCTGATTACGGTTCCGCCCTTACGGCGGGTCACCTTTTTCAAGCGCCAAAAAGGTAACCCAAAAGGCTTGCTCCTGCGTTCGGCCCTCGCAGGCTCGGGTTCCTTCGCTCCGGGATCGATCCGGGCGCAGCGTCTACGGTTTGCTTCGCTGCACCTCCTTCCGCTGTGTTTGGCTTCGCCAAACGGTCGCTGCGCTCCCACGCCCGGATCAATCCCTCCACTCAGCCTTCCGACGTCGCCTTACAGATCACGATCAAAAGCAGGCGAGCTGACACTCGGCCTATTGAGTGGTGAAAAGCGGGTGTTCGGCTTTGGGTTTGTGGTGCTCTTGCTCCTCATCCCAGCCCTCTCCCGAGGGAGAGGGAGCCGATGGTGGGCCTGTGAAAATTTGCGTTCAACTCGGACTTTCACGTCGGCGTAACTCTACCAAACACCTCGGTCAGTCCCCTCTCCCTCCGGGAGAGGGCTAGGGTGAGGGGCTTTCGATCTGGTTTTTGATCTTGCTTTGGTTTTTGATCTTTTGCCCCTTCGGCAGGCCGAGCGAAGGTGTTCATCCGGGGGTAGGCGCGTAGCGCCGTGCGGCGTAGCGCCGTGCGGCGTAGCGCATACATCGAGAGGAGGTGCAGCGCAGCAAACCGTAGGCGATGCCCCCGGATGGACACCGTAGCGAGGGAACACTGAGCCTCAGCGAAGTGCCGTACGCCGGGGCAAAGCCTTTTGGGTTACCTTTTCGGCGTTTGGAAAAGGTAACTCGCTGTAAGAGCGAAACCGCCAGCAGCCATCACCGCAGCAACGGATATGCCCCCAACCCCAACCCCCGAACCAAAAAAAAGGCGCGATCCCAAAGAATCGCGCCTTCTTCATATACAGCTATCTATCAACTACCCAGCGCCTTCGACGCCAGCCAGAACAACCCGGCCGACAGCGCCACAGTCGCCGGCAGGGTCAACACCCACGCCAGCAGAATGGTGCGAACAGTCCCACCCTGCAGACCGCTCTTGTTCGCGACCATGGTCCCCGCCACGCCCGAAGACAGAACGTGAGTGGTCGACACCGGCAGGCTGAAGATGTTGGCCAGACCAATCAAACTGGCCGTAGTGATCTGCGCCGACATGCCCTGAGAATAGGTCATGCCCTGCTTGCCGATCTTCTCGCCAATGGTCAGTACCACACGTTTCCAGCCCACCATGGTGCCCAGGCCCAAGGCCAGTGCAACTGCCAGAATCACCCAGAACGGCGCGTATTCAGTGGTGGTGGTCAGATCCTTGCGCAACTTGTCGAGGTCAGCCTTTTCACGGGCATCCAGAACCGGCAACTTGCTGACTTTCTTCGCGGTATCGTCCAGGCACAGCAGGTAGCGACGAACTTCGACACGGCTGTCCGACGACAGCGAATGGTAGTCGGCTACACCTTTAAGCGTATGCAGCAGGGCGCTGATGGTCGGTTCGGTCTGCTGCGGGTTGCAGCGGAATTTCTCCGGCAGGTCGCCTTCCACGCTTTTACCCAGGGCCAGGAATTCACCCAGCGAATCGGCATTGCGCTGGTAGAACTGGCTCAGGTGCAGGGTCGCATCGCGGGTGCGTTCGATCTGGTACGTGGTGCTGTTCAGGTCGAGGACGAACTGTGCAGGAACGATACCGATCAGCACCAGCATGATCAGGCCAATGCCTTTCTGACCATCGTTGGAGCCGTGCACGAAGCTCACGGCCATGGCCGAGATCACCAGGACCAGGCGGTTCCAGAACGGTGGGTGCTTCTTGTCGTCGAGTTTGCGGCGTTGTTCCGGTGTCTTGTGCATCTTCGACAGCGGGCGCCACCACTTCAGACCGATCAGGATCAGCGCGGCAATCAGGAAGCCGGCCATCGGCGAGAACACCAGTGAGGCGCCGATGTCGATCGCTTTCTGCCAGTTCACGCCGTCGGCCAGCGGAATGTCGTTGATCAGGGCGTTGGCCAGGCCGACACCGAGGATCGATCCGATCAGCGTGTGCGAGCTGGACGCCGGGATACCGAAGTACCAGGTGCCAAGGTTCCAGGCGATTGCCGCGGCGAGCAACGAGAACACCATCGCCAGGCCATGGCCGGTGTTCACATTGATCAGCAGCTCAACCGGCAGCAAGTGGACGATGGCATACGCCACGCCAACGCCGCCCAGCAGCACGCCGAGGAAATTGAACACACCGGAGAAGAACACCGCCAGATGAGGCGGCATGGCTTTGGTGTAGATAACAGTGGCTACCGCGTTAGCGGTGTCATGAAATCCATTGATGAACTCGAAGGCGAGGACAAATGTCAGGGCGAGCAAGAGGCTCACAAGCACCCAAGCATCCAGTCCGCTGAATAAATCGATCATGAAGGTTTTCTGACCCGGTCGTAAGGGGGCGCGATTATGCCAGAAAAGACTGGAAATCGATGCCCTACCTGCTCGTTGGTAACAATCTTCTTCGATTTAATTTGTTGCAGCGCATTAAAACCAAGCGCCACACAGGGTTTTTCAACCCATTGATTTTATTGGGAAAGCGCATTTTTTACAGGCGATTTTGCTGGCGCGGCGAAGGCTCAAACGCTTGTCTGAAATATCTATGAAACCTGTAGGAAGCTCCCCTTTACCCTGTAGGACGGGGAGATAGCCGCTGCCCGCGGGTAGCGGGCGCGCAAGGCAAGGTCCATGCACCGCGCTTGTAACCGGTGCGCACGCTTACCCTCGAAAGATTCAAACACCGGGGCTCATGGCTCTTCGGCTTTGAGTTCCTTTTCGATCTTTTCGATTTCCTGCTTGAAGACCTGATCCTGAACGGTTGGGCGTTTACGCCATGCTTTGCGTTCCGGTTCGGGCTGGGCGGCGTAGGTGGTGACTTCCCCGCCGTAAACTTCCTTGTAACGTTGTTCCTGGCGCTCAAGTTCCGCGCGCAGTTCGTCTTTCGTCACAGTGCTACCTGTTTGAGTTGAGTTGAATGTCTGGTGAACGCGCTGCAACAAATCGATTGAGCGGACCTGTCGAATGCGCAACGCCTGTGCAGGCATTGGTGTCATCGACAGGGCGATCAAGACTTCCATGTTACAGGCGGCTACGGCACCAGATTAAAACTGACGCAGCATCAGTTTCCTGTTTCAGCGAGCGTTGGCGTTGCATGAGTAATGAGCGTCAGGCGCTGGCCGGGTCCGACAGCGATGGCATCGCGTCAGCGGTGACAACCTCGGTGATTAAAAACAGGCTGCCACTGAACGCATTATAGCGGTCGATTCGGGAATGACTATCTTTGCCAAGTTAAAAACGGTTCTGGATGTGTGATCGTTTTGTTACTCGCAACTTTTCTCACTAGTTGCAGTGCAGGCCTGGCGTTATTTACTGCGTTATTTACCGTGCGATGTGTTTTTGGCGCCATTTAGTCGATCAACTAAAAGACGGGTGCAGTTTACCGCTGAGGTTGCACGAGCGTCTCAACCGCGCAGATCGGCAATCCCCCGCTGCATTGCGATTATCGGTCGGCGGTTCGATAATCGCCCAATCTTGGCGTCTCAGCCCTTGTGCATCTGTCGGCTAGCCGCTTGTATAGCGATTGATCCGTGCGGTATCCGCAAAAAAGGACAGGAAATGAACGATCAAATGCGCAACTCCTTCACCTCAGTGGCGCCGCCGATAGTCGCCTCGCCAGCCAAGCGGATTCAGGCGCTGACCGGTGATCCGGACTTCATGACCTCGCTGGCCCGTGGCCTGGCAGTGGTGCAGGCGTTTCAGGAGCGCAAGCGGCATCTGACCATCGCGCAGATCAGCCACCGCACGGAAATTCCCCGCGCCGCGGTGCGCCGTTGCCTACACACGTTGATCAAGCTCGGCTACGCCACCACCGACGGGCGCACCTATTCGCTGCTGCCGAAAGTGCTGACCCTCGGTCATGCTTATTTATCCTCGACACCGTTGGCGGTGTCCGCGCAGCCTTATCTCGATCGCATGAGCGAGCAATTGCATGAAGCCTGCAACATGGCCACGCTGGAAGGCGATGACATCCTCTACATCGCGCGCTCGGCGACCACCCAGCGGCTGATATCGGTGGATCTGTCGGTGGGCGGACGTCTGCCGGCGTATTGCACCTCGATGGGCCGAATTCTGCTGGCGGCGCTCGATGACACGTCGCTGCGCGAATACCTCGACCACGCCGAACTCGTTGCCAAGACCAGCCGTACGATCCACACCCCCGACGCTTTACTCGAATGTTTGCAGGAAGTCCGGCAGCAGGGCTGGTGCATCGTCGATCAGGAACTGGAACAGGGTCTGCGCTCGATCGCCGTGCCGGTTTATGATGCCTCGGGCCAAGTGGTGGCGGCGCTCAACGTCAGCACCCATGCCGGTCGTGTCAGCCGTACCGAGCTGGAGCAGCGCTTTCTGCCGGGGCTGTTGAGTGCCAGTCGCGACCTCAGTGCACAATTGTTTGCCTGATGAAGCTGTTCGATAAACGCACAGTGTTGCGTTTATCGAATTGACGCTAAAACCCCCGGATCATTAATGTCGCGGCAGCGTCATCCGGCACTGATGTGAATGAGCCGCCGGACTGTCGACTCCGATAATAATGACAAGAGGCAACTCCCCATGCGCATGTTCCCCGACTGTCTCAGCCCCATCCGCTGTTGCCGGGTTCACCGCAACGCCTGATCCAGACCTTCTATTCTTGTGCCCGTGCCGCTCGTTGGCCGGCCGTCGTTCGACTGCGTTTTTTGCGTGGAATAAAAATAATGAACCAGCCTCAGTCCGCTGTAGGTCAATGCCTCGATGTGCAGACCTTCATCAATGCCCAACCGATCTCGCGCTATCAATGGCGGGTGGTGATCCTGTGTTTCCTGATTGTCTTCCTCGACGGCCTCGACACTGCGGCGATGGGCTTCATCGCCCCGGCGCTGTCGCAGGACTGGGGTATCGACCGTGCCAGCCTCGGCCCGGTGATGAGCGCCGCGCTGATCGGCATGGTCTTCGGCGCATTGGGCTCCGGCCCTTTGGCTGACCGCTTCGGGCGAAAAGTCGTACTCGTTGGCGCGGTGCTGCTGTTCGGTGCTTTCAGTCTCGCGTCGGCTTACAGCAATAACGTCGAACAATTGCTGGTGCTGCGCTTCCTCACTGGCCTCGGTCTGGGTGCGGGGATGCCCAATGCCACCACATTGCTCTCGGAATACACCCCGGAGCGCAAGAAATCCCTGCTGGTGACCAGCATGTTCTGCGGTTTCAACCTAGGCATGGCTGGCGGTGGGTTCATTTCCGCCAAGCTGATCCCGGCGTTCGGCTGGCACAGCCTGCTGCTGATCGGCGGGATCCTGCCGCTGATTCTCGCCGTGGTGCTGCTGTTCTGGCTGCCGGAATCGGCGCGCTACCTTGTAGTCCGTAACCGTGGCACCGACAAGATCCGCAAGACCCTGGCGCCGATTGACCCGGTTACCGTCGCCCAAGCCTCCAGCTTCAGCGTGCCGGAACAGAAAACCGTCAAGGCGCGCAACGTTTTCGCCGTGATCTTCTCCGGCACCTACAGCACCGGCACCTTGCTGTTGTGGCTGACCTATTTCATGGGCCTGGTGATTGTTTATCTGCTGACCAGCTGGCTGCCGACGCTGATGCGTGACAGCGGCGCGAGCATGGAGCAAGCGGCGTTCATCGGTGCGTTGTTCCAGTTTGGTGGCGTGTTGAGTGCGGTGGCTGTGGGATGGGCGATGGATCGCTTCAATCCGCACAAGGTCATCGGCACTTTCTACCTGCTGGCCGGGGTGTTTGCCTACGCGGTTGGGCAAAGCCTGGGGAATATCACCTTGCTGGCGACGCTGGTGCTGGTGGCGGGGATGTGCGTGAACGGTGCGCAATCGGCGATGCCGTCGCTGGCGGCGCGGTTCTACCCGACTCAGGGGCGGGCGACCGGTGTCTCGTGGATGTTGGGGATCGGTCGTTTCGGCGCGATTCTCGGGGCGTGGATGGGCGCGACGTTGTTGGGCCTGGGCTGGAATTTCGAGCAGGTGTTGACGGCGTTGGTGATTCCGGCGGCGTTGGCGACGACGGCGGTGGTGATCAAGGGCATGGTCAGTCATGCGGATGCGACCTGAGTTTCAGCGCCTCATCGTTCCCACGCTCTGCGTGGGAACGCCTCTAGGGACGCTCCGCGTTCCGGCCTTTGAAAGGGACGCGGAGCGTCCCGGGATGCATTCCCACGCGGAGCGTTGGGAACGATCAGTACCGAACGATAGGCTGACAACAATCTGTTCGATAAACGAACACTCAGTCGATTATCGGATTGTTTGGCACTTTTCCCAGGCTTAATCTTCAGTGACTCCGGCGCTGAACCTCGCGCCTTTTTATCACTGGCGATTCATTACAAAAACGGGAGCCCGCTCCATGGCTGAGATCCTTTCGCTGCACGACGCGGTGAAGCAATTCGTCAACGACGGCGACACCGTCGCACTCGAAGGCTTCACTCACTTGATCCCTACGGCCGCGGGTCATGAAATCATTCGTCAGGGCAAGAAAGATCTGACGCTGGTGCGGATGACGCCCGACCTGATCTACGACCAACTGATCGGTGCCGGCTGCGCACGCAAACTGATCTTCTCCTGGGGCGGCAACCCGGGCGTGGGTTCGCTGCACCGTCTGCGCGACGCGGTCGAGAAGCAATGGCCGCAGCCGCTGGAGATCGAAGAACACAGCCACGCCGACCTGGCCAATGCCTACGTCGCCGGCGCTTCCGGCCTACCGTTCGCGGTGCTGCGCGCCTACGCCGGTTCCGATCTGCCGAAGGTCAACCCGTTGATCAAAACCGTGACCTGCCCGTTCACCGGTGAAGTGTTGGCGGCCGTGCCGTCGGTGCGCCCGGACGTCACCGTAATCCACGCACAGAAAGCCGACCGCCAGGGCAACGTGCTGCTGTGGGGCATTCTCGGTGTACAGAAAGAAGCCGCACTGGCTGCCAAGCGTTGCATCGTTACCGTCGAAGAAATCGTCGACAACCTCAACGCACCGATGAACTCTTGCGTATTGCCGACCTGGGCCTTGAGCGCGGTCTGCCATGTGCCCGGCGGCGCACATCCGTCCTACGCCCACGGTTACAACGAGCGCGACAATCGTTTCTATCAAGCGTGGGATCCGATCGCCCGTGACCGTGAGACGTTTACCGCGTGGATCAACGAATACATCCATGGCTGTGCTGACTTCAGCGAGTTCCAGGCCAAGTTGGCCGCTGCTTCGGAGGCCAAGTAATGACTTACACCACCAATGAAATGATGACCGTCGCCGCAGCCCGTCGCCTGAAGAACGGCTCGGTGTGCTTCGTCGGTATCGGCCTGCCGTCGAAAGCCGCCAACCTCGCGCGGCTGACCTCGTCGCCGGACGTGGTGCTGATCTACGAATCGGGCCCGATTGGCGCCAAGCCGAGCGTGCTGCCGCTGTCCATCGGTGACGGTGAACTGGCGGAAACCGCTGACACTGTCGTACCGACCGGTGAGATTTTTCGCTATTGGCTGCAGGGCGGGCGCATCGACGTCGGTTTTCTTGGCGCCGCGCAGGTTGACCGTTTCGGCAACATCAACACCACCGTGGTCGGCGATTACTTCTCGCCGAAAGTGCGCCTGCCGGGTGCCGGTGGCGCGCCGGAAATTGCCGGCTCGGCAAAAAGCGTGTTGATCATCCTTAAACAGTCGGCGCGTTCGTTTGTCGACAAGCTCGATTTCATCACCTCGGTCGGTCACGGCGAGGGCGGCGATTCGCGCAAACGTCTGGGCCTGCCGGGCGCAGGGCCGGTCGGGATCATCACCGACCTGTGCATCATGGAGCCGGAAGAGCGCACCCACGAGTTCGTGGTCACCGCACTGCATCCGGGCGTAACCCGCGAGCAAGTGGTTGCGGCCACCGGTTGGGCGATTCGTTTTGCTGACAACGTCGAAACCACCGCAGAACCGACCGACGTCGAACTGACCGCGCTGCGCGATCTCGAAGCGCGCACCGCCGCGGCCCACGGCCAGGCACCGGGAGAAGCATGATGCGTGACGTTTATATCTGCGACGCGATTCGCACGCCGATCGGCCGTTTCGGCGGCGGACTGTCCGCCGTTCGCGCCGATGACCTGGCCGCTGTGCCGATCAAGGCCCTGATGGAGCGCAATCCCTCGGTGGACTGGAGCGCCATCGACGAAGTGTTCCTCGGCTGCGCCAACCAGGCCGGCGAAGACAACCGCAACGTGGCACGCATGGCGCTGCTGTTGGCGGGCCTGCCGGAAAGCGTGCCGGGCGTGACCCTCAATCGCCTTTGCGCTTCGGGCATGGACGCGATCGGCACCGCATTCCGTGCGATTGCCAGCGGCGAGATGGAGCTGGCAATTGCCGGTGGCGTCGAGTCGATGTCCCGCGCACCGTTCGTGATGGGCAAGGCTGACGCGGCGTTCTCGCGCAACATGAAGCTGGAAGACACCACCATCGGCTGGCGTTTCATCAACCCATTGATGAAGGCGCAATACGGCGTCGACGCGATGCCGCAGACCGCTGACAACGTCGCCGACGACTATAAAGTCTCGCGCGCCGATCAAGACGCTTTCGCACTGCGCAGTCAGCAACGCACGGCCGCCGCACAGGCTGCCGGTTACTTCGCCGAAGAGATCGTCGAAGTGCGGATCGCGCACAAGAAGGGCGAAACCGTGGTCAGCCAGGATGAACATCCGCGCGCCGACACCACGATTGAAGCGCTGACAAAATTGAAGCCGGTCAACGGCCCGGACAAAACCGTCACCGCCGGCAATGCCTCCGGCGTCAACGACGGTGCCGCCGCACTGATTCTCGCGTCCGCCGAAGCGGTGAAAAAACATGGCCTGACCGCC
Organism: Pseudomonas sp. NPDC089741; assembly: GCF_044748825.1. Taxonomy (NCBI): domain Bacteria; kingdom Pseudomonadati; phylum Pseudomonadota; class Gammaproteobacteria; order Pseudomonadales; family Pseudomonadaceae; genus Pseudomonas; species Pseudomonas sp. NPDC089741. The sequence continues at coordinate 304,704 of NZ_JBIVGT010000004.1, read as the reverse complement.
CGCGCCAAAGTGCTCGGCATGGCCAGCGCCGGTGTCGCGCCGCGCGTGATGGGCATCGGCCCGGTACCGGCGGTGCGCAAACTGATCGAGCGTCTCGGCGTGGCGGTCAGCGATTTCGATGTGATCGAACTCAACGAAGCATTCGCCAGCCAAGGTTTGGCGGTGCTGCGTGAATTGGGGCTGGCGGATGACGCCGCGCAGGTCAATCCGAACGGCGGGGCGATTGCCCTTGGTCACCCGTTGGGCATGAGCGGTGCGCGGCTGGTGCTGACCGCGCTGCATCAGTTGGAAAAGACCGGTGGCAAGAAAGGTCTGGCGACCATGTGCGTCGGTGTCGGCCAAGGTCTGGCCCTGGCCATCGAACGCGTCTGACGCAAGCCGTGACGAATAAGAACAGAGGAAAGCGACATGTCTGACAAGCCTGGTTACCGTCGTCCGCAGGAAGGCACTCAGCCTGAGTACCTGCACCCGACGTATCAATCCACCAACCTGCGCTCGCCGTCGAAGCCGTTGGTGTTTCTGCCGCATTCGCTGTCGGAAATCACCGGCCCGACCATCGGCGCCGAGCGTGTCGGCGATACCGATAACGACCTGACCGCCCAGCATCAAGGCGAGCCACAGGGCGAGCGCATCATCATTCACGGCCGCGTGCTCGACGAAAACGGCTTGCCGGTGCCGGGGATTCTCGTGGAGATCTGGCAGGCCAACGCCGCCGGCCGCTACAACCACCAGCGCGACCTGCACGACGCGCCGCTCGACCCGAATTTCACCGGCACCGGCCGCACCGTGACCGACGCCGATGGCTGGTACCAGTTCCAGACCATCAAGCCCGGCGCCTATCCGTGGGGCAACCACCACAATGCGTGGCGCCCGGCGCATATCCACTTTTCGCTGTTCGGGCCGAGCATCCTCACGCGTCTGGTCACGCAAATGTATTTTCCGGGCGACCCGTTGCTGGCGTACGACCCGATCTACAACTGCGTGCCGGACACCTCGGCCAAGGAACGCCTGATCGCCCGTTTCGATCTGGAAAAAACCATTCCGTCCTACGCCCTCGGTTATCGTTGGGACATCGTGCTGCGCGGGCGTGAAGCCACGCCGATGGAGAAATAAGATGACGCTGACTGCGACCACGTCCCACACCGTCGGGCCGTATTACCACATCGGCCTGACCTGGCTGAACCGCGAAGACCTCACCGTCGAACAAACTCTCGGCGAGCGCGTAGCGATCACCGGGCAAGTGGTGGATGGCAATGGCGATGTCGTCAACGATGCCATGCTGGAAGTCTGGCAGGCCAACGCTGCCGGCAAATACGACCACCCGGAAGACGAGCAGGACAAGCCGCTCGACCCGCACTTCGAAGGCTTTGGCCGGGTGCCGGTGGATGCTGAAGGGCGCTTTCGTTTCACCACGATCAAGCCGGGTACGGTTGAGGGGCTGAAGGGCTCGACCCAGGCGCCGCATTTGGTGGTGTTAGTGTTTGCCCGTGGCCTGGTGAAGCACTTGCTGACGCGGATTTATTTTGATGGCGAGCCGGCGAACGTTGATGATCCGTTGCTGGAATGTGTGCCGGCTGAGCGTCGCAGTACGTTGGTGGCGACGAAGGACGCTTCGGGTGTTTACCAGTGGAATGTGATTCTGCAGGGCACCGACGCCGAGACGGTGTTCTTCGATTATTAAAAGAACACCACCAATCCCCTGTGGGAGCGAGCCTGCTCGCGAAAGCGGTGGGTCAGCCAACATAATTGTCGTCTGACACTCCCTCTTCGCGAGCAGGCTCGCTCCCACAGGGGAGAACTGTGTTGCTGATGGAACTGTGGAACGGGACTGTTGCAAAGTATGTCTAGACTCTCACTGTCCCTATCGAGTGAAAAACAATGACAACCACCACCTCTCATTACACGGGTGAAGAGCGCAGCAAGCGCATCTTTGCCATTGTCGGCGCCTCGTCCGGCAACCTCGTCGAATGGTTCGACTTCTATGTCTACGCCTTTTGCGCGATCTACTTCGCCCCGGCGTTTTTCCCCTCCGATAACCCGACGGTGCAACTGGTGAACACCGCTGGCGTGTTCGCCGCCGGCTTCCTCATGCGCCCGATTGGCGGCTGGATTTTCGGTCGTGTCGCCGACAAGCACGGCCGCAAGAACTCGATGCTCATCTCGATTCTGATGATGTGCTTCGGGTCCTTGCTGATCGCCTGTCTGCCGACTTACAAGGATATCGGCGTCTGGGCACCGGTCTTGCTGTTGTTCGCACGCTTGCTGCAAGGCCTGTCGGTCGGCGGTGAGTACGGCACCACCGCGACTTACATGAGCGAAGTCGCCCTCAAGGGCCAGCGCGGATTTTTCGCCTCGTTCCAATACGTGACGCTGATCGGTGGGCAACTGTTGGCGGTGTCGCTGGTCGTGGTTCTTCAGCAATTCCTCACCGAAGATGACCTGCGCGCCTACGGCTGGCGGATTCCATTTGTGGTCGGTGCGGTGGCCGCGTTGATTTCGCTGTTCCTGCGTCGCTCGCTGAAAGAAACCACCAACAAGGAAACCCGCGCGCACAAGGACGCCGGCAGCATCAGTGCGCTGTTCCGCGATCACAAAGCCGCGTTCATCACCGTGCTCGGTTACACCGCCGGTGGCTCGTTGATTTTCTACACCTTCACCACCTACATGCAGAAGTACCTGGTGAACACCGCCGGTATGCACGCCAAGACCGCCAGCTACATCATGACCGGCGCGCTGTTCCTGTATATGTGCATGCAACCGCTGTTCGGCATGCTCGCCGACAAGATCGGCCGACGTAATTCGATGCTCTGGTTCGGCGCGCTCGGCACGCTGTTCACCGTGCCAATCCTGTTGAGCCTGAAAAGCGTCAGCAGCCCGTTTCTTGCGTTTGTGTTGATCACGGTGGCGCTGGCAATCGTCAGTTTCTACACCTCGATCAGCGGCCTGGTGAAAGCCGAAATGTTCCCGCCGGAAGTTCGCGCCCTCGGTGTCGGCCTGGCTTACGCGGTGGCGAATGCGATCTTCGGTGGCTCGGCGGAATTCGTTGCCCTGAGTCTGAAGAACATCGGCATGGAAAACTCCTTCTACTGGTACGTGACGGCGATGATGGCGATCGCGTTCCTGTTCAGTCTGCGCTTGCCAAAACAGGCAGCGTACTTGCACCACGATCTCTAACCCGATGCGCGCGGGCCGTGATGGCCCGCGCCGGCAAGGACTTTTATGACTCAGCGACCGGGCAATCAATTGTTCGATGCCTACTTCACTGCCCGCGATATGCGTGAGGTGTTCTGCGATCAGGGCCGCGTGCAGGCGATGCTTGATTTCGAAGCGGCGCTGGCGCGGGCGGAGGCGCGGGTCGGAATGATTCCTTCGTCTGCGGTTGCACCGATTGCGGCGGCGTGCAGTGCGGGTCTGTATGACTTCGCGACGCTGGGCGAGGCGATTGCCACGGCCGGCAATTCGGCGATTCCGCTGGTCAAGGCGCTGGGCAAGCAGATCGCCGCCAGCGATGCCGAGGCCGAGCGTTATGTGCATTTGGGCGCGACCAGTCAGGACGTGATGGATTCCGGATTGGTCCTGCAATTGCGTCAGGCGCTGGAATTGATTGAAGGCGATCTGGCGCAATTGGCCGAGTCTCTCGCCACCCAGGCACAACGTCACGCCGCCACGCCGCTGGCCGGACGCACCTGGCTGCAACACGCGACGCCGGTAACCCTTGGCATGAAAATCGCCGGTTGGCTCGGCGCGGTCACTCGCAGCCGTCAGCGTTTGCGTGAACTTAAACCGCGTCTGCTGGTGCTGCAATTTGGTGGCGCATCCGGGACGCTCGCAGCCTTGGGCGAACAGGCGTTACCGATTGCCGAAGCGCTGGCCGAAGAACTGCAACTGACCTTGCCCGAACAACCGTGGCACACCCAACGTGATCGCGTGGTCGAGTTCGGCGCGGTGCTCGGTTTGATCGCCGGCAGCCTCGGCAAATTCGGCCGCGACATCAGCCTGTTGATGCAGACCGAAGCGGGCGAAGTGTTCGAACCTTCAGCACCGGGCAAGGGCGGCTCGTCGACCATGCCGCACAAACGCAATCCGGTCGGTGCGGCGGTGTTGATCGGCGCAGCGACGCGGGTGCCGGGTCTGGTCTCGACGCTGTTCAGCGCGATGCCGCAAGAGCACGAGCGCAGCCTCGGTCTGTGGCATGCCGAGTGGGAAACCTTGCCGGAGATTTGCTGCCTGGTGTCGGGTTCGCTGCAACAGGCGCGCTTGCTCGCCGAGGGCCTGGAAGTCGACGCCGAACGCATGGCGCGCAATCTCGAACTGACCCAAGGGCTGGTGCTGGCCGAAGCGGTGAGCATCGTGCTTGCGCAACGGGTTGGCCGCGACACCGCGCATCATTTGCTTGAGCAATGCTGCAAACGCGCGGTGGCCGAACAGCGCCACTTGCGCGCTGTACTGGGTGACGAACCCAAAGTTACCGCCGAGTTGAGCAGCGCTGAACTTGATCATCTTTTGAACCCCGCCCATTACCTTGGCCAGGCGCAAACCTGGGTCGAGCGCGCGGTGGCCGAACACAACGCATTGTCTGTCTGAAAGGAGAGGGCTGTGGCTTTCGTTCAACTCGCCGATGGCGAACTGCACTATCAAATAGAAGGTCCGGTCGATGCGCCGGTGCTGGTGCTGTCCAACTCGTTGGGCACTGATTTGCACATGTGGGACCCGCAGATGCCGGCGTTCACCGAGCACTTTCGCGTGCTGCGTTTCGATACCCGTGGTCACGGTCAATCGCTGGTGACGCCGGGGCCGTACCGCATCGAGCAACTCGGTCATGACGTACTCGGTTTGCTGGATGCGTTGCACATCGAACGCGCGCATTTCTGCGGACTGTCGATGGGCGGGTTGATTGGGCAGTGGTTGGGGATCAATGCCGGTCATCGTTTGAACAAGCTGATTGTCTGCAACACGGCGGCAAAAATCGGCGATCCGTCGGTGTGGAATCCACGCATCGAAACCGTGCTGCGTGACGGCGCGGCAGCGATGGTTGCCCTGCGTGATGCGTCGATTGCCCGTTGGTTTACCCCGGATTTTTCCGCTGAACATCCGGCGGCAGCCAAGCAGATTACCGACATGCTCGCCGCCACTTCGCCTGAGGGTTACGCGGCCAATTGCGCGGCGGTGCGTGATGCCGATTTTCGCGAGCAGCTCGCCTCGATCAACGTGCCGTTGCTGGTGATTGCCGGCACTGAAGATGCGGTGACGCCGCCGTCCGGTGGGCATTTCATTCAGGAACATGTACGCGGTGCCGAGTACGCCGAGTTCTATGCGGCGCATCTGTCGAATGTGCAGGCCGGTGCCGATTTCAGTGATCGTGTGTTGGCGTTTTTAAACGTCTGACAAGGGGATTTTCGTGGACGAGAAACAACGTTATGACGACGGCATGCAAGTGCGCCGCGCGGTACTCGGTGATGCGCATGTCGATCGCAGCCTGACCACGCTGACCGAGTTCAACTCGGAGTTTCAGGAAATGATCACCCGGCATGCCTGGGGCGATATCTGGACACGTCCAGGGTTGCCTCGGCATACGCGTAGTTTGATCACCATCGCCATGCTGATCGGCATGAACCGCGAAGGCGAGCTGAAGCTGCATTTGCGCGCAGCGGCCAATAACGGTGTGAGCCGTGGCGAGATCAAGGAAGTGATCATGCAGAGCGCGATCTACTGCGGGATTCCGGCGGCGAATGCGACGTTTCATCTGGCCGAGTCGGTGTGGGATGAGCTGGGTACCGAATCCCGCGAGTGACGGTTGAAACCGAAAAAGATCGCAGCCTTCGGCAGCTCCTACATTTGGAATGCGTTCCCCTGTAGGAGCTGCCGAAGGCTCCGATCTTTCGCTCTTCAAACCTTGGCAACAATAAATATCCGTTTGAACGCAAACAACGTATGCCCATCCGCCTCCTGCGGATACTGCGCATGCACCCGCATCAGATAGTGATAAATAAATCGCGCCTGCTCCGCTGAATCCAGCGCCTGCATCACTGGCCGCAACGCCGAGACCTTCACCCAGTCATACACCGGCGACTTCCCATCAACCACCTGCAACTGCTCGGTCTCCCAGATATCCAGCGACTTGGTCAATGGTGCGAGCAAGCGGTAGTAATCCTCCAAAGACAACAACGGCCGCGCCGCCATGCGCTGACGCAGTTCAGCCGTGCCCAATGGCTTGCCGCCGACACCACCGTCGTCGAGGGTTTCGAGCATCAACCGATACCACAACGCATCGCGCCAGTCCGGCATGTGCGCGGCCAGACAGCCGCCCGGGTTGAGCTGGCCGAGCAGGCGCGGCAGCAGCGTTTCATGGCCATCGATAAAGTGCAGCACGGCGGCGGCGAACAGCAGGTCTGCCGGTTGTTCGGGCTGCCAGTCGAGCAGATCGCATTGCTGCCATGCGGCGTTGATCGGCAGGCGATGCGCTTCTTCGAGCATTTGCGCTGAACTGTCGATTCCGAGTAACTGCGCTCGCGGCCAGCGCTTGGCCAGCACTTGCGTGGCAATGCCTGTGCCGCAACCGAGGTCATAAATACGTTGGGGGGTTCGCAGCTCGACACGATCAAGCAGTTCGTTGACCGGGCGTTGCCTGAGGCGAGAAAACTGCTGGTACGCTTTGGCGTCCCAGTCGGGGGCTGTGGTGAGACTAGAGATCATGAGGCGGTCCTCTGGTGATCAGCGGTGTCTTCCGATGACAACCTGGCTCACAACTGGGGGACCGACAGCAACTAACGGAAGCGGGAAGGGTAGAGCGCCTGAGTCCTTCAGGTTCTGCCACTTTACCCGCCGCCCGGCAATTCACCACTTCTCCTGACCAATGGCACCGCTTCCCTGTAGGAGCTGCCGCAGGCTGCGATCTTTTGCCGTTGTTTTCAAGATCAAAAGATCGCAGCCTGCGGCAGCTCCTACAGGATCGCGGGGATCAGATCTAACAGTGTTTACAACAGACTGATCGGGTAGCTGACGATCAGCCGGTTTTCGTCGAATTCGTTATTGCTGAAATCCCGGCGCATGGTCGAGTTGCGCCATCTGACGTTGAGATCCTTCAGCGCGCCGCTCTGCACGGTGTAGCCCAATTCCGATTCGCGGCCCCATTCCTTGCCGTCGGTGATGGTCCCGGTGTGCACGTTGTCGCCGCTGATGTAGCGGTTCATCAACGTCAGGCCGGGCACGCCCATGGCGGCGAAGTTATAGTCGTGGCGCAGTTGCCAGGAGCGTTCCTGCGCGTTGTCGTAACTGGCGTTGTAGCTGTCGTTGGCGAGGGTGCCGCCGCTGGTGCCGTTGACGCGCATCCACGCGCTGTCGCCGGTGAGTTTCTGCAAGCCGACGTAGAAGGTGTTGCCGCCATATTTGGCCGAGAACATCCCCGACCAGGTCTTGTTGTCGAGATCGCCGGCGCGGGCGCTGCCGTCGTCCTTGCCGTAGAAGAAACCGAGGTTGGCGCCCAGCGTCCAGTCGCCGAGTGGCTGGCTGTGGATCAGATTGACGTATTGCTGGCTGTAGATGTCCTTGAGTTCGGCGTTCCACAGGCCGATCTGCGTGCGCTTTTCATTGAATACGTATTCGCCGCCCTGAAAGTTGAAGCGATCAGAGGTGAACGCTGCTTTGCCGGTCATCGACATGTCAGTCATGCTGCTGTCGTCGCGCGGGCTGTTGGCGCGGAACTGGCCGCCGTAGAGGGTTAGGCCGTCGATTTCCTTCGAGGTGATCTGGCCGCCGCGAAAGGTTTGCGGCAGCGAGCGACCGTCGTCCGAACGGAGGATCGGCAGCACCGGCATCCATTCGCCGACCTTCACTTCGGTCTGCGACAACTTCGCCTTGAAGGCGACGTTGGTGCGCCCGAAGTTGTCTGCCGGGCGTCCGTCGTGATCCAGCGGCAACAGCTGCGTACCGCCAGTGCCCTTGCCGCCATCGAGCTTCACCGAATACAGACCGAGCACGTCCATGCCAAAACCGACGGTGCCCTGGGTGAAGCCGGATTTGGCATCAAGGATGAAGTTCTGCGTCCACTCTTCAGCCTTGCCCTGCGCTTTGGTCGGGTTGGTGAAGTTGCGGTTGATGTAGAAGTTGCGCAGGTTCAGGTTGACCTTGGCACCGTCGATAAACCCAGCTTCTTCAGCAGCGACGGGGAGGGCGGCGCCCGCCAGGGCCAGGGCGATCAGGCCGGGAATTGCGTAAGGCGCTGGGGAGGTGGTCATAGGTGGGGTCTCTCTTGTTTTTTTAAGGCAAACGGGTGCGCAGGCACCGTTTTCAGGGGGCGCAGTCATAAATGATTTTTGGGTGAAGCGGCGTTGATCAGCCGGACGGAGCAGGGCGCGGGAGCATGATGTCGAACCTGTTGTTATTGGTTTTGTGGAGCGAATGGTGCGGCGCGCGGAGGTCTGGATTCAATTGGGTGAAGCGGGTTTTGGGCGATTATCGAACGCAAGATTGAGCAGGATCTTGCGATAGATCTCAGGGCCTCATCGCTGGCAAGCCAGCTCCCACAGGTTTTCGAGTCGTTCCCAAATTTTGACTACACCTTGGAACATTGTGGGAGCTGGCTTGCCAGCGATGGGGCCAGCCCAGACAACACAACTTTCAGACAGGCAACAAAAAGCCCACCAATCGGTGGGCTCCTTGTTTTCACCTGATGATGATCAGAACAACTTCATCTTCGGTGCTTCTTCTTTCAGCGGTTCGTTCTGCGCGGTTTGCGCATTCCAGCCACCGCCCAAAGCCTTGTACAGGTTGACCGCACTGGTCAGCTGCGCGAGGCGGTCGGTGATCAGCGCCTGTTGCGCGCTGAACAGCTGACGCTGGGCATCGAGAAAGGTCAGGTTGCTGTCGACACCGATGCGGTAGCGACGCTCGGCCAGACGGTAGTAATCCTGGTTGGCCTGAACGAAGTCACGCTGCGCCTGCAGCTGGTCGGTGTAGGTCTGGCGGGCGGCCAGACCGTCGGCGACTTCCTGGAAGGCCGTTTGAATGGACTTCTCGTAGTTCGCCACGCCAATGTCCTTCTGGATCTTGGCGGCGTCGAGGCTGGCGCGCAGGCTGCCGGCGTTGAAGATCGGCAGGTTGATCTGCGGCTGGAACGGCCGCGGCGCCGAGCCGCGCGTGGGCAGGCCGGACAGGGCGGGGGTCGGGCTGGGGGCGGGGGCG
>NZ_JBIVGT010000004.1:112319-295514 GCF_044748825.1 Pseudomonas sp. NPDC089741 | reverse complement strand
AAAGAAACGTAAAACTACATAACAAAAAGACACGTCACATAACACCACTTGAACAGCCCTCACAGGTCCGGGATCAGGCTGCCCGCGTTGGCGGTCAGGCTGATGCTCGGGAAGAACGCTGCACGCGCCGCGCCGATGTTGGCATTGGCTGCCTTCAGGTTGTACTCGGCCTGGAGGATGTCCGGACGACGTTGCAGCAGATCCGAAGGCAGACCGGCCGGTACGTCGCTGAGCAGGTCATCCGACAGCGGTTTGGCCGCTTGCAGATTGGCCGGAATACCGGTGCCGAGCAGCAGGGTCAGGCTGTTTTCGTCCTGCGCCACTTGGCGGGTATAACGCGCCAGTTGAGCACGGGCGTTTTCCACCGACGTGCGCGACTGCGCCAGATCCAGCGCCGAGGCGACACCGACTTCGTTGCTGCGGCTGGTCAGCTTGTAGCTTTCTTCGAAGGCACCGAGGGTGTCTTGGGTCAGCTTGAGCAGTTCCTTGTCCGCTTGCCAGGTCAGATAAGCGTTGGCAACGCTGGCGACCAGACTGATCTGGGTGCTGCGACGCGCTTCTTCCGTGGCGAAGTATTGTTGCAGCGCTTGCTCGCTCAGGCTGCGAACGCGACCGAACAGGTCGAGTTCGTAGGCGCTGATGCCGACGGTGGCGGAGTAGGAGCTGGTGATGCCCGCTTCACCGGTCTGCGAGGCACGGGCCGGAACCCGCTGACGGCTGCCACTGGCATTGGCCGAAACTGCCGGGAACAGGTCGGCACGCTGGATGCGGTATTGAGCCGCGTAAGCGTCGATGTTCAGTGCCGCGACACGCAGGTCGCGGTTGTTTTCCAGGGACACCTGGATCAGCTGTTGCAGCGCCGGGTCATGGAAAAACTGCTTCCAGCCCTGCTCGGCAGCGGCCTGCGCCGGTGCCTGGGCCGGCGAGTACGCCGGCCCCTGCGGGTATTGGCCTGCGACCGGAGCCTCAGGCTGCTGATAGTCAGGTATCAGCGAGCAACCGCTCAGCACGAAGGCGGCGACTGCGATGGAGAGTAGCGACTTGCTCATTGGCCAGCCTCTTTAGGAGTTTCTTTAGCATCGTCATCTGGATCGGCGATTTTACGCTGGCCGATGGACGAAACCGTAACGAAGAACAGTGGAACCCAGAAGACCGCCAGTATCGTGGCTGTGAGCATACCGCCAATTACGCCGGTACCGATCGCGTGTTGGCTGCCCGAACCGGCACCGGTGGAGATCGCCAACGGTACAACACCGAGGACGAAGGCCAGCGAGGTCATGATGATCGGTCGCAGACGCATGCGGCACGCTTCAATCGCCGCATCCCGCAGGCTGCGTCCCTGTTCATGCAGTTCCTTGGCGAACTCGACGATCAGAATGGCGTTTTTAGCCGCCAGACCAATGGTCGTCAACAGGCCCACCTGGAAGTACACGTCGTTGGACAGACCGCGCAGGCTGGTGGCCAGCAGTGCACCGATGATCCCCAACGGCACCACGAGCATAACGGCGATCGGAATCGACCAGCTCTCGTACAGCGCCGCCAGACACAGGAACACCATCAGCAGCGACAGGGCGTACAGCGCCGGTGCTTGCGAACCGGACAGACGCTCTTCATACGACAGACCGGTCCAGGAGATACCGACACCCGCCGGCAGCTTCTTGGCGATCGCTTCGACTTCGGCCATCGCATCACCGGTGGAGTAACCCGGCGCCGGAGAACCGAGGATCTCCATCGCTTCTACACCGTTGTAACGCGCCAGTTTCGGCGAACCGTAGATCCACTCGCCCTTGGCGAACGCGGAGAACGGCACCATGGTCCCGGCGCTGTTGCGCACGTACCATTTCTTCATGTCTTCGGGGCTCATGCGAGCACCGGCCTGACCTTGCACGTACACCTTCTTCACCCGACCACGGTCGATGAAGTCGTTGACGTAGCTACTACCGAAGGAAATCGACAGGGTGCTGTTGATGTCGGAAATGCTCACACCCAGGGCACGGGCTTTCTCGTCATCAATTTCCAGGTGGTATTGCGGCTCGTCGTTCAGGCCGTTCGGACGTACCTGGTAGAGCACCTTGCTCTGCGCGGCCAGACCGAGGAACTGGTTACGCGCTTCCATCAACTTGTCGTGACCGATACCGGCACGGTCTTGCAGGAACACGTCGAAACCGGTGGCGTTACCCAACTCCAGTACCGCTGGCGGGGCGAAAGCAAACACCATCGCGTCGCGGAAGCTGAAGAAGTGCTGCTGCGCACGCTGGGCGAGGGCAAACACGCTGTTGCTGGCGTCACGCTCGTCCCACGGTTTGAGCATGATGAACGCCAGACCCGAGCTCTGCCCACGACCGGCGAAGTTGAAGCCGTTCACGGTGAACACCGAGGCCACCGCGCCGGACTCTTTCTCCAGCAGGTAGGAACGCATTTCGTCGATGACGACTTGGGTACGTTCAGCACTGGAACCGGCCGGGGTCTGCACCTGAGCGAACAGTACGCCCTGGTCTTCTTCCGGCAGGAACGCGGTCGGAATGCGGGTGAACAGCCAGATCATGCCAACCACGATCAGCAGGTACGCCAGCAGGTACGGGGCTTTGCGCGACAGCATGTTGCCAACGCCGCGCTCGTAGCTGCGAACGCCACGGTCAAAGTTGCGGTTGAACCAGCCGAAGAAACCTTTTTTCGGCGTGCCGTGCTCGCCTTTCGGAATCGCCTTGAGCATGGTCGCGCAGAGCGCCGGGGTGAAGATCAGCGCAACCAATACCGACAGGGCCATGGCCGAGACGATGGTGATCGAGAACTGCTTGTAGATCACACCGGTGGAACCGCTGAAGAACGCCATCGGCAGCAATACCGCCGAGAGGACGAGGGCGATACCGACCAGGGCGCCCTGGATCTGGCCCATGGACTTCTTGGTCGCTTCCTTCGGTGACAAGCCTTCTTCGCTCATCACCCGCTCGACGTTTTCCACCACAACGATGGCGTCATCCACCAGCAAGCCGATGGCCAGCACCATACCGAACATGGTCAGGGTGTTGATGCTGAAACCGAACGCCGCGAGGATGCCGAATGTACCGAGCAATACCACCGGCACAGTCATCGTGGTGATGACGGTGGCGCGGAAGTTCTGCAGGAACAGGAACATCACCAGGAACACCAGCACGATTGCTTCGACCAGGGTTTCAACCACACCCTTGATCGACTCGGTCACCACCGGGGTGGTGTCGTACGGGAACACCACTTCCATGCCTTCCGGGAAGAACGGCTTGAGCTCGTCAATCGTCTTGCGCAGGGCTTTGGCGGTGTCGAGGGCGTTGGCGCCGTTGGCCAGCTTCACCGCCAGACCGGACGACGGCTTGCCGTTGAACTGGGCCGAAATGGTCGAGTTCTCGCCACCCAGACCGACATCGGCAACGTCACCGACACGAACTTGCGAACCGTCCTGATTGACCTTCAGCAGAATCGCCTTGAACTGCTCGGCAGTCTGCAGACGGGTCTTGCCGATGATCGTGGCGTTCAGTTGCTGGCCAGGCAGCGCCGGCAAACCGCCGAGCTGACCGGAGGAGACCTGGACGTTCTGTGCCGAGATGGCGGAGCTGACGTCAGCCGGGGTCAGGTTGAATTTGTTCAACTTGGCCGGGTCGAGCCAGATGCGCATCGCGTACTGGGCACCGAAGACCTGGAAGTCACCGACACCGGCGGTGCGCGAGATCGGGTCCTGCATGTTCGACACGATGTAGTTGGACAAGTCGTCCTTGGTCATGCTGCCGTCACGCGATACCACGCCGATCACCAGCAGGAAGTTTTTCACTGCCTTGGTCACACGGATACCTTGTTGCTGCACTTCTTGCGGCAACAGCGGGGTGGCCAGGTTCAGCTTGTTCTGAACCTGAACCTGCGCGGTGTCGGAGTTGGTGCCTTGCTCGAAGGTCGCGGTGATGGTCATGCTGCCGTCGGAGTTACTTTCCGAAGACACATAACGCAAGTTGTCGATACCGTTGAGCTGCTGCTCGATCACCTGAACCACGGTGTCCTGCACGGTTTGCGCCGAAGCGCCCGGGTAGGTCACGGAGATCGCAATGGCCGGTGGCGCAATGCTCGGGTACTGGTTGATCGGCAATTTCAGGATCGAAAGTGCCCCGACCAGCATGATCACCAGGGCAATTACCCAGGCGAAAATCGGACGGTCGATGAAGAATTTTGACATGAGTTACTCCCCTTTGCCGCCAGCGGCTTTGTCAGCAGGCTGAGCGGGGGCCGGGTTCTTTTTCGCTACGTTGGTGGCTTCGGTCGGGTTGACTTGCACGCCCGGACGCACGTATTGCAGGCCTTCGGTGATCAGACGATCGCCGGCTTTCAGGCCGTCTTCGATCAGCCACTGGCTGCCGACGGTGCGGCTGGCCTTGAGCTGACGCAGTTCGACCTTGTTGTCGGCGCCGACGACCAGTGCGGTCGGGGTGCCTTTGAGGTCGCGGGTCACGCCTTGTTGCGGCGCCAGAATCGCTGCGGCATTAACACCAGCCTGCAACTGAGCGCGAACGAACATGCCCGGCAGCAGGGTGTGATCCGGGTTCGGGAACACGGCGCGCAGGGTCACGGAACCGGTAGTCGGATCGACCGACACTTCGGAGAATTCCAGCTTACCGTCGAGCTTGTACTGGCTGCCGTCTTCCAGGGTCAGTTTGACCGCTGCCGAGTTCTCGCCGGATTTTTGCAGGCGACCGCTTTCCAGCTCGCGGCGCAGTTCCAGCAATTCAACCGAGGACTGGGTCACGTCGACGTAGATCGGGTCGAGTTGCTGGATCGTTGCCATTGCGTCGGTCTGGCCATTGTTGACCAGCGCACCTTCGGTGACCGAAGAACGACCGATGCGCCCGGAGATCGGCGCGTAAACCTTGGTGTAACGCACGTTGATCTGCGCGCTCTGCAACGACGCTTCCGATTCCATGCGGTTGGACACGGCGGTGTCGTATTCCTGACGGCTTACCGCTTGTTCATCGACCAGTTGCTTATAGCGATCGGAGATCGACTTGGTCGAACGCAGGTTGGCTTCGGCGCTTTTCAGGGTCGCTTCATACACGGCTGGATCGATCTGATACAGCTGCTGGCCGGCTTTAACGTCGCCGCCTTCCTTGAACAGACGCTTGAGAATGATGCCGTTGACCTGTGGTCGAACTTCCGCAACGCGGAACGCACTGGTGCGGCCCGGCAGTTCCGAGGTGAGGGTAAAGGCTTGTGGTTGCAGGGTAACGACGCCGACCTGAGGGGGCGGAGCGGCCGGTGCCGCTTCTTCCTTTTTGCATCCGCTGAGCAGCGATGCCAAGGCGACGGCAGTGACCAGAGCGGTAACAGCTGGCTTGAATTGCATGAAAATCCTCGGGTCAGGCGCGCAAAAAGCGCACAAGAAGTGTGGAAGGGTAAAAAAAGGGTACCGGGTGGATAAGTAGCTTGCTAAGGAATATACTTACGTTCATGGTTGTTTGTAAATACCTTGGCGTCGTATCCACCCTGTTACAAAAATCGTCGCAAGGTTTGAAATTGTAGGCCGGGGAGCCGATTCATGAGAGATCGCCCCCTCTTTATTCAGCGGATATTCAGCCATCCCTGAAACATCCTGTTTGAGGTTTTACTGCCATGGTCCGTCGTACCAAAGAGGAAGCTCAAGAAACCCGCAGCCAGATTCTGGAAGCGGCGGAGAAAGCCTTTTATGAAAGGGGCGTCGCGCGTACGACCCTGGCAGATATCGCGACGATGGCCGGCGTGACGCGCGGTGCCATCTACTGGCATTTCAGCAACAAGGCCGATCTGCTCCAGGCCATGCTCGATACGCTGCATGAGCCGCTGGATGAGCTGGCCAAGGCCAGTGAGAGCGAGGACGAAATAGATCCGCTGGGCTGCATGCGCAAACTGCTGATTCATTTGTTTCATCAAGTTTCGCTGGATCCGAAGACCCGCCGCATCAACGAAATTCTGTTTCATAAGTGCGAATTCACCGATGAAATGTGCGATTTGCGCCAGCAGCGCCGGGTGGCCAGTCTCGAATGCAATGAGCGCATCGGGCTGACCCTGCGTAATGCGGTGAATCGTGGGCAGTTGCCGGAAGATCTCGACACTGCTCGTGCGGCCATCAGCATTCATGCCTATATCGATGGCCTTCTGTATGGCTGGCTGCTGGCGCCGGACAGCTTTGAGCTGCATGCGGAAGCCGAGCGTTGGGTCGATACAGGGTTGGACATGCTGCGCCTGAGCCCCAGCCTGCGCAAATGAAACAAAATGCGTAATTGAATCTGTCCGTGTCAAGACTTGAAGCGTGGAAATGTCCCTGCTTCAAGTCTTTCTGCAATGGGGTGCTTTTATATACGTACGTTGGCCAGGTTGATAGGCAGCGAGCTACGTATTTTGTAGGGGGTTTGTGTCGACTGTGTGAATAAAGGTTAACGACTCGGGCTAAAAGGGTGCCGAGCAGCCGATACGCACCAACCGGTCCGTTTCGTTTCTGTGTCCCCCTGTGCTCGATCTTCACCTCCGGGCAGTGTTACTTCGATGGGCTGAAGCCACGACCGTGAATGTACTTGCACCTTATTAGCGACAGCGTTGTCCGTACCGTTACTACATGAACGGGCAACCCTTTATCAGGCCGACGGCGTCATAAAGGCGATCATCTTATAGTTGTAAGGGTAAACCGGGTTTTCATTTTGCAGGGCCGCGCCGCAGGTGATGGGTTCGGCGCCAATAGAGAAAGCATTGCTTTCCCAGAAGAGTTCGACTTTTGGAACTCGGTGTCCCGCCGTTTGTCTGTGGCAATAACTGAGTGTGGTGTCGAACCGCACTTTTTGTTTGTAGTTGGTGTAGCAGATGTAAGTGCTAAATACCTCTTTTTTGATATCGTAATCAATTTCGCTGTCCTGCTTCAGATGAGGATCGCCTTCAAACATCATAAAGACGGTCTGGTAAGGGAGGATCTTGTCGATACGAGTCGCGGGTGGCTGCTTTGGAGAGGAATCGTCAAGCCAGAAAGTAGAATCTGTGGCATTGGTGATTTGCAGGAGGAAAGTAAGTTTGTTTGGATCTGCATCATTCATGTTTAAATGTCCTTATTGAATTAAGTGTCTTGGTTTGCAACTGATTAGTTGCTGAATGAAGCTTAGGTTTATATTGTTCTGGTGGCGAATCTTTAAATGTATGCAAATAAAAAAGCCCTGACTCTTTCGAGGCAGGGCTTTCTGTTAGTTGATGTTGGTTACAGCGTTGGATAATCGATATAGCCGACCGCACCTTTGCCGTAGAACAGCTCAGGACGTGCATCGTTGAGCGGTGCATCAGCCTTCAAGCGCGCCGGCAGATCCGGGTTGGCAATGAACGGCACACCGAACGCCACGGCATCAGCCTTGCCGCTGGCCAGCCATTCATTGGCGCTGTCTTTAGTGAATTTTTCGTTGGCAATGTACGGGCCGCCGAAAGCGTCTTTCAATTGCGGGCCGAGGCTGTCGGCGCCTTCTTTCTCACGGGAGCAAATGAACGCGATGCCGCGTTTGCCCAGTTCACGTGCGACGTAGGTGAAGGTTTCCGCCAGGTTGTCGTCGCCCATGTCGTGGGAGTCAGCGCGTGGTGCCAGGTGCACGCCAACACGGCCGGCGCCCCAGACTTCGATGGCGGCGTCAGTGACTTCCAACAGCAGGCGAGCACGGTTTTCCAGCGAGCCACCGTAGTTGTCGGTGCGCTGGTTGGTGCTGCTTTGCAGGAATTGGTCGAGCAGGTAACCGTTGGCACCGTGGATTTCCACACCGTCGAAACCGGCGGCTTTGGCATTTTCAGCGCCGGTGCGGTAGGCGTCGACGATGTCGGCGATTTCAGCGGTTTCCAGTGCGCGCGGGGTTGGGTAGTCGGCCAATGGGCGAACCAGGCTGACGTGGCCTTTGGGCTGGATGGCGCTCGGTGCGACCGGCGCTTCACCGTTGAGGTACGACGGGTGCGAGACGCGGCCGACGTGCCACAGTTGCAGGAAGATCTTGCCGCCAGCGCCGTGAATGGCTTTGGTGACGTTAGCCCAGCCGCGCACTTGATCGTTGGACCAGATGCCCGGGGTGTCCGGGTAGCCGACGCCCATCGGCGTTACCGAAGTGGCTTCGCTGAGGATCAGGCCGGCGGAAGCGCGTTGCACGTAGTACTCGGCCATCAGCGCGTTCGGTACGCGACCTTCGTCGGCGCGGCAGCGGGTCAGCGGGGCCATGATGATGCGGTTGGCCAGCTCGACGTCGCCGAGTTTGATTGGATCGAAAATAGTTGCCATGTCTACAACCCTCGTAGGTGAAAGTTAATCAGTGAGTAGCGGGGGCCAGATCGGCATTGCCGCTCTGACGGAAAGTAATCAGGGTCACCAGCAGGGCGAGCACTGCCAGCGCGGCGGCTGCGAGCGGTACGCTGGTCAGGCCGTAGCCGTGGGCGATGACGCTGCCGCCGACCCAGGCGCCGAGGGCGTTGCCGACGTTGAAAGCGCCGATGTTCAGGGTCGACACCAGGTTCGGTGCGGCCTTGCCGAAGGTCACCACGTTGACTTGCAGCGCCGGTACGGCGGCGAAACACGCGGTGGCCCAGAGGAACAGGGTGATTTCAGTCGGGATCAGCGCGACGCTGGTCCAGGTCAGCACGGTGGAGATCACGGCCATGGCGATGAACACGCCGATCAGCGTCGCGGCCATACCTCTGTCGGCGAGTTTGCCGCCGATGATGTTGCCGACGGTGAGGCCCAGGCCGATCAGCATCAGCGTCCAGGTCACGCCACGTGGCGACACACCGGTGACTTCACCGAGCAACGGCGCGACGTAGGTGAACAAGGTGAACACGGACGCTGCGAACAGCGCGGTCATGCTCAGCGATAGCCAGATCCCGGCACCTTTGAGGGCGGAGAGTTCGGCGCGCATGTCGAGTTTCTCTTCGTCGCGCTTGGCCGGCAGGAAGCGGATCAGACCGATCAAAGCGATCACCCCAATCACGGTCACCGCCCAAAAGGTCGAGCGCCAGCCGTATTGCTGACCCAGCGCGGTGCCCAGCGGCACGCCGAGGACGTTGGCCAACGTCAGACCGGTGAACATCAAAGCCACCGCCGAAGCACGTTTGTTGGCCGGTACCAGATTGGCTGCCACCACCGAACCGATGCCGAAGAACGCACCGTGACACAGCGCGGTGATCACCCGGGCAAACATCAGCACGTTGTAATCACTGGCAATTGCGCAGAGCAGGTTGCCGACAATAAAAATGCCCATCAGCGCGACCAGTGCAGCTTTACGTGGCAGTTTGGCGGTGGCCATTGCCATGAACGGCGCACCGATGGCCACGCCCAAGGCGTAACCGGTCACCAGCCAGCCGGCGCCGGGGATCGACACACCGAGGTCGGCCGCGACATCGGGCAACAGGCCCATGATGACGAATTCGGTGGTGCCGATGGCGAAGGCGCTCAAGGCGAGGATGAGTAGCGAGAGGGGCATGCGGGTTTCCTTGTCGGCTGGCTGACGTTAAGGGTCAGAGCTCTTTACTGAGGGTGCTGAGGAACGCCTGGATCACGTCCTCGTTGCGTTTGAAAAAGTGCCACTGACCGGCTTTCTGGCTGCTGATCAGACCTGCGCGTTGCAACGTCGCGAGGTGTGCGGAAACGGTCGACTGCGACAAGCCGCAGCGCTGATCGATCTGCCCGGCGCAGATGCCGTACTCGTGGTTGTGCAGTTGTTCCGGAAATTCTGCTTTCGGGTCTTTCAGCCAGTTGAGGATGTCTCGCCGTACTGGGTGCGCCAGGGCTTTTATTATTTCGTCGAGGTCAAGGTTCATGGCAGGGTGCTCGTAATGTGTACAACGCTATATCGCGATGAGGCGAACTTTAAATCGTTAGATCGCGATATACCAATATGATTTTGATCTGTGATCAGCATAAATTGGTATATCGGGTTATAACGATATGGTGAGGTGTCGATTGCAGGGCGCGGTGCTAAGCTGCGCCCATGAACTATCTCGCACATTTGCACCTCGGTGGCCAGCGCCCCGGTCAGTTACTCGGCAGTCTGTACGGCGACTTCGTCAAAGGCCGGCTGCAAGGGCAGTTTGCGCCGGAGGTGGAAGCGGCGATTCAACTGCATCGACGGATTGACGTGTTCACCGATCGCCATCCGCTGGTGGACATCGCGCTGGGGCGGTTTACCGAGACGCGGCGGCGTTATGCCGGGATCGTCCTCGATGTGTTTTTCGATCACTGTCTGGCGCGGGACTGGCGGTTGTATGCCGATCAGCCGTTGGAGGTATTTACCGCTGATGTGTATCGGGCGCTGACCCATGAACGGCAGTTGCCCGAACGACTGGCGAAGATTGCGCCGCACATGGTTGCCAATGACTGGTTGGGTTCGTATCAGGAATTTGAAGTGCTGGAGCAGGTGCTGCGCGGGATCTCGCGGCGGTTGAGCCGGCCGGAGGAACTGGCGGGGGCGATGCAGGAATTGCGGCGGTTGTATGAGCCGTTGAGTGAGGATTTCCGGCTCTTTTACCCACATCTCCAAAGTTTCGCCAAAAACCCCCAGACGCCGGAGCTCTAATGTAGGAGTGAGCCTGCTCGCGATAGCGGTGGATCAGTCACATCGATGTTGCCTGATGCACCGCTATCGCGAGCAGGCTCACTCCTACAGGGACTTTGTGTTTCAGGCAGTTCTCCAGGATTTTGCTGGGTTGCGGGATTAAGCAAGATCAAAAGATCGCAGCCTTCGGCAGCTCCTACAGGGGGCAATGTAGGAGCTGCCGAAGGCTGCGATCTTTTGCTTTTCAAGCGGCGATCAGTTCGCCTGCGCGACGCGGTTCAGCAGGTTTCGCCACCTCACCAAACAACACCTTCTGCACCGCCTGCTGTGCCTCGAACGCCAGCGCCGCACGCTCACGGCCCTGGCAGGCAATCGGCTTGAGCAGGTGCACTTCGACATCGCCGCAATCATTGCTGAACAGACGCATCAGGTGCGACAGCAGATCATCATCACCAATGAACGGCGCCAGCGCATCAATCTCGCCATCGCGCAGATATCGGATCGCCACCGGTTGCAGCATCACCTCGGAATCAATCGCCGCCGACAGCAAGCGACCATGAAAGGTGCGCAGCGAGCGGCCATCGGTAGTCGTGCCTTCGGGAAACATCAGTAATGCGTGATCGCTTTGCAAGTGACGGGTCATCTGCTTGCGGATCAACTGACTGTCGCCCGAACCGCGACGAATGAACAGGCTGCCAGCCTTGGCCGCAAGCCAACCGGCCACCGGCCAGGTGCGCACTTCGGCCTTGGACAGAAACGACAACGGCGTGAGCATGCCGAGCAGCGGAATATCCGTCCACGACACATGATTGCTGACCCACAGCATCGGCTGCTGCGGCAACTCACCGTGCACCGTCATGCGAAAGGGCAGGGCGTTGCTCAGGCGCGCCATGAAGAAGCGTGACCAGCGCTGGCGCCGCTCCATCGAATGCGCCAGGCCAATCCGTTCAAACATGCCGAAGACGCTGGCCATGGTCAATCCGAGCGAGACCACCAGCAGCACCCGCGCGATCCGCGCGTACACCCGCAGCCGGCTCATCACACGGCCGCCTTGAAGTGTTTGGCGTAGCGCGGGCAGAGTTCGTCGCGCTTGAGCAGGATGAACACGTCGGCGACCTGGAAGTCTTCGTCCCAGCACGGCTCGCCACAGATCTTCGCGCCCAGACGCATATAAGCCTTGAGCAGCGGCGGCATTTCGGCGATCACGTTGGAGGGAATATCCAGCGTCGGCAGCGGATTTTTCGGCTCGGCGCGCAAGTGCTCGGTGCACAGATAACGCTCGCGCAGACGCTGCATGATCGCGTGCGCCTGAATGCCGCCGTCCTGCATCGGGATGCTTGCGCAACCCATCAGATAGCTGTAGCCACCCTGATTCAATACTTCGGCCAACTCGCCCCACAACACCGCGATGGTGCCGCCGTTGCGGTATGCCGGGTCGACGCAGGTACGGCCAATTTCGAGGATCGGACCTTGCAGATGCGCCAGACCGTGCAGGCTGAATTCTTCTTCGCTGTAGAACCTGCCAAGGCTGCTGGCGGCGGTGTGATCGAGCAAACGGGTGGTCGCCACCAAGCGACCGGTATTCAGATCACGTACACCGATGTGGCTGCAGTGAACATCATAATCATCCATGTCCAGACCCAGTTCCGCGCCTTTCAGCTTGGCGTTGAACTCGCCGCTGAAGACGTTGAAGCGCAAGGCCTGGGCTTGCTGCAGAGCCTCGGCGCCGATCAGGCGTTCGGCTTGCAGACGGCGTTCATTGCCGGTGTCGCTGATGCGGGCGATCTGAGTCATGTGAATCTCCGTACGGGCCTTGAACCCGTCGTGGGTTGCAGCCGATCGACTTTCTTTATGCAGCCGTGTTGTGCAAAGTCAGGCTATGTAGCCCCGGTGTCATCGCCATGAACGTTCGGTGATGCTTATATGACAGCCCACAAGGAGCCTCTTATGCCCTGGCCAGATCTGCTGCAAAGCCATGAACGATTGCCCGCCGTTGCTGACCTTGCCGAGGGTTTTGCGACGTTGTTGCAGCAGTTGGGCAACGTCACACCGTTCGAATTGGCGATCGCGGGCGGACGGCGGATGGCGACGCCGGGGCTGGCGTTTCTGGTCGGTTATCAGGCGGCATTGCGCATGTTGTGGCCGAGTGCTCCGCTCAGCCTTGGCGCGTTGTGTGCGACCGAACAGCGCAGTCTGCGACCGGCGGACATGCACACGCGGCTCACCGATTTACGCCTGAGCGGGCGCAAGGATTTCGTCACGGCCGGTGATGCGGCGGATTGGTTGCTGATTGCTGCGCGCAGTGAGGAGCCCGGCGAAAATCCGCGCCTGAGTCTGGCCGTGGTGTACCCAGGTGAACCCGGTGTGACCGTGGAAAAACTGCCGGCGTTGCCGTTGATGCCGGACATCAGTCATGGCCGCTTGCTGCTGGATGGCGCCCTGTGCGAGTTGCTCGCGGGCGATGGTTGGGACGCTTATGTGAAGCCGTTTCGCACCCTCGAAGATGTCTATGTGCTGAGCGCGATGACCGCGTGGCTGTATGGCGTCGGGCAGGACAGTGACTGGCCGCAGGCGCTGCAACTTCGATTGCTAGCGTTGTTGGCCGGGTGCGCGGAGGCGAGCCGGCAGCCGCCGAATAATGCGGCCGGGCATGTGCTGTTGGCTGGGTTGTTTGCGCAGTTTGATTCGCTCAAGCCTGAGGTTGATCAGGCGTTGGCGGAGGGTGGTTCGGAGTGGGCGCAGATGTGGGCGCGGGATCAGGGGGTGATGCAATTGGCGGCTGGGGCTCGGGCCAAGCGGTTGGCCAAGGCTTTGGCGGTGGCCTGACTGGCGTCTTCGCGAGCAGGCTCACTCCTACAGGGGAACGCATTTCAATTGTAGGAGTGAGCCTGCTCGCGATAGCAATCTGACAATCACCACACATCGGTCATAAACACCGCCTAATCTCAGCAGGTTCATCCCCAGAGCCCTCACCATGTTCAAAGGCCTGACCCTGTTTCTACTGCTGATCAGCTTCACCGTTCAGGCCGAACAATGGCCCGGTGAGCAATGGCCGAGCGGCTCGCCCATCAGCAACGTCGAGGCGCTGGAAAACTACGCCTTCCCACCCCGTAATGACACCACCCGCAAAGGCATCCGCACCGACGCGTTGCTGATCATCCGCGACGGCGAAATCATCTACGAACGCTACGCCGGCCCGACCACCGAACACACCCCGCACCTGACCTGGTCGATCAGCAAAAGCCTGATGGCTACGGTTCTCGGTATGGCGTACGGCGAAGGCCTGTTCAAACTTGAAGACCCAGCCGCAAAGTTCTACCCGCCATTGGCTAAACACCCGCAGATAAAAATCGCCGACTTGTTGCACTGGGCCTCAGGCCTCGACTGGCAGGAAGACTACGAATACGCGCCGCTGAAATCCTCGGTGGTGGCGATGCTCTACACCCGTGGTCACCGCGACATGGTCGCGTTCACGGCTGATCACGATAGCTATGCCGCACCGGGGCAAGCTTTTCGCTACTCCAGCGGCGACAGCAATCTGCTCGCGGCAGCGTTGAAAAATATCGTTGGCCCAAAGCGTTATCCCGACTATCCGTGGACGGCATTGTTCGAGCCTTTGGGCATCCACCACGCCGTGTGGGAAACCGATGCGACGGGCACTTTTGTCGCCTCGTCTTACGCTTATCTCACCGCCCGCGATCTGGCACGGGTCGGGTTGTTGATGTCTCGCGACGGGCGCTGGAATGACCAGCAACTGCTGCCCAAGGACTGGGTGGCGTTCAACCTGAAACCCTTCGCCGGTTACAAGGCTCATCAGGATGAAGCCGTGCCCGGTGGTCAGTGGTGGCTCAATCGGCCGGCGGATGGCGCAACGTCACCGTGGCCCGATGCACCACCGGATACCTTCGCCGCCCTCGGGCATTGGGGCCAGGCGATGTATGTGATTCCCAGCGAAAAACTGCTGATCGTGCGCTATGGCGATGATCGCGACGGCAGTTATCGGCACAACGAGCTACTCAAGCGCGTGATGCAGGCGGTGCGGCCATGAAGCGGTTTTTGCTGTTGCTGCTGGTTTTGTTGCTCGGCTGGATCGTCTATGAGCGCGAAAATCTGTGGGCCTTCCCGGACATCATCAGCGCTTACACCGCCAAGGAATATTGCTCGTGCCGTTATGTGATGAACAACGATGCCGAGTATTGCCGTGGCTACGTAAAACAATGGCTGCCGACCAGCGCATTCACCGATGACAGCGCCAACAAAACCATCACGGTCAGCGGCATGGGCCGCAGCAACAGCGCCCAATGGTTGAGCGAACGGCAAGGCTGTCGTTTACAGCCTTAAAAGATCGCAGCCTTCGGCAGCTCCTACAGGATCATGTCCACCCTGTAGGAACTGCCGCAGGCTGCGATCTTTTGATCCTGATGTTTGCAATAACCCCATGGCCAGTTAAGGTTCGTGCAGGTTTATCGGCCCCACGAGTCCTCAATGTTCAACCGCTCCCTCATTGCATCCCTGTCCAGCCTGCTGCTGGCCGCTGTCGCGTTGCCGGCGCAGGCCAATTGGTATCTGGACGGCGAGTCGTCGCGGCTGTCGTTCGTCAGCACAAAAAACGCCAACATTTCCGAAGTGCAGCGCTTTCTGGTGCTGCACGGTAAGGTCGACCCCAACGGTCGCGCCGAAGTCGAAGTCGAGCTGGATTCGGTCAACAGCGGTATCCCGCTGCGCGACGAGCGCATGCGCAAGGAGCTGTTCCAGATCGAGCAATTTCCCGAAGCGACCATCACCACCCAGATCGACCTGCGTCCGATCAACGATCTGGCGCCCGGCGCGCAGCTGGAGTTGCGCCTGCCGCTGACCGTCAACCTGCACGGCAAGCAACACGAATACCCTGCCGAGCTGCTGGCGACGCGGCTCGATGATCGACGCTTTCAAGTGGTTACCCTCGAGCCGCTGGTGATCAACGCCGAGGATTTTGATCTGGCGCCAGGGCTGGAAAGCCTGCGTAAACTCGCCGGTCTGTCGGCCATCAGTCTATCGGTGCCGGTGGGTGCGGTGCTGATCTTCACGGCGCGCTGACATGCGCGGCGCGGTATTCCCATGGCGTGACGGCAACCGGTTCGAGTTGTTGATCGACGGCCCGCAGTTCTTTCCGCGCATGCTTGAGCAGATCGCTGGCGCGCAGGAACAGATCGAACTTGAGCTGTATCTGGTCGAGGCTGGTGCCTGTGCCGAAACCATCGTGCAAGCACTGGTGCTGGCGGCCGAACGTGGCGTGCGCGTGCGTTGCCTGTTCGATGATTACGGCAGCCTCGCCTTCACCTTCAATCTGCGTCAGCGCCTGACCCATGCCGGGGTCGAACTGCGTTTCTACAATCGGCTGAACTGGCGGCGTTGGGTCGGTAATTTCTATCGCGATCACCGTAAATTGCTGCTGGTCGATCAGCGTCTGGCGGTGGTCGGCGGCACGGGCGTCACCGACGAGTTCTGGACGCCGGGGCATGACACCAGCGAGTGGCATGAAGTGATGGTCGAGATCAGCGGCCCGTTGGTGATCGACTGGCAATTACTGTTTGATCGCCAGTGGATCGCCAACCGCTATCGCCGCGCCTGGCGCCCGGCCGCGCATTTCGGTCTGCCGCGATTGCCGCGCGTGCCGGATAAAGGCGAGGGCATGGGTCGAGTGGCTTATGCCGACGCGCGCCAGCATCGTGACATTCTACAGTCGCTGTTCCGCGCCTTGAACAGCGGGCAAAAACGCATCTGGATGGCCACGCCGTATTTCCTGCCAACCTGGAAAATCCGCCGTTCCTTGCGCAAGGCTGCCGCGCGCGGTGTTGACGTGCGCTTGTTGCTGACCGGGCCGCGCACCGATCACCCGTCAGTGCGCTACGCCGGGCATCGCTACTATCCGCGACTGCTCAAGGCCGGGGTGCAGATCTTCGAATATCAGCCGTGTTTCCTGCACCTGAAAATGGTCCTGGTGGACGATTGGGTGAGCATCGGCTCGTGCAATTTCGATCACTGGAATCTGCGCTTCAATCTGGAGGCGAATCTGGAAGCGCTGGATGCGTCGTTGACGGCCGCGGTCGAGGCGAGTTTTGTGAAGGACTTCGGGTTGAGTCAGTTGGTGAGTCTGGAAGAGTGGCAGCGCCGGCCGTTGTGGCGGCGGGTCAAGCAGCGAATTTGGGGATGGGTGGATCGGGTGGTGGTCAACATTCTGGATAGACGCGGGTAGAGCAAGATCAAAAAATCGCAGCCTGCGGCAGCTCCTACAGGGTGTACACCATTGATCGTTCCCACGCTCTGCGTGGGAATGCAGCCCGTGACGCTCCGCGTCCCTTGAGGCGTTCCCACGCGGAGCGTGGGAACGATCATCGGGGCAAAAATCGGTTACAGCAACTCGAAGCTCTGCTGCGTCACGTCCTGCGAGTCCAGGCCGATCTGCACGTTGAACTTGCCAGGCTCGGCTGCGTACTTGAGCTGGGCGTTGTAGAACTTCAGGTCATCCTCGGTGATGGTGAAGTGCACGACTTTCTGTTCGCCGGCCTTGAGCATGATTTTCTGGAAGTTCTTCAGCTCTTTCACCGGACGGATCATCGAGCCGGTGACGTCCTGGATGTACAACTGCACCACGGTTTCGCCGTCACGCTTACCGGTGTTTTTCACCATGACGCTGGCGTCGAGCTTGCCGGTGGCGTTCAGGGTGGTCGACGACAGCGCCATGTCGCTCAGGGCGAAGTTGGTGTAGCTCAAACCATAACCGAACGGGAACAGCGGCCCGGTAGTGTCATCGAAATACTGCGAGGTGTAGTTGCCCGGTTTGCCCGGCGTGAACGGCCGGCCAATGCTCAGGTGGTTGTAGTAAGTCGGAATCTGGCCCACGGAGCGCGGGAAGGTCACCGGCAGTTTGCCCGATGGGTTGTAGTCGCCGAACAGCACGTCGGCGATGGCGTTGCCGCCCTCGGTGCCGCTGAACCAGGTTTCCAGAATCGCGTCAGCCGACTGGTTCTCTTCGAGAATGGTCAGCGGACGGCCGTTCATCAACACCAGCACCAGCGGTTTGCCGGTGGCTTTCAGCGCGCGGATCAGCTCACGCTGGTTTTCCGGGATGTTCAAATCGGTACGGCTGGAAGATTCGTGGGACATGCCACGGGATTCGCCGACGGCGGCAACGATCACGTCAGCATCCTTCGCCGCTTTTACCGCTTCGTCGATCAGTACGTTGGCCGGGCGCGGATCATCGACCACTTCCGGGGCATCGAAGTTGAGGAAGTTCAGGTAATCCAGCACCTTCTTGTCGCTGGTGATGTTGGCGCCACGGGCGTAGATCAGGTTTGACTTGTTGCCGATCACCGCGCTCATACCATCGAACAGGGTCACCGATTGCGCCGGCTTACCCGCCGCCGCCCAGCTACCCATCATGTCGATCGGTGCCTTGGCCAACGGGCCGACCAGCGCGACTTTTGCGTCCTTCTTCAACGGCAGGGTTTCGTTCTGGTTTTTCAGCAGCACCAGGCTGCGACGCGCGACTTCGCGGGCCTCAGCGCGGTGCAGACGGCTGTCGGCGTAGGTATCGGCCGGGTCATCCTCAGCCTTGCCGATGCGCAGGTACGGGTCCTTGAACAGGCCCATGTCGTACTTGGCCGCGAGGACTTCACGCACGGCGTTGTCGATATCTTTCTGTTCGATCTCGCCGGACTTGAGCAGCCCCGGCAGCTCTTTGCCGTAGAGGGTGTCGTTCATGCTCATGTCGATGCCGGCCTTGATCGCCAGCTTCGCCGCTTCACGACCGTCGCGAGCGACGCCGTGCTTGATCAGTTCGAAGATCGCGCCGTGGTCGCTGACCGCCAGGCCTTTGAAGCCCCAGTCGCGACGCAGCAGGTCGTTCATCAGCCAGGTATTGGCGGTGGCCGGAATACCGTTGATCGAATTCAGCGCAACCATCACGCCACCGGCGCCGGCATCGATCGCGGCGCGGTACGGTGGCAGGTAATCCTGGTACATCTTCACCGGGCTCATGTCGACGGTGTTGTAGTCGCGACCACCTTCAACGGCGCCATAGAGGGCGAAGTGCTTGACGCTGGCCATGATGCTGTCGGCCGCGCTCGGGGTGGCGCCCTGATAGGCGCGAACCATGACGCCGGCAATGCGCGAAGTCAGGTAGGTGTCTTCACCGAAACCTTCGGAGCTGCGGCCCCAGCGCGGGTCGCGGGAGATATCGACCATCGGCGCAAAAGTGATATCGAGGCTGTCGGCAGCGGCTTCTTTAGCGGCGACACGGCCGGACTGGCCGATGGCGTCCATGTCCCAGCTCGACGCGAGGGCCAGCGGAATCGGAAAAATCGTCCGGTGACCGTGGATCACGTCGTAGGCAAAAAACATCGGAATCTTCAGGCGACTGCGCATCGCCGCGTCCTGCATCGGACGGTTTTCCGGGCGGGTGATCGAGTTGAACGTGCCGCCGATGTTGCCAGCGGCGATTTCTTTGCGGATCAACTCGCGAGGCATTTCCGGGCCGATGCTGATCAGGCGCAACTGGCCGATCTTTTCATCGAGGGTCATTTGATTCATCAGGTTGCTGATGAACGCGTCCTTGTTTTCCAGGGGTGCCGGGGTCGTGGCGGCCAATACTTGATGACTGGCCAGGCTGACGAACAGACCCAGCAAACACAGCTTCTTCATGAATATTTTTCTCAAGGGCGCAAACGGCAATGCAATGCCGGCCAGCCAAAATTTAGGGAGCGACTATTGTTGTTCGGGTGCAGGCGCAAAAACACACCGCCAAAAACGCCCACCGAGCGTCGGCAGCGTGATCGCGCAGGGCACTTTTTAGCCCATTAGCCCGCAGCAATCCAGTGGCGCGGCCGATTATGCCCCAAGTGCCAGCCCCGAGTGTTTCACCGCCGGTTTTTTAATCAAATGTGCCAGGGAGCATCACTCCGATGAATGTCAGTCCAACCTATCGTTCGCGCTTGCAGGTCGCCACGCTGCTGGTGCTGGCCACGCTGCTGACCGCGTGCGGCATCAACAACATCCCGACCCTCGACGAGCAGGCCAAAGCGGCGTGGGGCCA
This sequence comes from Pseudomonas sp. NPDC089741, assembly GCF_044748825.1. Taxonomy (NCBI): domain Bacteria; kingdom Pseudomonadati; phylum Pseudomonadota; class Gammaproteobacteria; order Pseudomonadales; family Pseudomonadaceae; genus Pseudomonas; species Pseudomonas sp. NPDC089741. The sequence goes on along the minus strand of NZ_JBIVGT010000004.1, from coordinate 275,894 downwards.
AGTGCAGAACCAGTACCAGCGCCGCGCCGACCTGATTCCCAATCTGGTGGAAACGGTGAAGGGCTATGCCAAGCATGAGGAAGAGACCCTGACCGCAGTGATCGAAGCGCGGGCGAAAGCGACTTCGATCCAGGTCGACGCCAGCACCCTCGACAATCCCGAGAAGCTCAAACAGTTCCAGCAGGCGCAGGATCAACTGACCGGCGCGTTGAGCCGTTTGATGGTGGTTTCCGAGCGTTATCCGGATCTGAAGGCCAACCAGAACTTCCTCGCCCTGCAATCGCAGCTTGAGGGCACGGAAAACCGTATTGCCGTGGCGCGCCGCGATTTCATTCTATCGGTGCAGAAATACAACACCGAGATCCGCACCTTCCCCGGTCGCCTTTGGCACAGCGTGATGTACAGCGACCTGCCGATCCGCGAAACCTTCGAAGCCACCACACCCGGCGCAGAAAAAGCCCCGGAAGTGAAATTCTGAGAAAGCCTGTGTAGGAGCTGCCGCAGGCTGCGATCTTTTGCCGTTGGTTTGTAAAAAACAAGATCAAAAGATCGCAGCCTTCGGCAGCTCCTACAGGGGGGCGGTGGGGATATTTATGCGTGTGTTGAAGATGGGCCTGGTGTTGTTGCTGTGGTTGCTTGCCCTCAGCGCTCGGGCCGAGTTGACGTTTCCGGCGCTGAGCGGGCGGGTGATGGACGCCGCGCAGATGATCGAGCCGGCGGTGCGCGTGCAACTGGAGCAGCAATTGCAGGCCCACGAGCAGGCGACCGGCGAGCAATTGGTCGTCGTCACCGTGCCGGATCTGCAGGGCACCACCATCGAGGATTTCGGCGTGCAGCTTGGCCGGCACTGGGCCATCGGCCAGAAAGACAAGAACAACGGCGCGCTGCTGATCGTCGCGCGCGATGAGCGCAAACTGCGCATTGAAGTCGGTTATGGCCTTGAAGACCGGCTGACCGATGCGCAGACCTCGGTGATCATCCATCAAGTCATCACGCCGGCATTCAAGACCGGCAACTTCAGCAAAGGCATCAGCGATGGCGTCGCGGCGATGCTGGTGGTGCTGGGCGGTAATCCACTGGACGAGCCGTCGACAGTGTATGAATCCAGCGGCGACCCTTCCGACGATTTCATTTCGCGGCACCCGGCGTTGTTCGTTTTTCTGGTGATGTTGTTCATCCTGACGGTGTTTGTCTGCCAGATGCTCGGTATCCTTCCCACCGGCCGTGGCGGCACCGGGGGCGGTGGAGGTTTCGGCGGAGGCGGTTTTGGCGGCGGCGGTGGAGGTGGCGGCTTCAGCGGTGGCGGGGGCAGCTTCGGCGGCGGCGGTTCATCCGGCGGCTGGTGACATTAAAAGAATAATGAGCAGGCACTTTTCGACATGGCATTACTGACCGAACACGAACAACGCAAAGTCGCCGAGGCAATTGCCCGGGTCGAGCGCGACACCGACGCCGAACTGGTGACAGTGCTGGCAGCCCGCGCCGACGACTACGCGTACATCCCGCTGCTGTGGGCGAGTTTGCTGGCGCTGGTGGTGCCCGGCGTCGTGCATTATCTGACCGGCTGGCTGACCCTGCACAGTCTGCTGCTGGTGCAGTGGGGCGCGTTTATTGTGCTGTGCCTGCTGTTTCGTTTGCCGAACATCACCACGCATTTGATCCCGCGTCGCGTGCGCCATTGGCGGGCGTCGAACCTGGCGCGGCGACAGTTTCTCGAGCAGAACCTGCATCACACGGTGGGCAGCACCGGCATGCTGATTTTTGTCTGCGAGGCAGAGCGGTATGTGGAGATTCTGGTGGATGAGGGGATTTCCAGTCGACTGGACAACAAGAGTTGGGATTCGATCGTGGCGGCGTTTACCGAGCAGGTGCGGCAGGGGCGTACGCTTGAGGGGTTTGTGACGTGTATCGAGGCGTGCGGTGAGTTGCTCAAAGTGCATGTGCCGGTGACGCAAGTGCGCAACGAATTGCCCAATCGGTTGGTGGTGTTGGCCTAGATCAAAAGATCGCAGCCTTCGGCAGCTCCTACATTGGCCTGTGTAGGAGCTGCCGAAGGCTGCGATCTTTTGATTTGTGCCGTTGGGTAAATAAGAGCGTGTCCCCGACCGACATCCCCCCTAAAATACCCGCCATTCCCGATTTTGCCCGCCCGAGGCCGTTTTTCCATGTCCGTTACCGCCCCTGCCACCAAGCCTGCGCCCGATCACCACGCCCAGTTCATCGAGCTGCTGCAGACCAGCCTCGAGCAGAACGGCTTCATCAAACTGGTGCTGGCCAAGTACGTCGGCGACGAGGCGGAGCTGCAGCGAGTCATCATCAAAGCGGTGACGGTCAAGGCGCAGCCGAACCTGTCCTTCGTCTATCGCTACAAGACCCGTGACATCACCAAAAACCTGCCGCTGAGCGAAGGCGTGGCGACGATTGCCGCGTTGCTGCCGGCTTCGTTCAAAAATGCGCATTTGCTCGCCGTGACCGATGAAGCCCAGCTCGAATACAGCAAAAAGGGCAAGAGTTCGCTGTTCAAGAGCAAACCTCAGCAATTGCGTGAAACGCCTTCCGCCGAGCACAACCGCGAGAAAAACCGCTTTCTGGAGTTGAGCCGTCCGTTCCTCAAGGACCTTGGCGTGACCAACGCGCAGCAGGAACTGATCCCGGCGATGTCGCGCAAGTGGAAGCAGATCAACAAGTTCATCGAAGTGTTCAGCCATGCCCTGACCTCGTCGCCGCTGGCGCTGGACAAACCGGTGCGGGTCGCCGATTTCGGTTCGGGCAAGGGTTACCTGACCTTTGCGATTCACGATTACCTGCGCAACACCTTGAAGGCCGAGGGCGAAGTCACCGGCGTCGAGCTGCGCGAAGAGATGGTCAACCTGTGCAACGCGGCGGCGGCGAAGCTCGATCATCCGGGCCTGGTGTTCAAGTGCGGTGATGTGCGCAGCGTGGCGCCGAGCGAGCTGGACGTGATGATTGCCCTGCATGCCTGCGACATCGCTACCGATTACGCGATCCACACCGGCATTCGTTCGGGCGCCTCGATCATCATGTGCTCGCCGTGCTGCCATAAACAGATCCGCCTGCAAATCCAGAGCCCGGCGCTGCTCAAACCGATGCTGCAGTACGGTCTGCACCTCGGTCAGCAGGCGGAGATGGTCACTGACAGTTTGCGCGCGTTGTTCCTTGAGGCCTGCGGCTACGAGACCAAAGTGTTCGAGTTCATCTCGCTCGATCACACCAACAAGAACAAGATGATCCTCGCGGTAAAACGCGCCGAGCCGGTCGACCCGGCGCAACTGCTGCTGAAGATTGCCGAGTTGAAAGCCTTCTACCAGATCAGCGAACACTGCCTGGAAACCCTGCTGCGCGCCGACGGTTACCTTTGATCGTGTGGGAGCGGGCTTGCTCGTGAAGGCGTCGGATCAGTCACCATGTGTGGTGAATGTTGAACCGCATTCGCGAGCAAGCCCGCTCCCACATTTGGTTTGATGGTGGTTTTGCGACCGAGCATGACCGTCGCAATCACCCCGCAGGCAAATACCCAGGTGATCGGCTCGACATGTTCACCAAAGAACAGCGCCGAAAACGCGATGGTGAAGAAAATCTGCAATAACTGGATCTGACTGACCCGGGCAATGCCGCCCATGGCCAACCCGGCGTACCAGGCAAAGAACCCGAGAAACTGCGAAAACAACGCCACATAGCCAAACGCCCACCAGGTTTTCGCCGATACCGCGCCCTGATGTTGCAGCGCCAGATACAACACCGGGCCGATCAGCAGCGGCGTCGACAGCACCAGCGCCCAGCAGATCACCTGCCAGCCGCCCATCTCCTTGGCCAACCGACCGCCCTCGGCATAGCCCAGTCCGCCCACGGCAATCGCGCCGAGCATCAGCAGATCACCGGCCTGAATGCTGCCGGCCCCGGTGTACAGCGCATAGCCGAGCACCAACGCACTGCCCAGCGCCGCGCAGGCCCAGAAGGCTTTCGACGGCCGCTCATGAGACAGCCACGCCGCATACAGCGCCACGCACAAAGGCTGCAAGCCATTGACCAGCGCACCGTGAGACGCCGGCAACGTTTGCATGGCCCACGCCGACAACACCGGGAAACCCAGAATCACCCCGACGATCACCAGGCTCAAGCCTTTGACTTGCTGCCATGTCGGCCATTTTTCGCGACGCCACAACAACAACAGCGCCGCCGGAATCGCCGCGAACAACGCGCGACCGAGACCGTTGAGCAGCGGATGCAGTTCCTGCACGACGATGCGGGTGAAGGGCAGAGTGAGGCTGAAAATCACCACGCCAAGCAGGCCGAGGGCCATGCCGGTGTTTTCGCGAGAGGACATGATGGGGGACCAGAATCGAAGGTGGCAGGGACGTATCTTCATAAAGCCATAAATCGTGGCTTTCTGGCTGTTACAGCTAGGCACGGACTTATCCGTACAGTTTGCTGACCCCATCGCGAGCAGGCTCACTCCTACAATTGAAATGCGTTCCCTTGTAGGAGTGAGCCTGCTCGCGATGGCGTCAACTCGGTAGTAGCCCGTTGTTACCCGTCACTGTCGAATAGGTCTACCTTGAATACTCCCAAGCATTTCCCAGAGGAGTCCTCCCCCATGGCCGCGAAAAAAATCCTGATGCTGGTCGGCGATTACGTCGAAGACTACGAAGTGATGGTGCCGTTCCAGGCCCTGCAAATGGTCGGTCACAGCGTCCACGCCGTGTGCCCGGACAAGGCCGCCGGGCAGACCGTGCGCACCGCGATCCATGACTTCGAAGGCGACCAGACCTACAGCGAGAAACCCGGTCACCTGTTCGCGCTCAATTTCGACTTCGCCAAGGCCAGCGAAGCCGATTACGACGCGCTGCTGATCCCCGGCGGACGTGCGCCGGAATATCTGCGCCTCAACGAAAAAGTCCTCGATCTGGTACGCGCTTTCGACAAGGCCGGCAAACCCATCGCAGCGGTCTGCCACGGTGCGCAACTGCTGGCAGCGGCGGGCGTGCTCGAAGGTCGCGAATGCAGCGCCTATCCGGCCTGCGCCCCGGAAGTGCGACTGGCGGGCGGTACGTACATCGACATCGCGGTGACGGACGGCCACGTTCAAGGCAATCTGGCCACTGCTCCGGCATGGCCGGCGCATCCGAACTGGCTGGCCGGTTTCCTTGGCCTGCTTGGCACCAAAATTACTTTGTAACGAGGATTCGCCAATGTGCGAGCTCTACGTCAAGGCCGATCCGATTCTCTACGAATCGCGCTCCCGTTCGCTGCGTATCTGCGGAGTGGTGACAACGCTGCGCCTGGAAAATCAGTTCTGGGACATCCTCAGCGAAATCGCCGAAGTCGATGGCATGACCACCAATCAATTGATCGCCAAGCTGTATGAAGAGGTGATGGATTATCGTGGCGAGGTGGTGAATTTTGCCTCGTTTTTGCGGGTGAGTTGTACGCGGTATCTGTCGCAGCGACGGGTGAGTGCGCCGGAGTTGTCGGTGGTGCGGGCGGTGGTGAAATAGCCGATTGCGGGTTGAACCCTTCGCGAGCAAGCCCGCTCCCACATTGGGTACTGAGTGTTCACCAAGGTTGTGTTCACTGGAGATCCAATGTGGGAGTCCCTGCTGGCGAAGGGGTCGGTACAGGCGACAGATGTTCTGGACTGGTCTTTACTCTGAAGCGCGAAATCTCTTAATCTCCCAGGAGAAACGAGCATGTCCGGATGGTACGAAGTGAGTAAAAGCAGCAACGGTCAGTTCAGGTTTGTGCTGAAGGCCGCCAACGCCGAAACCATTCTCACCAGCGAGCTCTACACCACCCGCGCGGCAGCCGACAACGGCATTGCCTCGGTGCAGACCAACAGCCCGCTGGATGAACGCTACGAGAAAAAGACCACCAAGGACGGCCATCCGTACTTCAACCTCAAGGCTGCCAACCACCAGATCATCGGCAGCAGCGAGTCGTATTCCACTGACGCCGCGTGTGCCAAAGGCATCGCCAGCGTCAAGACCAACGGGCCGAGCAAAGTGATCAAGGACAAAACGTTGCCAGTCCTCTGAAGTCGCCACATCCCCCCGTAGGAGCTGCGGCACGCTGCGATCTTTTGATCTGGGTTGTACAGATCAGGATCAAAAGATCGCAGCCTCGTTGCACTCGACAGCTCCTACAGGGTTTTGTGTGTTGCCTGTGGATTAGCTCAGGGTTTTCACGATTGTCTGGAGTTGACCCCGACCGGCTTCACTGAGCGGGAACACCGGCAAGCGTGGATCGCCAACCTCCAGCCCTGTTTCGCGCAACCCGGCCTTGATCGTCGCCGGCAAGCCGCCCTTGAGGATGAAGTCCAGCAGCGGCAATTGGCGATAGAACAAATCCCGCGCCCGGTCGAGATCGCCCGCCATGGCCGCTTCGTACAGATCCAGATTCAACTGCGGGATAAGGTTCGGCGCTGCGGTGCACCAGCCTTTCGCCCCGGCCGCGAACGCTTCCAGCGCCAGCGGGTTGCAGCCGTTGTAGAACGGCACCTGACCGTCGCCGAGAAGTTGCAGCTTGTGCATGCGCTGGATGTCGCCGGTGCTCTCCTTGACCATGGTCACATTTTCCACGCCATTGACGATGCGCAGAATCAACTCGACCGACATGTCGGTGCCGCTAGTGGCCGGGTTGTTGTAGAGCATGATCGGCACGCCGATGCTGTCGCCGATGGCGCGATAGTGGGCGAGGATTTCCGCTTCGGTCAGTTTCCAGTAAGACGCTGGCAGTACCATCACCACATCGGCGCCGTGGGCTTCGGCGAAACGTGCTCGGCGCACGGCTTTAGCGGTGGTCAGGTCGGACACGCTGACGATGGTCGGTACGCGTCTGGCCACGTGCTTGATGCTGAATTCGGCAACCTGATCCCACTCCGCATCGCTCAGATAAGCGCCTTCGCCGGTGCTGCCCAGTGGCGCGATGGCGTGGACGCCGCTGGCGATCAGGCGGTCGATCGATTGGCCGAGTGCCGGCAGATCCAGCCCTTCGCCATTGGCGGTGAACGGGGTGATGGTGTAGCCGATGATGCCGTGAATATTGGACATGGGAATGTCTCCGTAATGGGTTTTCAGTTCAGGCAATCGGCGTGTTGGCGCAGGTTCTGCCGAGCGTAATAGTTGAAGGCGGCAGCGTGGCGTTTAGGCTTCGACACCCAGTCATGGGCTTCGCGGCCCAGCGCCGGAATGATCGGCTTGATCGTGCCGGCCGCCATCGCCAGCAGTTGCAGTTTCGCCGCACGTTCGATCAATTGGGCGATGACGCAGGCCTCCTCGATCGTCGTGCCGGTCGACAACTGGCCGTGGTGCGAGAGCAGGATCGCGCGTTTTTCGCCCAGCGCACCGGCAATCAGTTCGCCTTCCTCGTTACCCACCGGCACCCCCGGCCAGCCTTCGAGAAACGCGCAGTCGTCATACAGCGGGCACAAGTCCATGTGCGAAATTTGCAGCGGCACTTCCAGCATCGACAGCGCGGCAATGTGCGTCGGATGCGTGTGGATGATGCAGTTCACGTCCGGGCGAGCGCGGTACACCCAACTGTGGAAACGGTTGGCCGGGTTGGCCATGCCGTGACCTTCGAGGACTTCCAGGTCTTCGTTGACCAGCAGCAGATTGCTAGCGGTTATTTCGTCGAAACCCAGGCCCAGTTGCTGAGTGTAATAGGTGCCCGGTTGCGGGCCGCGAGCAGTGATTTGTCCGGCCAGACCTGAGTCATGACCGCTCTCGAAAAGAATCCGGCAGGTCAGGGCCAGCTTTTGCCGGTCCGTCCACGTATTATCCGCCAGAGTATTTTGCATCTGGGTCAGCGCTTGCTTGACCAGTTGTTCTTTGGGTAGTGCTAATGTCTTGGCCATGTCTGTGTCCTTTGGGTGATTGCAAATGACACTAAAGAGGCTATATGACACAAAGTGTCATTGGCAAGCACGAATCGTCGCTTCCTTGCTGGAATAACTGCTGCGCATGTCTATCCGTTTGAAATTATTGAGAAAAAAACTTGGCGTTACCCTTGAGGCATTGGCCGAAAAATCCGGCATGACCAAGAGTTATCTGTCGAAAGTCGAGCGCGGGCTGAACACACCGTCGATTGCCGCTGCGCTGAAACTGGCAAAGGCGCTGAACGTGAAAGTCGAGGAGTTGTTCTCCGAAGACAACGTCAGCCTCGACAGCTACAGCCTTGTGCGCAGCCACGAGCGTCAGTCACTGGCAGCCAATGACCAGAGCCCGGGTTATGCCGTGCTGGCGCATCAGGTCAGCGAGCGCAACCTGCTGCCATTCATCATCTACCCGCCTGGCGAGTTCACCGACAAGACCTTCAAGGAGCATTTGGGCGAAGAATTTCTGTTCGTCCACGAAGGGCAGGTGGAAGTGGATTTCATGAACGAGAAGGTGCTGCTGGAGCGCGGCGATGCGCTGCACTTCAATGCCCAGAAGCCGCACCGGATCAGATCGGTGGGGGATGTGCAGGCGCAGTTGCTGGTGGTGGTGCACAGCGCCGAGGATTGAGGCGCCCCAAAAGCTTCGCGAGCAAGCCCGCTCCCACAGGGAATTCGATCAAAATGTGGGAGCGGGCTTGCTCGCGAAGGCGTCGGTCGGACTTACATCAAACCTCGACCGGCACCGACAGCTTCGTACTGCCCAACGCATGGGTTTTCGCATCAAAAAACCGCAACTCAGCCCCGGTCCCTTCAAACACCTGCGCGTAATGGCGCTTCTGATGCTGAACAAACGCTGCACTGCGCGGATAAATCGAGATCGCCACCGTCGCCGGTTTCGCCAATTGCAGTGCGCGGACAATGTGTGCGTCCTGCTCACCCAGCGCATGGCCAAAGATGCACAGGCTGCCGCCATGCCCCAGCAATTGTTCATAGCAGAACGACAGATAATCGGAGCTGCGAATGCTCTTGAGCTTGTCCGCACTCGGCCCTTCGGTGACGAACAGCGGCACGTCATCCAGCGTCTTGAGGGTGTTGTTGATTGCAAAGCTGCCGAGTAGCGTGCCCTCGGTGGAGGTTAGTTTGCGTGCGGTGCCGTCCTGATTGCGCACAAGGTGCAGACCGCCGTGCAGGTAGAGTAAACGCGGTTTGTCGGTCGCACTTTCGGCCAGATCGAAGCTGGCATTCGGGCCGTTGAACAGATCGTCGATGGCCTCGTTTCGGTGCTGTAGAGCCCAATAGTTGAGCAAGTCGTAGTTGGTCGTAAACACTGTGCGATAGCGCGCCAGTTCTTCATTCAGCGCCGCCAGTGTTGCAGGCTTAACCAGCCGCCACGGAATGTGGACGGCGTGCACGGTATTGATCAGCGCTTCCTTGATCGCGTAATAGCGGTTGCGCGGCGCCGCCGAACTGACGGCCAGGGCCTTGTTGACCCGGCTGGTGGTTTTCAGCGCGCCGAGCACCTGCTCGAAGCTGCGCGTTTGCATTGCGTCGAACACCGCCAGTTCGGAGGCACTGAGCGGTTTCTCTTCCACGGTACGGGCATTTTCGAACAGCGAATCGTAGCCGAAGTCGTCCCACACGGCGCGGCTGGCGCCATTGCCCACCAGCAAACCCTCGAAGTCGGTCGCGGTGCGCAGGGCGCTCCAGTCTTCGAGGGTGGCGTCGACATCCAGAAAATCGGTCATTGCGCAGGTGTCTCAAAACAAAGGGGCTGATGGGCGGCGACTTTATCACGAGCGGGCATTGAGCCAGATCAACATCGTCCGTGACCGATCGGTCGATCCTGTGTGCATCCGTCGGATCGGAGCAGTCGATTCGGCCCCAGTCAGGAGACGCACGATGAGCAGCACCTTTTTCATTCCGGCGGTCAACATCATGGGCAATGGTTGCCTCGACGAAGCCATGGTCGCGATCCGCAACTACGGTTTTCGCAAGGCGCTGATCGTCACCGACAGCGGGCTGGCCAAGGCTGGTGTCGCCAGCATGCTGGCCGAGAAATTGGCGATGCAGGACATCGATTCGGTGATCTTCGATGGCGCCAAACCGAACCCGAGCATCGCCAACGTCGAATCCGGTCTGGGCTTGCTCAAGGAAAGCCGCTGCGATTTCGTCGTGTCCCTCGGCGGCGGCTCGCCCCATGACTGCGCCAAGGGCATTGCCCTGTGTGCGACCAACGGCGGGCAGATCGGCGATTACGAAGGTGTCGATCAATCGAGCAAGCCACAACTGCCGCTGATCGCCATCAACACCACCGCCGGCACCGCCAGCGAGATGACCCGGTTCTGCATCATCACCGACGAATCGCGGCATGTGAAAATGGCCATTGTCGACCGGAACGTCACGCCACTGCTGTCGGTCAACGACCCGGAGCTGATGGTCGCCATGCCAAAAAGCCTGACCGCCGCCACGGGCATGGACGCGCTGACCCACGCCATTGAAGCCTACGTCTCGACTGCCGCCAACCCGATCACCGACGCCTGTGCGCTGAAGGCAATCACCCTGATCAGCAACAACCTGCGCCTGGCGGTGCGCGACGGCAGTGACCTCGCGGCGCGGGAGAACATGGCCTACGCGCAGTTCCTCGCCGGCATGGCGTTCAACAACGCATCACTCGGTTACGTGCACGCGATGGCGCATCAACTGGGCGGTTATTACGACTTGCCCCATGGTGTGTGCAACGCCGTGCTGCTCCCGCATGTGCAGACCTTCAATGCACTGGTGTGCGCCGATCGCCTGACCGATGTCGCTCACGCGATGGGCGCGGATATTCGCGGCTTCAGCCCGGAAGAGGGCGCACAAGCCGCGATCAGCGCCATTCGCTGTCTGGCCAAGGACGTCGAGATCCCCGGCGGTCTGCGTGAACTTGGCACCAGGCTCACCGACATCCCGATTCTCGCTACCAATGCCCTGAAAGACGCTTGCGGGCTGACCAATCCTCGAGCGGCGGATCAACGTCAGATCGAGGAAATTTTCCGTAACGCGTTTTAAGTGGCTCCCCGCGTCGGTGCGCATCTCGTGCAAAGCATCGCACCGAGCGCCAGCAGCAGGCACAACAGCGACAATGGCCACGCTTGCGGACTGGCGATCAGGCTGGCAATGGCGGCGATAATCGCCGCCATCAGCTGGTGAATGAAACCGCTCAACGCCATCGCATAGGCACCGGCAATCGGTGCGCCATCGTTGGCCAGCGACAGGCTGATCGGGTAGTTCAGTGACTGCCCGAAAACCGCCACGCAGTATGGCAACCAGAACAGCAGCGCCAGCGAACTTGCCGTCAGGCTGCCCAGCAGCATCACCGTACAACCAGCCGTCACCAGGCCCACGCCCAGCGTCATCAACCAGCGCTGACCGGTGCGCAAAACCAGGTGACTGCCAGTGCGCCGAGAAAATACGCCAGGCTGATCGGCCAGCCCAACAGGCCATATTGCACCGTCGACCACCCGAACGGCCCTTGTAGAATCAGCGGCGCGGCGGTGTTGAAAGCGATGATCACGCCGTAGCCCAAACCACCGGCCAGTGCCGGCAGCAGAAAGGCCGGATGGCGCAGAATCTGCCGGTAAACCGCCCAGGATGAGCTAGTGACCGGTCCGTCGAGCAGGGTCGGAAACTCGATCCGCGACACCACCGCAGCCACCGACAGAGAGGACGCTCCGAGAAGATAGAAGATCGCCTGCCATCCCAGAATCAGCTGAATGACCGACCCCAGATACTGTCCGATACCCAGCGCTACGACGAACGATATCGAAATCCACGACAGCGCCTTGGCCAATTGCTCGCCGCGAAAACTGTCGCGGATCAACACTCGCGCCATCACCGAAATACCACTGGCACCGACACCCTGCAGCAGTCGCACCGCGAGAAACGATTCCAGCGTCGAACCCGCTGGCAACGCGAGGTTTGCCAGGCCGTAAATACCCAGCGCTGCCAGCAACACCGGTTTGCGTCCGATACGCTGCGCCAGGCTGCCCCAGAACAACATGGGCAAGGCCATGCCGATCAGGTACAGCGACAGCCCCCAGGCTACTTGCGCAGGTTGCGCCTGCAGATCGCGGGCAATTTCCGGCAGTGCCGGCAAATAGATACTCATGCCCAACTGCGCGAGGAAAACCGTGCAGCAAGTGATGAGGAGCGTGACGCTGGCGTTCATGGGGCGTCCCTGTTTTTATTCGCCGAGGTCGCAGCGGTGCGTGCGCAACAGTTCGCTGACCGCTGTGCAGAAACTGCGGATCAGCGGCGCCGGCATGTCGGCGCGCAAGGTGATTCTGATCGCCGCTTTGCCTTGCGCCACGACCGGGAAAAACACCGCGCTGGTGAAGTAGCCCAGTTCGGCCAGCTCAATGGCGATTTTGTTGGCGATGGCGGCTTCACCGCAATGGATCAGGCGGATGGCCATGTTGCTGCCGTGCTGGTGCGTGCGGATCAGGCTGTCGAACAGCTGGATGTTAGCCTGAAGCTGTTTCTGCAAGGTGCTGAAAGCCTCGGTGCGATGTAAGCCGATGGCCGCTCGGCCGGCGCCGATGGCCGCGCAGTTAAGGCTTTGCGACCAGTTGCTCGGGCCACCGTAACGCTGCACAAGAGTCTTCTGTCGCGAGTTGCCAAACATCACCAGGCCACCGCTGGCGCCAAAGGATTTCGCCAGTGAAGCGACGATCAGACAGTCGTCCTCCAGCGCCTGAAGCGTGGGGCGCACCAGCCCGGCACCGTTCTCACCGACAGCGGACAATGCGTGCGAATCATCCAGGTAGAGAAACAAACCGTAGCGATCCTTGAGGTACAGCAGGGCGTCCATGTTTGTCACCCCACCCATGCTGTAGGCGCCGTCGGCAATGTAGGCGACGGTGGCATGCCGCTGACAGATCGACTCGAGAAAATCCATGTCGTTGTGCGGGCAGGTCAGCACTTTGGTTTCATCGGCGCAACTGGCCTTCAGATGATGCATCGAGTAATGCGCCAGGCGATCAAAGACCATCACCGGTGGACGATTTTGCGTGAACACGCCACTGGCCAGCAACGGCAGCACCCCGGCACTCGCAGCGCTGCACGACAGGCTGCTCAGGCACACCGCGCCGAACAACTGCGACAGCTCGCTTTCGTACTGCTCCAGAATCGCCAGTTTGCAGCGGTTACGCGAGTTGGCAACACGCAGTGAACCGGTTTCGCGCAAGGCTGCCATCGCTCCTTCGAGCAAGGCCGGATGATGATCCAGGCCCAGATAGGAAGTGGTGCAGAAGTGATGAAAGCTGCGCCCGTGTTGATCGAGCAGCAGGTTGGGGCTGTCGACTGCAACATTCAGCCCGGCGATCTTTCCGGCCTCGGCAATTTCCCAATCGTGATCGGCCAATGCGATGACCTTGCGGTAATTGGAAAAGGTGTGGGTGGTGAAGGACGTGTGATTCATCGATGACATTCCTTGAGTGTTGCGATCCATGGGGCGTTGCAAGCTGCGTGTGTTGCCAGACTTTACCGAGACTTGTGTCAGGCAAGAATCGGGCGTTTCCGCTATTGCTGAGGGCTGGCGGAGTTTTGTTTGTAGGGCGAAACCCTGAAAGTCCGACTAGCAATCCCCCGTCTGACTTGGGCGAAAATCGGACAATCTCTAAGTGGCTAAAAAGATCGCCGCCTTCCCACCGATTAATGTAGGAGCTGCCGAAGGCTGCGATCTTTTGATCTTCACTGTGGCACCAAAACCCTGCCAGCCGATTGGCCAAACTGAATCAACACCACCCCCGCAATCAACAAAAGCGCGCCCGACACTCGCGACACCGTTAGCTGTTTCTCCACCAGCCCAAACAAGCCAAAGTGATCCAGCACCATCGAGGCAATCACCTGCCCGGCCAACGCCAGCGCCACAAACCCCGATGCTCCAAGCTTCGGCAGCAGCACCACCGCCAACGCCACAAAACACACGCCAAATGCGCCGCCCGCCCACATCCACATGGGCGCTTTGCTGATAAACGCCATAGACGGCAACGGCAAACGCAACGCCAGGATCACCGGCAACAACACCAAAGCGCTCACCAGCAACGACGCCAACGTCGCCCACAACGGATGCCCCAACCCTCGCGCCAGATTGCTGTTGATCGCGCTCTGAAACGGCACCACCGCGCCGGCAAACGCGGCCAGCGTCAACAAACCGGCCCACTGCAACGTACTCATGATCAAACTCCAACAGGTTTTGCTGGACTCTAGAGTATTCGTCGCGCAGATTTAAATTCCGTTTCTTCATCAAGAACATGCATCAGATGAATGATCTGCGCCGTATTGATCTCAACTTGCTGGTGATCCTCGACGCCTTGCTCAATGAGCAACACGTCACCCGCGCCGCCGAACGCCTGCACCTGAGCCAGCCGGCGGTCAGTCATGCGCTGGCACGCTTGCGCGATCTGCTCGGTGATCCGCTGTTGGTGCGGGCTGGCGCATCTCTGGTGCCGACCGCGCGCGCACTGGAACTGGTCGCGCCGCTGGCAGAAGCACTGGCCCAAGTGCAATCGCTGCTGGCGCCAAATGCCTTCGATCCGGCCAGTGCACGTCGGACGTTTCGCGTGGCGATGTCGGATTACGGCGCGGCAATTATTCTGCCTACGCTGATTCGCACCTTGCGTCGTGAGGCGCCCGGCATCGATTTGCAAGTCAGCCACGCCAGCCGCGAAGGCATGCTTGAAGGCGTGCTCAACGGCGATATCGACGTCGCTGCCGGGGTCTTTCCGGAAATGCCCAACGAACTTCGCAATTCGGTGCTGTTTGAAGAACGCTACGTCTGCCTGCTGGATCGCCAGACCTTACCGGCCAACGGCGTTCTGGATCTGCCGACCTACTTGTCTCGCCCGCATGTGCTGCTGGAAATGCGCGGCAGCGGCACCCCGGAAATCGAGCGGGCGCTGACGACATTGCGCGAACGCCGCCGCGTCGCGATCAGCCTGCCGCACTGGAATGTCGCGCCGCAGTTGATCAGTGGTACGGATCTGATTTTGACGGTGTCGTCGAGAAGTGTGCGGGAAATTGAACAGGGGGAATTGATCGTGGTGCCGCCACCGTTCGAGATTGCGCCGTTCACGTTTGTTCTGGCGTGGCACAAGCGGCGGGGTGGGGATCAGGCGTTGAACTGGTTGAATCGCAGGATTGAGGAGGGGATGGTGGCAGCGAACTGAGCGTTTTTTTCACGTTTTGGCGGAAGTCGCCGGGTCTGGAAAATGCGCAAAACTCGCTGCCTGCCCTGGCGAACTTGGTACGGAATCAGATGGGATGATCTGGAAAAGCCACGCATTCCATTTATCAGCGATGGCCTGGACTTCATCAATAGAAGCGAAATCCCCAGCATCGGCCTCCTTCAGTGCTTGCTGGATATCTTCGACTTGCCAAGCTTCCCGCACCGGGTATTCAGGCAGTGCTTCCACAGCCAAGCAAGACTGGCTGCGCCCCGTTGCTTTGGCGAGGTTGGCGAGCGTGTCAGCGATCTCATCTGGGATACGCAGCGACATGAAGGACATGGTGGGCTCGGTGTAATGGTGTGTGATACATGACACTACAGCGTGTTATGAGGAGAGGGCAGCCCCGTTTGTCTTTCGGGTAAGACGAAATGCGTTTTGCGTTGCTGATGATTCGGTTGAAAGTGCCGATACAGCAGGGGATAGTGCGCGGCTGAAAAGGTTTTCAAGGAGCAGCAAGTGACAGTGAAGTCTCGCTGGATCGGTTGTGCGGCACTGTGCGGGTGGTTGCTGGTGGGGCAGGCATTTGCCGAATGCACACCGGCACCCACGGCGCATGAGATGGATTTCTCCCTCTGCAAGGATTGGCCGGCGTTCCCCGGATTGACGCTCACTGCCGCCGCTAATTTCTCTCCCGATCCGGTGTATGGCGCATCAGGGACTGTGGGTCACTACGACCTGCGTTTGGCCTTGGTGGCGAGTGCAGACTCCAAGCCGTTAGCGAGTTTCTATCAGCCCTCGGCATTCTCTGTGGATGCCATCGCGCTCGATGAACTGAAATTCGATACTGCCCGCTATAAGCTCGCGCCTGAATTACAGGCCTTTGGTGTTCGAGTGCGGTTCAAAGGCTCTTCCCGTGTGAATCCTCTGGATGAAACCTGGTTGTCGCTGTATGTGAAAGACGGCAACGCGTTGCGTCCGGTAATGGATCGGCTGGTGGTTTATGAATACGGTGGGGAGTGGGATGGCAATTGTGCGGGAGAACGTTACGAGACTTCGCGAACCGTGGCTTTGGCCAAGACCAGCACCCATGGCTATGCCGACCTTATTATCAAAACGAGCAGCAGCTCGACCGTTGGCAAGGGTGAGGGTGAGGCGTGCGTATCCAATTCCGTTACGCAAAAACCTGTCTTGACGACACTTCGCTATGACGGCAAAAGCTACGTAATGCCTGAAGATTTCAAAGGCCAGTAAGACAGATACCTTTTATTCAAGGAAGACTGATGATCCCAACAACAGTGATCTTAAAAACAGCGAACTCGCGTAATACATTGCTTGGCACTTTCATCGCAATTGGCCTTTTGACGATGACTGCTCAGGCTCAAGCTCAAGCCACCTGCGAAGTGAAGAAGTTCGACGGCCACTCCCTCTCGCGCTGCAAGCCGTGGCCAGCGTTCAACGATCAGTCGATCGCGGCGAAATCTTCTTTTCTCTCGGATTCGGGTGACGATGAGATGGGCGTGTTCGATCTGGAACTGGCGCTCGTCAGTTCGACAAGCGGCAAGAGTCTCGCCACCTACGCCAAGCCGGGTGCCTACAATTCCGACGCCATTAGCTTCGACGACCTGACAATCGATACGGCCCGTTATCGCTTGGCTGCTGATGTCCGTGCATTCGGCTTGCGTTCAAAGTTCGCCAGCCACGGCTCTAGAGCCAATCCTTACGCGAAGACCGATCTCGCGTTGTATGTGCGCGAAGGCAACAAGCTGCGTCCGGTACTGGAAGGCTTGGTGATTCGCAAAGAGTTCGGCGAAGGCACGGATGAGTGTGGTACCGAGGACACGCAAATCCGCCGGACTGTCGATATCGGCCCGGTCAGTCATCATGGTTTTGCCGATCTGATCGTCAGCTCGAGTGGCTCGGTGTACAAATCTTCCCTGGCGGGCAAAGAGTGCATCTCGAAAAACATCGAGATGAAGAAAACCCGCGTCACCCTGACTTACGATGGTCAGCAATACATCGTCCCCGAGGACCTCAGAGGTTATTGATCCAATGCTTACCGGCCTCAACCATTTGACCCTTGCAGTCAGCGACCTGGATCGCAGCCTGAGGTTTTATCGCGAGGTGCTGCAGTTGCGCGTCGAGGCGACGTGGGACGCCGGCGCCTATTTGTCGTTGCCGGGGCTGTGGTTGTGTCTGTCGCTGGATCCGCAACGCAATACTGCGCAAAGCGCTGATTACACCCATTACGCCTTCAGCCTGGGTTCCGTGGACTTTGCGGTCTTCGTTCAATCGCTAAAAGCCGCCAACGTCGAAGAATGGCGGGACAACCGCAGCGAAGGTGCGTCGTTCTACTTTCTTGATCCCGATGGCCACAAGCTTGAGGTCCACGTTGGTGATCTCGCTTCGCGGCTGGCAGCGTGTCGGCAAAAACCGTACGCCGGCATGCGTTTTTACGACGAGCAGTGATCAGCCGCAATCGGCTGATATAGACTGACGGCCACGTGTTCTGGCGCTTGCAGGGTTTCCATGACTCCATCGTTATTAATGGCCGTGCTGGCCTCGGGTTTCATTTACGGCATTACGCCGGGGCCGGGTGTGCTGGCCGTATTTGGCATTGGCGCGGCGCATGGGCGGCGGGCGGGGGCGGGGTTTCTTTGCGGGCATCTGCTGGGCGATGTGGTCTGGTGCAGTACCGCGTTGATCGCGATTGTCGGCGCGCGGGAAATCGGCAGCACTGCGTTCGACGTGCTTGGCGTCCTCAGCGGTCTGTACCTGTTCTGGCTCGGCTGGCGAGCAGTGCGTGCCCAGCCTCGCAGCGGTGAC
This sequence comes from Pseudomonas sp. NPDC089741, assembly GCF_044748825.1. NCBI lineage: Bacteria > Pseudomonadati > Pseudomonadota > Gammaproteobacteria > Pseudomonadales > Pseudomonadaceae > Pseudomonas > Pseudomonas sp. NPDC089741. The sequence goes on along the minus strand of NZ_JBIVGT010000004.1, from coordinate 257,969 downwards.
GAACCGCAAGGAGCGGCGCGTAAACCTTTCTGGCACGGCATTCTGTTCGGATTGACCAATCCCAAGGCTTATCCGGTGGCAGTTGCAACGTTTACCGCGCTGCTGTCGAGCCGCGCGGAGCTGCTCAATTGGTCGATGCTGCCAGCGCTGATCGCCCTGAGTTTCCTCGGCGGATTGCTTGCCTACGCTATTTTGATTGGCGTGGTCGGCGCGCAACGCGTGCGCACGCTGTATCAGCGTCATGAACTGTTGATCACGCGTTTGTGTGGTGTGATGTTCATCGGTTTTGCCATCAATGCGCTGATGCATGCGCTGCCGGGGCTGATGCCGAACAAGGCTTGATGTTGTTTGCAGGGACGCGCGAACCCAAGGTCAGGGATGGTTGATGAGTGCTGTATTGCCCGGATACCCACGCTGAACCATGGAAAGCCGAAACTCCGCGCCGTTGGCGAGTTACATCGACCTGTTGCTGGACGCCGTTTGCGCGGTCGACAAGCAGGGCCGATTCGTTTTTGTCAGTGCTGCCTGCGAGCGGGTTTTCGGCTACACGCCTGAAGAGCTGATCGGCCGGCCAATGATCGAATTGGTGCACCCGGCTGATCGCCAGCGCACCCTCGCGGCCGCCAGCGAAATCATGGGCGGCGAGCCGAAACATAATTTCGAGAACCGCTATGTGCGCAAGGACGGCAGCGTCGCGCATATCCTGTGGTCGGCGCGCTGGTCGGAAGTTGATCAACTTCGCATCGCTGTCGCCCGCGATATCACCGAGCGCAAACAGGCTGAGTCGCGGCAAGCAGCGTTGTATGCAATCTCCGAGGCCGCCCATGTCGCCGAGGATTTGCTGGCGCTGTTCAAGCGTATCCATCTGATCATCGGTGAATGGTTGCCGGCGCTGAATTTCTCCGTGGCGCTGTATGACGAACATTGCGCGCAACTGAATTTTCCCTATCACGTCGACGATCACGAATTGCAGCCCGAGCAGCCCGGAACCGTCACCGGGCGCTTGTGTGCGGAAGTTATCCGTAGCGGTCAGCCGATTCTTCTGACGCCGGACAGTGCGGATTCCCCAGCCGATTTCGCCGATTTGGTAGCCGGGCAGGATTCACCCTGCTGGCTGGGCGTCCCGCTGAATTCGAAGAACGGCACCATCGGCGCACTGATCGTCAAAAGCCTGCCCGGCGGCGAACGCTACACCGAGCAGGACAAAGAACTGCTGCAATACGTCTGCGCCCAGGTCGCCACCGCCATCGAACGGCAACAACTGCATGCGCGGCTGCGGCGGATGGCGCAGTACGACCAACTGACGCAGTTGCCCAATCGCGAGTTGCTGCGCGACCGATTGAAAGCCGCGCTGGCCTGCGCGCATGAGCAGTCGGGACACATGGCATTGCTGTATGTCGACCTTGATCGCTTCAAGCAGGTCAACGACACCTTCGGTCACGCAGTGGGCGATATGTTGCTGCAAACCGTGGCCAACCGCCTCAAAGGCTGCGTGCGCGAGACCGACACGGTCGCGCGGATCGGTGGTGATGAATTCGTGGTGCTGCTGCACAGCGTGCACGCTGCGGAAGATGCCGACAGCGTTGCGGAAAAAATCCGACAGGTGCTGGTGCAGCCCATGCGTCTGGATGGCCATAACCTGCATATCGAACCGAGCATCGGTGTCGCTCGTTTTCCAGAGCATGGCAGCGAGGAAGAGCAGCTGTTCCGTCATGCCGATCAGGCGATGTACGCCGCCAAACGACTGAACCATCACGCGCTCAACAATTGATCGGGCTCACCGTTCGTCGCAGCGTCGGCAACTTTTCTAAACCTTTGCCCGTCAGAAAATTCCTAATCTAGGCGGGCACCTGCTCGCCACGATCATTACCAAGAGGTAGAGAATCATGCCTAATTCAAGAAACTCGAACTCGGGAAACTTCGCCAACGATCGAACGAAGGCGTCTGAAGCCGGTCGCAAAGGTGGCAAAACCACCACCACGACTGTCGATAAAGAGCCAAAACCAGACATGGGCCGCAAGCCCGCGCAGAAATCGAAGTAGTCGGTGAAGGTTGTTTTGATTGAGAGGCGGGGGCGTAAGCTCCCGCTTGAATTTCGCAAGAAGGAGGGCGCGACCATGAACCGGATGGCCACCCGTATACGCAATGCCAGTCTCGCAACCGTGCTGGGCCTGTGTGCCACCAGTGTGTTTGCCCAGTCGCCCGCCGAATTCATCAACGATGCGTCCGCCAAAGGCATGGCCGACATTGAAGCCAGCCGTCTGGCGCATCAGAAGTCCGAGTCCAAAGAGGTCAAGGACTACACCATCGTCGTGATCAACGACCGCACCACGGCCAATCAGCACTTGGCGAAGATCGCCAAGAAGCTCGACCTGCCTGTCGCGCCGCGTGAAGAAATCGCCGACAAGGCCAAAGAATTGATGCCGCAAGTGACGGATGGAGCCACTTTCGACCAGGCCTACGCCGCCAGTCAGGTGAAGGCCACTGAAGAAGCCATAGAGCAGATTCAGCAGGAAGCGCAGAGCACCGACGTGCCGGAGATCAAGGCCTTCGCCGACGAGACGTTGCCGAAATTGCAAAACCATCTGCAAATGGCTCGCGCTTTACAGGCTAGCCGCTAAGCGAGATCAAAAGATCGCAGCCTTCGGCAGCTCCTGCATTCATCCGTGTAGGAGCTGCCGCAGGCTGCGATCTTTTGCTTTTCAGCATTCATTCAAATCCTGCTTCGGCTTACTTTTCTCACCCAGCCCCTCCAGATTGAACACTTCCCCTTCGCCCAGCGCGCGGTAATGCTTGCGCAGCGCCTCCAACTGCTTCAAATCCAGCGCCTCCAGCCCAAGCATCGCGTTCTGCGCTTCTTTCGTCACGAACAGCAACTCATCGATTTTCAAATGCAGAATGTCGGTATCGCGGTTCTGTGTGTTTTGAATCAGGAAAACCATCAGGAACGTGATGATCGTCGTCGAGGTATTGATGATCAGTTGCCAGGTATCGTTGTAATGAAAAATCGGCCCACTCAATCCCCAGAGTCCGATCAGGACCAACGCGCCCATGAAGGTCTTGGGGCTACCGGCCCATAGAGCGAGCTTTTGGGAAATTTTTGCGAATTTCATAGCCGTGTTCCTTATTGGGGGAGTGCCTGAGATTGAGACACTGACGGCTTTGAGAAAATTCTACCGGCATCTCCTGCCTTTCGATAAAAGCCAAGAGGCATTGCAGCAACTTGAGGGCGAAACTTTCATTGTGCGGGTTTGTGGCTAGTATCAAGTGGCAATCAAATTGCCAGTAGCTTTAACACGGATAGAAATCAAGCCAGAGGCCCCTCATGGAATTCTTCGAAAAGTTAGCCAGCCTAGCCGCCAAAGTTCGGCTGCAGAGCGCTGCAATCCAGACGGAAGAAGCAACAAAAAATGCGTTCGTCATGCCATTCATCAGCACGGTTCTGGGCTACGACGTTTTTGACCCCACCGAGGTGACGCCCGAATTTGTCTGCGATATAGGTACGAAGAAAGGCGAGAAAATTGATTACGCCATCATGAAGGATGGTGAAGTGCAGATTTTGATTGAGTGTAAAAAGATCGGTGAGCCGCTACACATCAATCATGCTTCGCAGCTGTTTCGGTACTTTCATGTGACCAGCGCGCGTATCTCGATTCTTACCAACGGTCAGGTCTACAAGTTTTTCACTGATCTGGACGCGCCGAACAAGATGGATGAAAAACCATTTCTGGAGCTGGACCTTTTAGACATTGATGAATATTCGGTTCCTGAGCTGATCAAGCTGACCAAGTCGGCTTTTGATGTTGACTCGATCATCAGCGCCGCGGGCGAATTGAAATATGTCAGCCAAATCAAAAAGGTTATCGCGGCGCAGGTCAGCAAGCCGGATGATGACTTTGTGAAGGTTTTTGCGTCTCGTGTTTACGACGGCGTGATCACCCAAAAAGTACGTGAGCAGTTTCATGAGTTGACGCGTAAAGCGGTCGTGCAATTTCTGAATGACCAGATCAATGACCGACTCAAATCTGCGATGAGTGGTGCGATCCAGCCAGCATTGGCTTCGCTGCCGTCCGCCACTGCGGGTACTGATCCAGTAGATCCGCGAGACGAATCAGATGACAAGGTGCTGACAACTCTGGAAGAGCTTGAGGGATATCACATCGTTCGTGCGCTCGTTCGCTCGGTGGTCGATGCGAAGCGAATTGTTCAACGTGATACGCAGAGTTACTTTGGCATTCTGCTGGATGACAACAATCGCAAACCGATCTGCCGGTTGCATTTCAATCGATCCCAGAAGTACATCGGCATCTTCGATGAAGAAAAAAACGAAACCCGTCATCCAATCAGTTCAATTGACGACATTTATGAGTATTCGGACCATTTGAAGAAAACGGTCGGGTATTACGATTGATAGAAAAACCGGCCATCAGGCCGGTTTTTTTGGGGTCGATTATTCTGTGATCTTCAGGTCTGCGACCCAGTGGAAATACCCCACCGCCTCACACTGCTGATTGACCAGCATGAAACTCAGCTCGCATTGCACGTCGCCAGACTTCTTCGGCGTGCAGGTCCAGAAGTGGTCGTCAGCTTTCCGGTTGCCTGGCGCTGTCGGGTCGTCCGGATTGGGCGCGGGCACCGTCAGGTTGATGTGAACCTGCAAGCTCGGCTCAGACAGTACGCTGTTGTCAGCTGCCGTCATGCGGTACACCACGACACTGTGCTCGGCGATCAGACTGACGGAACGTCCGCGAAAATGCAGATCCTGGCCAATCTGCACCGGAACCGTGATTTTGCTGTCATTTATGACTATTTCTTTCGAGCTATTGCCTATGGCGAAAAAGATCAATCCATCGGTAATACTCGTCGGCGTGGCGGCGTTCAGGCTGGGGTTCGGATAACGTGCCAATATTGATTCGGCGTCGACGATCAGCAGCACGTTGTGCGCGCTGGTGACGCCGGTTGATGGTGACGGGATCGGTTCGCTGGTCATCATGGATTCCTTTCATGATGTTGGCACAAAACGCCAGCCGCTTCGGTCACGGCAAGACATCCTGTTCCGGCCGGAGCGACAGCGGATCGGTTGAGCCCTCTGTCACCAAAGGGCTCGACACATCATCAGTTATGGATGGAGATGAACGGATCCCACGAGCAGCAGCCGATAATCTGGCAGTTGCGATCGACGATCAGGAAGTGGAAGTGGTAGGTCACGCGACCGCAGTCGAGGGTCTCCGACGACCAATAATGGTTATCGACTTTCTGGCAGCTGGGTACGGATGGATTTTCGCGATTCGGTACTGCGACGCAGGCTGTGGCCTTGCGTGGCGAGGGTGGCGAGATCAGGTCAGCCCCGGCGTTGCCGATGAATTTGTAGAAAATCACGGCTTGTTCGAAGCTCTGCGACAGGCTGGTTTCGCGCCAGCGGATCAGGTCGCCGACCTGTGCCTTAAGGTCCAGTTCACCACCGGCCTGGCCACTGACGACGTTGTCCTGATTGGTGACCATGTACACATGATGCCAGTCGATCAGCGTTGGGTTTTTCGGGTCCTTGCTGATGTTCGGGTATTTTTTCAGAATGGTTTCGGTGTCGATGGAAACCAGAATATCCGTCACTCGAGACATGGGAACGCTCCTTTTTTCATAGTGGACATCGGGCTGTGATCCAGCCTCGACGCTGCTTGCTTGCCGTATGGCTTTTGCGAGCACACTACTGGGGAACCCACCGGTTACAAGAAATGTATGGGCCGTGCTCCTTGCACGAAATCGACTGATTCGGGTTCCTTCCGATTGCCGCTTGTTGACTATAGGTACGATTGTTGAGCTGTCAAAATTGCTTTTGTCTGACTCGACGGACGGTCGCCCGCATCGTAAAAACAAACTGTTGGCAATAAGGCGTTCATCGGTCTGACACCCTTTGCAATTCAGTCGTTCTGGAACTGCTCGCTGCGCTACCTGTATCGTGACGAACCGCTGGAATGTCCCGACAGGAGAACGCAATGAGTTGGTCCGCCAAACAATACGTCGCTTTCGAAGATGAGCGCACCCGTCCGGCCCGCGATCTGCTGGCAGCGATCCCCACGGCAGATGCGCGATCGGTGGTCGATATCGGTTGTGGTCCCGGTAATTCGACGGAGTTGCTGGTGCAGCGTTTTCCAGAAGCCACGGTCAGCGGTCTGGACAGTTCGCCCGACATGATTACTGCGGCGCGCAAGCGCTTGCCGCAGTTGCAGTTCGATGTCGCCGAGATAGATAAGTGGGCCGATGCCGGGCCGTTTGATGTGATCTTCGCCAATGCCGTGCTGCAATGGGTGCCGGATCACGCGGCGTTGCTACCGACGCTGGCGAGCAAGCTTTCGGCGGGTGGCAGTCTGGCGATCCAGATGCCCGATAATCTCAACGAGTCATCCCACCGTCTGATGCGTGAAGTGGCCGCGAATGGCCCGTGGGCGAGCAAGCTTGCCGGCGCTGCGGGACAGCGTACCGACATGGCGAGTGCCAGCGATTATTTCTCGATGCTGCGGCCACACTGTTCGCGGGTCGATGTGTGGCGCACCACCTATTATCACCCGTTGGCCGGTGGGGCGGCAGGGGTGGTGGAGTGGTTCAAGGGCAGTGGCTTGATTCCGTTTTTGAGTCCGCTCGACGAAACGGAAAAGGCGCAGTATCTGGCGCAGTACCAGGCGGAAGTCGCGAAGGCTTATCCCGCATTGGCGGATGGTTCGGTGCTATTGCCGTTCCCACGATTGTTCATCGTCGCGACTCGCTGAAATAAATTGGACCATTGTTCGGCTTGAGATTTTGGGTGCGGTGCGGACTCCCCCTCACCCCAGCCCTCTCCCGAGGGAGAGGGAGCCGATGCGTGTCGCTTCCAAAACCTGAGTTCGCCTCGATTTCGCACGTCGGCGTAGATCGTACTGGCACTGCGGTCAGTCCCCTCTCCCTTTGGGCGGTCCGACGTTTCGGGAGGGTTAGGGTGAGGGGCTTCTCAAGGTGCAAACCCGCTCAGCGTTGCACTGCCACCAGCAGCATCATCGGCCGCTCGCGCTCTTCCGCCAATGCCGGTTGTGCCGCGACTTCGGCATCGCTCGGTCCCCATTCGTTGACGTGGCGAATGGCGAACCCGGCAGCAATCAGCGAATTAAGCAGCGTCCCCATCGTACGATGCTGCTTGATCACACCTTCGGCCAGCCAGTTGGTCACCCGTTCACCTTCCATCTGGTAGCTGTCCAGCGGCCAGCGCTTGTTGCCTGCGCTATCAATCAACCAACCCGGGTTACGCGGTGCCATGAAGATCGGATGCTCGATGGAAAAGACAAAGTGCGAACCCGGTTTCAGCGCCGTATAGAGGTGAGCAAACAGCCCCGGCAAATCCTTGATGTAATGCAGCGCCAGTGAGCTGTAAGCCAGATCAAAACTGCAGGCTGGCAGATCGAGCTGTTCCAGATCGCCGCGCTCATAACGAATGTTCGCCGCCGTCTTAGATGCCCGCGCCCGCTCCAGCATCTTCTCCGAGACATCCAGCCCCAGCACGCTGTCCGCACCATTCTCTATGGCCCAACGGCTGAACCAGCCATAACCGCAACCCAGATCCACCACGTTCAAACCGTGCATGGACGGCAACAACGCTTTGAGCGCCGGCCACTCCGGCGCCGCGTCGAGGCCGCCGATCGAGCGGTTCATCTGGCTATAGCCCTGGAAAAATTCGGGATCGTCATAGATGTTTTGCGTCATGGTGAAGGCTCTTCGATAAACAGCAGGTTTGTTTCAGCCTTGCTGCAAAACCTTCAAGGCTGCTGAGGCAAGAAACCCGGAACGGCTTTTCTCTTCAGGGTGATGCAACACATATTCATCAATACGATTGAGCAAGTGCCCTGGCAATGTGATATTGAGTTTTTGGGCTTTGCCCAAATATTTGATCACATCTATATCCACCACGGCCCACGCACAACCCGCGTACTTCGGATTGACTACATGCAGGCTCAGTTTGCTCGCGGGTGGGATCGGTGTGCCGTCCTCGGCGAGAATTTCGAAATGACCCTCAATGGCTTCACGAGCCATGGCGACGGCATCGTCCAGATCTTCTCCTGCGGAAAAACAACCTGGGATGTCCGGCACCTCGACGCCCCAAGCATGTTTGTCATCACCTATTGAAATCGCGATCGGGTAGAGCATATTGACTGTCCTCCATGGCGCAACGAACTGAGTGATTCACAACAACGCCTGCTGCAAAATGCTGACGGCCGTTTTCTTCAGCAAATCCTTTTTCGGATGTGGCAGGGTAACCAGTCCAGGTAGGCTTGAGGCGATTGAAATATTGTTGTGTTTCGGGGCTTTGCGCGCACGTCTCGCTCAAATCCCGGACACAAAAAAACCGGCCCTGTAGGCCGGTTTTTTCTATTCCTGCATCCCCCGTCAAAAAAACCCAACGTGAGACCCATATTCGAGTGGAGCGGTAGAGGGAATCGAATCAGTCAGTAAAAGCTGGGTTTTCGTGGCGTCTGATGGTTTGGGCATACATGAGGGCATACAAGGCGGTGTCTTCTGGGTGTGCTGGTCTCCAATAGCCACCCGCAATTCATTAGGTCCTTGGCGTGGTAACTGCTTGGCCAAAGACAAGCAATTCATAGGCATCAGGCCCGCCCTAGAGTCGGACCTGTTTCATTTTTAGCTAAAGCATCGTAGGCGTCCAGCCAACACATCTCTTGAAGGGCCGCAGTCGAATCGAACCACAAAGCTGCCGTTCGCGAGCTTACCATCGCCATGCGGGATGGGTATTAACCCTTCAGGTCGCGACCGAGTTTTCTAGCTCACTAATTCCTGAAGAAAATCCGTGAGCGCTTTCTTAGGATCATCCTCCTCCGAGACGATCATCTCGATTCCCCACTGACCCAATACCTCCTGTGCTACCGGATTCGGTCTATTCGTGAATACATAGGACTTTGGCCTGGCCGATGGTAGGACCGAGCGCCCCCACATTTCCGTTAATCGATAAAACAGGAGTCGAATGTTGATATCCGAGATGCTGTATCCGATGAACAGGACGGAATTACCTAAGACGTCGTTGCTGAGCTTGATGTCCAGCGGGGAGTCATAATTTAATCGCTGAAAGTAACTAGTTTCGTCGAGTACAATTGAGGCTTCGTCATCGAAATCCCCGTGGAATTTCACGATCTGACGTCGGCCCTCAGTGGCAGATACGAGGTCGGCAACGCTTGCGATCTTGTCGTACGGCACCTCGAACTTGTCGTGGGCCATTTCAAGCCATCGATCGTAGTTGGTGGTGTAGATCCGTGAGAATCGCCCAAGGGTAATCAGTCGATGGATTTCTGACGTGGTGATATCTGTACTGGGCTTGTGCCATTCGCGGTCCATCCAGCTTCGAAGCGGGCCCAGAGTACCTTTCTTTCTCTTGTAGTACTCCGCAAGCGCAAGCGGCGTTCCATAAGTGGAGAAGATCTTCGGGTCATAGCCCAGGTCTTGAGCAATGCGTGATATTAGCTCGCTCCAGGTAGGCAGACTAAGGTTGGCAGACACCCCGGCCCCTACAAAGAGCATCAGCTTGCCGGCCCGATGTGAACGTAGCAACTCGGCGTTCATCTTATGCTCCCACAGTTCTGAGGTAATCGGCGAACTGGTCGAGAGCTTTGCGACGCATTGAGATAGCGTCTTTGGCCGGCCCCATTTCAGCGAAGGTTTTGGTGTGTCCGTCCGGGACGAAAACGCAGTCCCATTGGAAGTCAGTTGGACCGGCGGGTACGAGAGGCACAGTCCCCTCGATGGAACCGTGGAAGAGGCGGATCTCGCGCCCATCACAATACCCAAGCACTGTTTTTGCGGTTACTGCGGCATCTCCAAGACCCGCTACAAGATTAACGAATCGATCCGCCTCCAGCTTATCCCAGAAGATCTGGGTCAACCCTGCAGGAAGACCATTGAGACCGCTTAGGTAGAGACCTGTGTGCTCGACGAAAAGAGGGCGACCTATAGCCTCGAAGGCCTTGATCAACTTGTCCCTCACCAGGCGCTCGACGTCCTCGGTCTGCAGCTCTTCAATTTTCCGCGACACCGGCACGACTTCTACCCCAACAGGGGAAAGAATTCGCTGCACCTCGTTGACCTTGTGCTGATTGCCGGACATGAATCGGATTTTCACTCTAGACCCTCTATGAATGAGTACTGCTTGGCAACTTCGAACTGTTGGTAAATATCATTGGCGGAGAGTCCCTCAGTCATCGCCGTCGCATCATCATCTGCAAGTCCTCGCTGATGAATTGCTGGGTTGTCCGAGCAAATGACAAAGGGGACCTGGTGACGCCGAAACTCCAGTAGAGGATGGGCCTCGTCGGCAGGAACGGCTCCAGTTAGCCTGTTGCTGATTGGACACACTTCGATGCAGATATCCTGCCTTGCCAAGAGATCTAACAAGTAAGGGTCCTTGCTAGCCGCTGTTCCATGGCCAATACGGTCTGCGCAGAACAGTTCTACGGCTGTCCGCACGTTTTCCACGCGGCCGGTTTCGCCCGCATGGATGGTGATCCCAAGTCCGAACCTATCCTTCGCCTTCCGATACAGTGAAGGTAATTCGACTGGATACGCGATTTCCTCGTCACCCGCTAGATCAAGCCCCACCACATCATCCGGCTCACCGAGATCCTGATAGGCCTGTAGAAGTGCGGACAGGGCAACCGAGCTGTAATCGCCGCGCGTCACCGTGAGGATCAAACCGAGACGCATACCGAAGCGGTCCGACGCGGTTCTGGAGGATTCTATAAGGCGTTCAAGAGCTTCAGTCGGAGAGCAACTTTGCAGAGTGGCAAGGTACAAAACGCTGCTTCGGAGTTCCACAAAGCGCACATTGTTCTCCGCGAGACTGGCAACGACTGCTAAGGAGAGGCGATCTAGGTTTTCGCGTTTTTTGGGAAAGAGCCGCAAAACCTGCCAAGGGGTCAGGTATGACGCGAGTGACTGACATGGGGTGTACCGCACCAGATCCCGCTCAATAAGAAAACCGGACGGCAGCTCCGTTAGCTCGTCCGCAAGGATGTCTTGAATGGTCGATACCGGGATCGCTCCGTTCATGTGTACATGAAGTTCTCCGCGATCCCGCTCACTGAGTTCTGCCGCGAAGCTCTGATGAATTACCTCGTGTTCAATCGCGTCACTCTGCATTGTTGCTAGGTCAACCTGCCACTGATTCAATCGCTATCCTTAGCCGCTAGCTGTAAGTGTCGCCCCGAAAACCACCCTGTGTACCAGCTGATCAGGCAGTTCGTCCACAATTGCTGCCGTCCATCAACGGAGGTTTTGGGGCCAGGCTGTGTGACAGCTTGTGCAGCACTCCGTCCGGTTAAAAAACAACCTAAAAAATTGCGCTTATACGTGAGTTCTGGGTCGGTTGGTTAGCCAATTTTTTTTCAGAATCTGCCTAGCAGCGTGCTCTTCTTATTGGCATCGGAGTTTTCACACTGCCTGGGTCGAGTGCGGCCGATCGCGACCGGCATTTATCGCCCCTTACAGGTTTAGGAAACCTCAATTCGGCGAAAGTACCGCTCCGATCAGTCTCCGCTTGCCGCCAAAACTCTTGCAACGGCGGCTAGCTTTTCATCGATTTCCGAGAACTCACACCTTACCGAATACCACTCATCCTCCGGTTCCAGTTCGGCAGTCCGCACCAGCGCATCTAGCAGGGTCGCTCTTCCTTCAACCTCGGATCTATCAATCTCGATCAGAAAGCGCTGGCTCTCATGCGATACGTAGACGTGAATACTTTGGCGGCCTTCTCCATGAACGAAATAGAGATAAGGTTGCTCCGCCTCGCCTGATACCGACACATACGGTTGAAGATGCAGAACGGCCAACGCTGCGGAGGGCTGTTTGACGAACCGGGCATGCAGCGCAAAAGTATGAAGTTCTGCATGGCTGCCGCTCATCCGCTCCCTGGCCAACAAATAGATTTCATTGACATCTCCATCCACGAAACGTATCTGTCGCTTACGGCAATAGGCGAAAGCCTCCGGCGTTTGCACCAGCACCCGCTGCCAATAGCTCTCTGGCTCAGCTTGCGCGACGATGGCGTGGAGCTGAGGCGCCAAGGCTCCTCCAGCATCGAGTTGATCCCAAAGCGAAAACAGCAGCTTGCGGTGATCGCTGTCCTCACCAAGCAGACGCTTCCAACTGCCTTGCTCTGCCATGGGGTTTACCAGGAACGAGTAATTACTGCCGTTCTCCAGGAAATAGTCGCCGAGCGACAGCAATGCGCGCTCCCACGCGAATGCCGTGTCGACGGTAATCAGCCCGTCGGCATTGAACATCGCCTCGGCTATGTGTAGCGCATCGCTGAACCGTTGTTTAAGCGCTGCGTGGTCGGGTGATTTCAGAGACGAAGAAAGTGCAGCGGCGTGCACCCCGCTGCGGTCGAGGAGAAAGCCAATCTGCCCCTGGAAATAACCATGCAGCTCAGCCTTCCCTAAAAGGTCGCGCCACGTGTCGTCGGCGAGTATCAGGTTCGCTTTGAGCACCTCTTCGTTGGTTTGAGCACCGTTAAAGCCCGAAATCGGACGCGCTGCGTCGATGAGGAACGGCAGTATGTCCAACGCATGGGGCAGCATGTCTCGCAGCCCTTTGAGGCTTCGCTGGGCATCCTCGGCTCGCACGTAGGTGGTGTTGTGAGAGAGGTTGCACACTAGGCGCATCCATTGTTCCAGTGCCTGCGCAGGCGCGTCCGGGTAGGTTTTCACGAACTGGACGTAACCGGTGAACTGTACGAGCTGGGTGTAGTTCAGCCGGAACGGATCAGCGCAGGCCACCTTGAACAATTTCTTGTCGCTGTAATAACGGGTGTCAGGTACAAGTGAGCAGAAGCCAGCGCCGTTGCTGGACCACGCTTCGAACAGCAGCACGACGGTGTCGGAGAAGGCTTTATCGAGCCAGCCGTTGTCATCGAAGGTGTGAAATGTATTGGTCCATTTCGCCGCTCTCAGCGTATTGAAGTTCGTAGCGTAGCCTGGGCTGTCGAGGTCGCGAGTTGCCAGCGCAATAACCCGTAGTACATTCATCATCGCATCGTCGAACAGTTGCATAGAGATCAACCCGCTACCAGCTCCGCCTTCATTGCAGGTCGTCCAAAACAAGTCTGCCCAACGCGTATCCAGCCGTGTGGCGATGAACGACGCAACGCTGAGTTTGACGCCATCCACGGTGCGGGCCTGCCCCTCGTAGTGGTGCTGCAAGATCTGTTCATAGCGCGCCTTGAAGGTTTCGAACGGGGTCAAGGGCATGCCCCGTGAGTTCATCTTGATGTATAGATCATCCGCCAGCCCGAACTCCTCCAAGTCCAGTAACTGAAAGGTAATCACTGGTAGCTCGCGGTCGCTCAAGCGCGCAAAAGTTGCCGCGGGTTCATTGTGGAAGACTGCATGCATGGCCTCCAGCATAACCAATGCAGACTGGATGGTGGGGTCAAGGCGCCAGCGGCGGAAATACCACGGCTGGTCGCAGATCAATCGGACCAACGATTCGGTTGCAGAAAGTACGCGCTTGGGGCTGAACTGACTAAGCGCGTCGAAGAACTCGGTACTGCTGGGACGCACTTTGTAACTGAAACGGGATTTACCGTCATGGCAGAACAGGTCTTTGAACTGTTCACTCTGGTCGTCGCGCTGAGCTAGATACCAGTGCAGCAGGAACAACGTAGTCAAGCGTTGCTGGCCATCCAATGGCTGAAACTGGCCGTCGTCATCGTACCCTCCATAGACGAAATCCAGGTTCAGGGGCAGTTCACCGCTGTCAGCCGGCAACTTGAATGCGCCGGCAAGCGCCGCCAGGAAGTCGTTGCGCACATCGGCGTTGACAGTACGTCCCTGCGCGTAGTCACGCTGGATAAGCGGAATACAGACGCCCGCACGAGGATTAAACAAATCCTCAAAAATCAACCGCTGTCCCTTGCTGCTCATACGACGCCCTCATGCGCTTGCGAAAAGAAATCAACCAGCGCCTCGAGTAGGGCGTTGAAGTAGCCATTGCTGTCTTTTGCACTCCAGAACAGGAGGTGGTCAACATTCTGGCTGTACCCCTTGAGGAACACATTGCGTGTGCAGAGCGGCACGAAAACACCTGCTTTATCGAGCTCAAGGATATGGTTGCGCTTGACCGCAAATACCGCGTTCTTGTAACTGCGGTTGGTGTGAAGGTCGAGCAAGGTGAGATTGGCGACCCCGTCGTCAACTTCCTGACTTTCTTGGAAATCCTTGAGGACGTTCGCATACAAGGTGTTAAACGTATCGGAGCTCGGCGTCTTCGGAGCGGACAGATAGGCCTCAATCTCTTCATAACGCTTACCAGGCAACATCATGGCTCGCAGTTGTGCTCCGGCATGTCTCAGCCAGTTCTCCTGCTCGGCCTTGTCGATGGGCGGGCTGGAGGTGACGGAGCGGATATGTTCAATGTCCCAGCTTTCCTTCTTGAAGCTGTCAAACGGAAAGCGGGCGTTAGATGCCTTGCTTCGCAACAGCGACGCCAGATTGAACAACAACAAACTGGCGCGAATTTTCGCCGCACCGCTTTTCCCGTATTCGAGTGCTTGTAAAAAGCCCCGCAGTTCGGTCTCAAGCTGCTCTTGTGAGATAGACGCTTCAAGCCGTTTACCGATCAACCGGACGAATGCCTCCCGGCGCAAAAGCGCTTCGAATTCGGCCTTCGGCCCTTGGGCAGCCCAGCGCAAAATGGAGTGGACAGCCACGCCCTGCAGCACCAGAAAGCCGATGATGTGGTAGAGGCTACGGTCTTCAAACCATTCTTCGATTTGCATGAAGACTTGTTTGACCCGTAGCCATTCCATGGCGGCGTTGGCACCGGGCAGCGCCAAGCGACGACTGTAGGCGTGGAACACGCCATAACGTTGCTCCAAGTTCGATTCGGCTTCCAGTCTGGCTACGAGCGAGAAAAGAAAACCGATGCGGTTATGAGTGACCCCTTTCTCGCCATTGAGGAAATACCAGAAGGCGTCATTTTGCAGAGCCTTTTCCAGTTGGTCCCATTCATGGGCAATCTGTAGTTGTTCCCCAATGATGTTATTGGCGGAATTGACCGACTGGCGCAAGAACAATGCCCGGATCAGCTCGTCATTGGTCAGTGGTATTTTTCCAACGTTGAGGCGGGTGAATGCATCGACTGCATCCTCTTTATCGTCTAGCTCGTACCAGATCACGCGGGTCTTGTTGAGCAACGTGCTTTTGAACCCTTCAAACTCCTGCTCACGCGGGGCAAACCAGGCTTCGATGGTTTCTATAGCTTGGTGCAGGTAGTAGAAATCAACATTTCGCGCTGCCTCCTCCGCGCTTGGTTCGTCGAGAAAGCACGGCAGTTCGGGCCGCGTTTCGTAGCTCAGGCTGAAATGCTTTGATCGGTACTTGGGTGCCATGCGCTCGTTGAAGTGGCGCAGGATCAGCAACAGCGTGGTCAGACGCTGCTGCCCATCGACAACTTCATAAGCACCACCTGCGGTCTTCAACACTAACGGCTGTAAACAGTAGAACTCGTCGGGCTGCGGATCAGCCCGTTTCCCAAACTCGCACACATCCTCAAGCAATTGAGTAACTTGAGCCGGTTTCCACCGATAACCACGCTGGTAGGCCGGAATTCGGAACACCCTCGGATGACCGTCCGTATCACTGATCAGATCGTAGACTGACCTGGTTTCGAATTTTGCATGCTGCATTGCTTAACATCCTGTCAGAGGTATCTTGCGTGAATGCCGGGGCCGATGGCGTCGACTGTGTTCGCTATCTAACCTATGGAGGCAATGTGATAGCATGCACGCGCCCCAGGAGGGGTATTTTTTTGACATCCCGCAAGGAATACGCCCCGTGAAAGACTTCGTCATCAGCGTAAACAACATCGTCCTCTACGTATCTCTGGCCGTGATCTGGCTTTTCGCCTTCATCGCCATGTTCACCAGCGGGTTATTGCCAGCCCTTGGGATTTTCGTGGTTGGCACACTGGGTTGGTGCATCGTTTCCGGTTTCTGGTTCGTCCAGTCGGCTACCTACGAGGAGTTGCACAAGCTCAACGCTAACAAAGGCTGACGCGCCAGGGAGGAGCCGGAAGTAGCGCCCTGCGATGCTAGTATGTTTTCTTCTTTTACCTTTGCGGGACGACCCCGCTAGTTTTGAGCATCTGCATTGGGGGCGGTAGCTGCCTTTCGCGGCAGGCAGCAATCGGCAAAGGGCGGTCGTACGTCACCCGCGGCTTCCTCTGATAGGGTTGTGACCACAGGCTCCGATGGGGATAATTGCAAATCGCGACAAGGAAGGCAGGCGGAAACTCTGTGAAGCTGGGGACAATCGTCCTGGCATCAGGAGAGGGCCGGCGGTACCGAGGCGGGCACAAGAAAAAAGTTCTACCTACTTCATTAACAGCGAACCGCACATGCCTCGATCTATCGCCTATGAGCGTGACAACGCGCTCAACGCCATCTGCCCGTACTTCACGATGTTCCCGCTAGAGTATCCGCTTGGGGTGCTAAAGCAGTATCGGAAGGCCAATCCAGTAGTGATGGACCCATTCTGTGGCCGCGGAACGACGTTGTTCGCCGCGCGCAAACTTGGGTTGGCTGCCCGAGGCATTGACAGCTCTCCGATTGCGGTTGCTATCGCTCGTGCGAAGTTGGCCGCGGTTGACACTCTGAAAGTGTTGGAACTGGCGAAGCGCTATATGGAAGAGCATGCGCCGGTCGCGGTGCCAGACAATAGCTTCTTCCGAGCGGCATTCCATCCAGATGTGCTACTAAACGTCTGCGCGATACGCGAAGGACTTCTTCGGGTTGGGCGTGAGACGGACACAACCGTGATTCTGCGTGCGGCGATGTTGGGCTGCCTGCACGGCCCGACGGGCAAGACGGCGGAGCGGCGTTCATACTTTTCAAATCAGATGCCACGCACCTTTTCCTCCAAGCCGGACTACTCCGTGCGCTATTGGATGGAGAGGCAACTGGTGGCGCCTGAAGTAGATGTTATTAAGGTTTTGGAGCGCAAGCTTAGGCGACTCGACAGCCCTCAGTTGCTGCAGACGGGTGTATTAACTGACGCCCGGAGGGGCGATTCCCGAGTCGCTGCCTCACTGCCACCAGCTTGTCGGGACTTCTCCGTTGTCGTCACTTCGCCACCTTACTACGGCATGCGCACGTACGTCGAAGATCAGTGGCTAAGGAATTGGTTTCTGGGCGGGGAGGACCACGTCATCTATGGCAAGAGCACGCAGCTTCAACACACAGGCTTTGAGACGTTCGCAGTGTCGCTAGGCAAGGTATGGAAAAACATGGCTAGAACGACCGCTGAAGATCTGGACATGCATATCCGCTTCGGAATCATCCCATCGGCAAAAGTCGATGCGAAAGCTTTGGTCCGCGCCTCTTTGGAGGCCTCCGGCGTGCAGTGGGCCGAGGTCTCAGTGCGAAGCGCCAAAACGGCCGCATCTGGGAAGCGCCAGGCTGACCACATGGCTGCGGGCTCTGCTGCAGCCAGAGAGTATGACTTCCACGTAAAAAGGATTTAAGGGAAAAAAGATGGCTACCGTAGGCAATCCAGTTCGGTTGAAGGTGTCAAAAAGTACCTTGTCGATGTTTTTGCGCACGAAGTGCGACAAGGAACTGTTCCTCTCATTGCACGACAAGGCAGCAATGGCCGCTGCAGGGTTGCCTGAGCCTATCAAACGTCCTGGAATCGGGGTACTAGCTGTAGAGGGGAAGGAGTTCGAGGTTGATCGAAACGACCAGCTTGTGCGGTTGTTCAGCGGTATCGTAAGTTACTCAAGGACTGTCACTCAGTACGGCAACGTTGACCTGCAAGCGTCACTGGCTGCTTTGACATTAGTTCCTCACTTCATCTTGCAGGGCCACTTCTCCATCGTCGCACAGCAGTCTACGGTTCTTTCCACCATCGGGGTGGATGCGGCCGATATCCCCTTAGTGCCACCCATAGCTGACTTCATTCCCGACATCTACTACATAAGAAATGCGGAGGCGGGAGACCAAGAGGTTTTACCAGACGGCACTCGGGGAGTGATCGACGAGCTTTTTGAGACACGTAAGGCTATTTGTATCCTCGATGTTAAGCACACGGCGGAGGCAAATCCGAGCTACTGCTCGGAAATTGCGATGTATGCGGTAATGCTTGCGAACTGGCTGCGGGCGAGACCAGAACTGGCCAACCGCTTCTTTGTTAGCCTCGACGCGCGGCTTTGGACGCGTCACAACCAAGTCGACAGCGAGCTCGACAAGCTCGAACGACGTGGTGGCGCTAGCCATCAGAGTCTCGTTGATGCACTCATGACCGACTCGGAGGATGCTCAGCTTCGGTTCTATCTACCCACTATTCGAAGCTTTTACTCGGAGGTTGCGAGAGTCGTGCAAGTGGGGCAAGTACCAGGACAGGGATGGCAGGCTCTGGACTGGCATATCTCGGGTAGTTGCAGTGCGTGCGACTGGTTAGGTGACAAGCGTCACATGGGGCCGGCCCATCGAGGCGTCGTAGACGGCAACCCCGCGCATTACTGCATGCCGCTAGCCGAGTCCACAGGCCACTTGTGCTTGGTTCCCGGCATCACGCGAGGGGCCAAGAAGGTACTACGCCAGAACACCGTTGCCGATACAACTGCACTTGCTGGCGCAACTGGCCATCCGGCCCTGCAGTTGCACACGTTACTAAAGAAGGAAGCGAAGGCATTTCCAGCACGTTCGGCTGCCATCAATTCAGGAATCCTATCGCATGATGCTGATGGTGTGATTGCCTCGCTGGTTAAATCCGCCAACATCTTGCTGTACGCAAGCGTCAATTTTGACTCCAGTTCTGGACTTCTCACGGGCCTTGCGATTTCAGGCGTCGCTACTACCTTTTCAGCCGGTGTCGCACCGCGTCGTTTTTCTCCCGTCCCCTACATCGTTGATTCAAAGTCGCTCAACGCTGAGTGGGTCGCTTTGGAGGGCTTCCTGACCCAAATCGCAAACTGGATTGATACAGCTGAGCAGATGGTCAGCGGGCAGGTGACCGGACAGATTCATTTCTGGGAGCAGCGGCAATTCCAAGAGCTGTGCAACGCTATGGGCAGGCATCTGCCGCGAGTGCTTGCCTTTTCTATGCGCAAGGCGAAGGCTCTGGCATGGGTCTTTGCGTCCGAAGATATGCTGGTGCGTCCTGAAGCGGTGGAGGCTGCGACCGTCGTTACTGTAGAGGAAATTGTGCGCCGCCTCGTCTTTGCTCCTACACGGCACGTCATCACCCTGTTCGACACAGTAGATCACTATCGGCGGGGTACGTACTCGCGCGCCATTTCCGACCCCTACTATCGAGAATATTTGAGTAACGGCATCCCGCGCGAACGCATCTATGAGCTTTGGGCAAACACCCCCCAGGTTAAGCGAGGAACGAACGTCATTCCCCGCAACACACTCATCTCTAAATACTCCGACGCTCTTGAGCGCCAGTCGCAGTCACTTGAAGCCGTATGCGAGAAGCTACGAGATGACTACAGAAATCAGTTCCGTGCAAGGGCAACGAAGATTCCGACCTCGGTGCCGGGCGGAGCAACGAAGGTTGCTTTTGACGGCAAGCTCTGGCTCTGGTGGGACGAGTTGGACTTCAATACATCGCAGTTGGATGCGCATATAAAGTTGTCTCTTGATGGAGAGCGCTTGGAGGCAACTTACGAAGCCATCGTCCTTCGCAACGGCTTTCACGTACGTGGAAACCTTTACCAGTTCACCGTTGCTCCGAGCTCTTCCGAAGCCAAGTTCAAGGAAGATTCAAAGCTAACTATTGGGAAGCTGGGTCTTCCAGGGATGCCGCTGCAGCGTGTCTACTCTGTGCTCGGGGCGGGCGCTCCGCCGTTTCCCGGCGACCCTACCGTACTTAACATGCCCCTCTGGTCGGCAGTTGAAGCGCGGCTGGTGAGCTTTGATCGGGTTGCTCATGTCGCACAGGTTGAAATCAGCTACTGGAAGGAGCCTCAGTTTGCGCAATACCTCATCCAGAACGCGTCGTTCTCTCTGCTGAACGACATATTCTTGGTTCAGGCGAAGAGTCCGGCGATTTTTAATTGGGCGGAACACAGCAAACCAATCTTGCAGGCGATTGGGACACCAACAATCGCCACACCTGATCCCAACGCGGCACGAGCGATGGGTATAAATCCGTCGTCCACACGCAGAACTGACCCTGAGACGGCTCCTGCACGTGTCTTGTGGAGCCCGGACGTACTACAGCAGCGAGTTGTCGTTCCAAAAGCAGCTGCTCTCGTCATGGCCGATGCAGCAAAGGCTACACATTCGCTCAATGACTCTCAGCGCGACGCCATTGCCCATGCCATTGAGAAAGAGTTGACAGTAATCTGGGGTCCGCCCGGAACGGGGAAAACAAATACGCTGGCAGCGATGTTGCACGCGATTGTGGGTGATGCAGTTGCAACGGGCATTCCGTTGCGTGTGCTGGTGACCGGGCCGACCTACAAGGCAGTTGAAGAGGTTATGCGCAGAACAGCGGAAATGTTGTCCGCTGACGCCAGCGCGCCCTGCTCGATGTACATGGGGTATTCCATGGGACGTACCGGCCCCCTCCCGGCAGTCCTTGCTGCGCACGTACCGTACACCAGGTTCAGCTTCGATTCGAATGACGCAGACCTTGCCTCCTGCCTAACGCAGTTGCGAAGCGGTTCGGCCGTGACAATCGTGGGGTGCCAAGTACGGCAGGGCAGACAGTTTGCAAAGCGAATTGCAGGAGCGAGTTTGCATCAAGTCTTCGACGTGGTTGTCATCGACGAAAGTTCCCAAGTTCCTGTCTCGCACGCGATAGCTTCATTTAGTGGAATGAAGGACCACGCCCGCGTCGTTGTGGCTGGTGACCACCTTCAGATGCCACCAATCACGTCCATTGAGGCTCCCGCAGAAGTTGAATATCTTGTCGGCAGCATTCAAACCTATCTGCTCGAGCGTCCCTTCACTGCCCCTCTGCAGCCATGTGTGTTAGCAACGAACTACCGCTCGGCAGATCACATCGTCGATTTCGCGCGCTCCATTGGATATCCGCAACACTTGGCGGCAGCCTACGCGAACTGCCGGTTGCATCTGCTCCAGCCGCTTCCCGGGCATGCGCAATATCATGCGGATTACCCGTGGGCAGCTTCCTACGACATCGTGCTGCAGGAAAGCACGCGCGTCGTCACCGTTTTGCATGACGACGATATCTCTTCACAGGGCAACAAGTATGAAGCGCAAATTGTCGCCAACCTCGTGTGTGGCTTACGGCACTCGGTTAGCGCAGACCTCGACAACTGGGGGCTTAACCCTTCCACTCATGGAGTGCCAGATGCACCGCATTTTTGGTCTACGTGCATTGGCATCGTGACACCGCATCGCGCTCAACGGGCCTTGGTCGTTCAAGCTCTAACCGATATTTGGCCTATGGAAGCAGACTTCATCACCGACGCGGTTGATACGGTCGAGCGGTTCCAAGGTGGGCAGCGCCATACAATCATCGTGACTTTTGGTGTGGCAGATGTCGACGTCATTAGCGGCGAGGAAACGTTCCTTATGCAACTCGAACGTACCAACGTCGCAATCTCTCGTGCGATGGCGAAGTGCATCGTCGTTATGCCGCGAGCACTTGCTGCTCATGTGCCGGAGGACAAGCGTGCACTGGAGACCGCCTTCGCCATCAAAGACTTCGTTGAGGAATTTTGTAGCTTGCGCGTGGACGACGTGCTTCAGTCTCCTGCGGGCAACCGCAGTGTTCAGGTCCGATACCGGCCCTGAGTTGTCTCCAGCTAGCAGACGTTTGAGGAGCAAAAGCATGGCGACCGAAAGTGTGAGTTCGCTGATCTCGACCTGCCGACAAGGTAAACGGCGGCAGCTTCAAACCGCACGTTGATCCTGAACATCACTCCTTCAACGCTCAGCAACTTAAGTGTTGAATGTTCGCTGAGTGGTCGCCATTTCTGGAGCCCTGCTTCGGCTTTGGGCCGATAACTGCCATTCGTGAAAGGCAGTTATCGGCCAAGAGCGATCAGTCTCGTAAGTTGAAAATCTTAGGAGGGGCGCGCGACCACGGTCCTCTGCCCGCATTCTTCACTTTCTGACGATCCTCCTACGCGCGTGCGCGCGTACTGGTCTGAAAATCATCAAAATACGCACGCATTAAGGGCTGACGAAAATCCTCCAACTGTTTCAGATACGTCTAGGGAACTGCTGAAAAATGGTTCTGGAACCGAACCACGTCACCCTCCAGCTTCTCTTCGATAGCCAGACGCACGAATTCCGAACGGTTCCCCTTGGCCGGATGCCCCCGACGAATTAGCTCGTCGATCAACTCCACCGTGCTGGCTTCCACGGACACAATCAGCCGAGTCTTGGGTGTTTCCTTGAATATCCTATTTTTGCTCATGGTTGTTGTCCTAGCGGGCGCCGCTGTTTCATGTGGGCTAAGCAGTATTTTTGGCGATCAGTTATTCACAGGAGGAGCACGCCAGGCCGGATTGCTGCGGATCAGAGATGCCACTGCTTCGGGCAATTGGTGTTGCTGTTCCACCAGGTCATGCCGGTCGAGAAAACCTTGCTTCATCAAGTAGTCCGGTGAAGCTTCCAGATGAGCGGCCACACGACGCAACCAGTCTTTGCCATCCAACACGGGCGTCTGCTGCTTTGCCAGCGTGCCGGCAAGGGCCTTGGCAATTTCCTCGTCGGTTAGCGCTCGTTGGATACCTGGCAATGGCACTACGGATAGCAGGAGAGCGCCATGGCGACGCCGGGCATCCTGCTCGACCTCTGCCGTATTCTGCTCGAGGAAGTGCTGTACGACAGCGCCGGACTTCAGAACAAGCAAGTGGAGCCAGGCCAATGGTGCGTATTTAGTCTCGGTCAACAAGTCCGTGCGGTGCTGCTGCACATAGCGCCGCACGTCGTCCGTGATGAGTTTGATAGGGCTGAGGCGAAGCTTGCCGTTGATAGCTTCAACGCTTAGGCCGCAGCCTTTGAGGTAGTCCAATGCGGCCATACTAGAACTCCTCATAGTCGGTAGCGACGACCTGAGCACCTGCTTGTTCCACCTCATCGCGGAACAAGGCCTGTTTCGAAGTCCTGAACGTCCTGATGTCCTCCTCGCGACCATTAATTTGCAGGACATCAGGACTTGCAGGACTTGAAGAAGTCCCTTGTTCCTTCGGAACAATTTCCCACTGTACCGATCCGCCAATCTTTCCGAGACACCGGCATTCGACCCCCAGCTGGCGCAGAGCCGGTGCCGCACGGCGCAGGGCATCGGCAAAACCCTTTGCCGACTTCGGCCACGCATCGCAGTACGTCGGGCGGAAATGTTCGATCTCGCCCATCAGAGCCTTTGCCGAGGCGCGACGACCATAGGGGTAACGTTCAAACCATTCCAGTACTGCCCCGGCAACCGGACTGGCGTCGATGGTGCGGGCGATGCTTTCCTGCCGGCTGGCGGTGAACTGCATCATAAATTCGGTTCCGGATTGGCCCACTGCTTTGGCGACGGCCATGCCGAGCAGTGCGAACTCCACAAGGCGAGGCTTATCGCCAGCGGGCAAACGCATAGACGGCAGCAGCGCGAGTGCCTTTGCCGCAATGTCGAGCAGCGCGCCTAGCAGCTGGCTGCGTTCGGCCTCATACGCCTGCCACAGACCGGTCACCTCGACTCGCTCACGCACAACGGGCATCTCGATACTGAGCGTGCGATCAATCAAGTCTTGTGCGGTAACGGCAGCCGAGATGCCGTTGATGCCAACAGGGCGTTTCACGTTGATGATGCTTTCGTCTGCGTCAGTGAACAGCTTGCGCTTGGCATAACCGCCGCCGGTCGCCACCGTACAGAGGGCGTCCTGAATCTGCGCAGACAGGTGACTAACATTTTCGTAGCAGACGATCCACGAGGCCCCGGCACCGACAAATACATCCTCGGCACTCTTCGGCGCAGTGCGCAAGTCGCAAGCATTGGGGTCGATCAGGCGACGCAGGGCGGTATGCGTGGTGCTCTTCGCGGTGCCCTGTTCACCCATCAGCTCGATCAACGGGAACGGAGTGTCCGGGCGCAAGCACTCGACCAACCAGGCCAGCACCAGCAAACGCTGGTTTTCGGGAATGTTGGCAATCTTCCAAAGCATGCTGATAGAGCCGTCTTTGATCGGCATCGGCAACGGTTGCATAGCCTCGGGGCGAGTGAACATCACTGCCGGCGAATCGCAGATGAACCAGCGATCAGGCTCGATGCAGATGACCCGGCTATCTCCTGGAATAGCCAGATCCAGGAAGTATTGACCGGACGACCCGGCGACCCGGATGTGAACTGGCAAGCACTGACCATCGAAGCGACCCAAGCCGGAAAGGGTGGACAGAGCCTCCCGCACGGATTGGTCGCGTGCCGACTTACCAGCGTCTTTGTAGAAGCTCGCCACAAGCCAGTCGCGGAACTGACGACCATCTACCCGACGCACTTCCCCTGTGCCGCGATCCTGCGCATAAACCTCCTTGTTCTCGTCGTGGAACAGCTCGGCGCGGGTTTGGACATAGGCGACCAGCTGCGACGCCTGGCTCTGCCGTTCGTTTTCAGTTTCATCTTCGCCGCGGCCGTCATTCAAAGAGGTCGGCTGCAGGTCGATTTCAACCCATTGCTTAGCGAAAAGGTCCACCCCAGTCATGGCTTCACCGCCAAGCGTTTGAGGCGGGCGAGGGCCAAGTTGAAGCGGGCCTGATCTTTCGAATTCAGATGCTCACCTTTCGCGAGCTGAGCATTACCAATAGCGACGACGGTGCGCTCGTGGTTGACGGCTTCACGACTTGGGCTAGGCATGCGTGGCTTACTGGCACGCGCCGGAAACAGATCGCGCAGCTCCAAGCCGGCAGCCTTAACGATCTGGGACGCATTGCAACCGGCCCAGCACTTGATGAGGACAGTGCCGTCCTGAGCTTCGCTGATACTCAGCGAGGGAGTCCGGTCGTGGTGCGCGGGGCAGCAGGCAATCCAGCGGCCGGCCTTCACAAGCTTCACTTTATCCAGAGTTGACAGCAGTTTTTCGATGGAAGTTACACCCACGGCAGCACCTCCAAAACCAGCAGCATCAGCAGCAGTTCGGCGTTGGGTGGCAACATGACCAACATGGCGAAGACTTTCTCCAGGCAAGCCGAACCCCGCGCGGCCAACTGGTCGCGTTGAAAGTAATTCATGGTTTAGTCCTTCAGGGGCGAGTGAGCGCTGGACAAGTAGTTGCTAGCGCTTTCCAGGTAAGCCACCGTTTCACGGGCGTTGAGCTTGGCCTGCAAATAATCCTCGACTTCTTTGCGCACAAAGTAGATGCGGCTGCGCCGGTCAGTACCGTCTTTCAGGGGGTTGGGGAAATTGGGGTCACGCTGACGCAGCTTGTCTACGCCGGAGCGGGTACGGTGCAGTAAGGCCGCCAGTTCTGACATGGTGATCAGTACCGACGGGCCGGCAGCCGGGATGTTGAAATGCGGATTGGGATTGTGGTGATTCATATCGTTTGCTCTCGGGTTGATCCGTGAAGCGAACGATGCGCCATGCAACTAGCCCGAAAGCTAGTAGGTAGGTACACCTAATTTTCCCACCTACCTATCAGCTGTTTTCTCGAGGAATTCACTCCAAGAGTCAGTAAATTTATTGGTTTTTTTGCTTTTAGTTTTGTATGAGCCGTAGAAAAGGATGCCTGGTTTGGTCAGACCTTGCTGCTCGAGCCAGGACCAACATGCGTCACGCGCCCCCAGTTTCCCGCTCCGGGCGGAACGCAGATTCGCTGTGGTGAATTCGCGTTGCTCCTCGAACCAGCGACGAATTTGTTGAAGGCGCTGCTCCGGCTTTGTCAGGTGTTTGCTACTTTGAGTGGAGGGTTTTATCTGATCGGCTTCACAGCTTTCAACGAGCTTCTGTTGTGCCTTTGAAGATACTACTTGTTCAAATGCCTTTCTGCTGAGCGGGAAGTCCCGTCCCGCTGCAATCGAAAACTCCACGCATTGCTCCAGTTCACCGACAGTACACGCGAAACTGAGGACTGGTGCCTCAAGGTCGCCGGATGGATGGGCGCACAGGATCGCCGCTTCCTCTGGAGTTAGGTCGGCGGTTTGCTCATGGTCGAGATTCACATATAGCCCGTTGCGGCCGATTCGAAGCCAGCCGCCAAAATTTTCTAGGTCTACTTTGCCTCCTTCGGTTGGCATCGCCATCCGGATGAAGTCCTCTCGTCCCAAGACAATGGACTTATCGACAGCATCGAAGTCCACGAATGTTTCACCGAGACCCTTGAGGTCCAGAAATTCTTCTTCGTCCACAAAGCCTCCGTAGGTGAACTGTTGCAAAGGTTGGCTAGCCGGTGTGCAGGTGATCTCTTTTCATCCGGCTTGGCAGGTAACTTGATCAAGCGAGCTTGAGCGTTACGACGTTGATTCCAGAGCTATTCACCAAGCGATCAAACTCGGCACGTTGTGCTGCAGTCATGCCCGTTTCGAGTGCTTCAAGATAGTCTGCGTACCACTGAAGCATCGAGCGACGTTGCTCCAGGTAAGCTGCCTGGTTGTAGACGCCTGCCATGCCTTGCTCTTTGTGCGCCAATTGGGCCTCAACAAAGTCTTTTTCCCAGCCATGTTCGCGCAGGAGTGTGCTAGCCGTATGTCGACTGCCATGACCTACGAGACGGCCTTTGTAGCCGACCTTGTTGAGCGTCAGGTTGATGGTGTTCTCGCTGATAACAGGCTTCTTGGCGCCGATACCAGGGAACAAATAACGTCCGCGACCTGTCATTCGGTGCAATTCGCGCAGCGCATCCAGTGCCTGTCGGCTTAGCGGGGTGACATGGTCCCGGCGTGCCTTCATTTTTTCAGCAGGAATGCTCCACAGGGCTCGCTCAAAGTCGACTTCGCTCCATTCGGCGTAACGCACAACACCTGGTCGACTTGCGGTCCACACGACAAGCCAGGTAGCCACTCGGGCGGGCGTTCGACTCGTGCTATGGCGCAGAGCTCGCAGGAAGGCGGGAAGTTCAGGCTCAAGCAGGTGAGGGTATTGTTTGGCTTTCGGTGTTGGAGCGGCGATAGCACCTAACTCGCTTGCAGGGTTGTGTTCGCACAGGCCGCGCGCGATCGCCTGGCTGAATATCTGGCGCAGAGCCACGCGGATCTTGTCGCGTGTATTCAGAGCGCCCCTGGCCTCGATGCTTTCTTGAAGATTGGCGCAGTCGCGCCGGGTGATATCGGTCAACAATTTGCTGCCGAGGGCAGGCAGAACATCGTTGTCTAAGTATCCGCGCATCAGACGCAAGGTACTGGCCGCTCGACCGTCCTGAGCTTTGCGCTGATACCAGTATTCGACGGCAGCACCAAAGGTGTCGGCACAGGCTGTTTCTTTTGCGACCCGTTGGGCGGCTTTATGCTGTACCGGATCAGTGCCGCTGGCGACCAGGCGTTTAGCTTCTCGTGCCTTTTCGCGCGCCATGGCGCCTGAAAAATCGGGATAACCGCCAAGACCGTGCCAGCTCCACTTACCGTCCGGTTTCTTGTAGCGAAGCTCCCACGACTTGGTGCCGTTTGGCTTCACGCGAAAGTACAGGCCGTCCCCGTCCTTTTCCCTGTAGGCAGTCGCTTCGGGCTCCAGGCCGGACAGGGCTGTGTCGGATAGAGGGCGGCGCTTGATATCTTTCCGCTTCATTTTTTGTATGCCTAAGTTCGTCTCTTGAATTAGCATACAAGCAGGCATACATAATGCCAAGGCATACATAGGGGTATAGGGGTATATGCAGGCATAAAAAAACCGGCTCAATAGGCCGGGTTCTTTGGGGTTTCGGTGTTTATAGGATTACTCGGGAGTACCTGAAAACAGAATGTTGGAGCGGGTAGAGGGAATCGAACCCTCGTCGGAAGCTTGGGAAGCTACTGTTCTACCATTAAACTATACCCGCTCAGAGCGGCTGACTTTGTACCAGACTCGGCCACGGATTTGAAGTTTTTCTTTTACTCATGAAGGCTTTAAATCACTGAAACCGGTCAATCGCGGGCGAGCCCTGCGGGTCGGTAAACCAAAATCCCTACCTTGCAGCCTCGCTCGCGACGACACTTTTTCAAATGGCCAGTGCATGTTGATCCTGAACAAACGAGTAACGCGTTCGGCTGGTCTGCTGTGCCGGTTTGAGAAATCCGAGCAAGGCATTCTGGCTATCGCGGCACGCGGCCTTGTGCTCCATGTCGAGAAAATGCCCGGTGGCTTGCAGCGTGGTAAACGTGCTCTGCGCCACATGGTTACCGAACAGGCGCGCATCTTCGGCCGCGGTGTATTCGTCCCATTCGCCGTTTAAAAACAGCACCGGTACGTTGATCTTTTTCGCCGCATTCAAGTAGCACTGGCGATCGCTGTGCAGCACATCGCTGATGTGGAAATGCATCTGCCCGTATTCGTGCTCGGCCAGGCTGCTGACGTGGCGATAATTGAAGCGCTTGAAAAGCGACGGCAAGTGTTTGCCGATGGTGTTGTTGACCAGATGGCCGACCCGGTCGCCGTCGCGCTGGCCGAGGTAATCGACGCCGCGTTCGAGGTAATCGAGCATGTGTGCGTTGATCACCGGCGAGAACGAGCTGATCACCGCTCTCTCTATGCGTCGTGGCTGATGGGCGAGGGCGACCAGGGTCGCGGCGCCGCCCCAGGAAAACGACAACACGTGTTCGGCGGCGAAGTGGTCGATCAGCTCCAGCAGAATCTGCCCTTCGACGTCCTTGGTCAGGTGCTTCTCGTGGCGATTGTGCGCTTTCGATCGACCCGCGTAGGGCTGGTCGTAGCAAACCACGTTGAATTGCGGGTGCAGGTTTTTCACAGTCTGTGCAAACGACGCAGTTGTGGCCATCGAGCCGTTGACCAGAATGATGGTCTTTTCTGCGGCGTCTGCGCGATAGAACTCCGTGTAAACCCGATACTGACCCTGTATATCCAGCACAGCGATTTCTGGCCTCATGTCATAAGACTCCTGGCAAGCAAGCGGGTATGCGCGCAAATAGAGATTGCACGAGCTTTGTGACAGGTAGGCATACGCCTGGAGTTTTGAAGCCCATGTCGATCCGGAACGGCAGGTCGACGGGTGTTGTTATTGGCGGGCAGTCTGCCGGGGGAGGTGGAGTCTGGTGGCTCTCCGACCGGCAAAAAGTTTCTTAGAAGTATGTTGTGACTTGTCGGTCACAATTTGGCCGACGTCCTGATTCAAGCAGGGGAGGCAGGATCGCGCAAGTGCCGTTGGTAAATTGTTCGACAACTTCTGCTGAGCGGTCGCGGGCTTAGAACAAATGAATCTCTTCGGTGCGCAAAGCGCGGTACTCGCCCGGTTTTAGCGCGCTGTCGAGCAATAGCGGGCCTATCGATTCGCGGTGCAGACGCACGACTTTGTTGTTGAAGTGGCCGAACATGCGCTTCACCTGATGGTAGCGACCTTCGACGATACTCAACCGCGCCGAGCACGGGCCGAGCAGCTCCAGCTGCGCCGGTTGCGTGGTCAGGTCCTCAAACGCAAAGTAGATCCCCTCGGCGAAGGTGATCGCATATTCCGCGCCAATCTCCTGCTCGGTCTCGACGTAGTAGACCTTCGGCAATTTGGTCTGCGGCTGGGTCAGGCGCCGGGACCAACTTCCGTCGTTGGTGATCAGCATCAAACCGGTGGTGTTGAAGTCCAGGCGTCCGGCGATGTGCAGGTCGTCCTTGTCCGGTTCATCAATCAGGTCGAGCACGGTCGGGTGTTGCGGATCGCGGGTGGCGCTGACGCAGCCCGGCGGTTTGTGCAGCATGAAATAGCGCGCCGGCTTACCGCTTTGCAGGACTTCGTCATCGACTTCGACGCGGCTGAATTCCAGCACTTCGCTGTGCGGATCGCTGACGACTTTTCCGTCAATCCGCACACGCTTTTCCACCAGCAACAGGCGAACCTGCTGACGGTTGTAGCGGGGCAGGTTGCTGAGGAAACGATCGACGCGCATGTTCAGAGTTCAGTGAAAGAAGGGCCACGCATCTTACGGGATCGAGCGCTTGGCCGCTTGCAACTGCGCCTCGACCTGCGCGCAACGCGGGCACAGGCAGGATTGGTTGCGCAGCTCTGGCGGCAACGCTTCGAGCACGGACGGATTGATAGTCACGCCGTAGCACCAGCATTCGCGATCAGCGGTGCGCGGGTCGGCCAGGCTGCAGTCGTTGCGGGCGCCGCAGGCTGGGCAATGGTCGGGTTTAACGTCGGATTCAGGCATAAGTCGAGTGAGGCATTTCCACGCAGGTGCGGTTACGGCCCGATTGTTTGGCCCGATACATCGCATGATCGGCCCGCGACAGCAGGCTGTGCAAGGTGTCATCGCGTTGCAGGGTAGTGACGCCGATGCTCACCGTCAGACTAAGTGCGTGGCCGTTGTAGGCATATTCCTGGCGTTCGACGTGTTCGCGGATCTTTTCGGCAATGTTCTGGCCGGTGTCACCGTCGGTGTCCTTCAGTAAAACGATAAATTCCTCACCGCCCCAGCGACAGACGATATCGGCGTGGCGCAGGCAGCTTTGCAGATCGCGGGCAAAACCGATCAGCACTTGATCGCCGGCCATGTGCCCGTAGGAATCGTTCAACACCTTGAAGTGATCGAGGTCGAGCAGCAACGCCGTCAGTGGTTTGGTCTCGCGTTGTGCTTCGTGCAAGGCCTGCGCGGCGAGAATGTCGAAGCCGCGGCGGTTGGGCAGTTCGGTGAGGCTATCGAGGGTGGCTTGAGCCTGGATTTTGGTTTGATAGCGCTTGATCACGCGGTTGAGCAGCGCCAGAACACTGAGCGTCACCAACAGGCAGATCAGCAGGTTGAGGTAGAGCGACTGACGGATTTCGCTCAAGGCGCCGTCTTCGCGTTTATCCACGAACAGGTACCAGTTCAACTCCGGAATAAACCGCACGTTGAGGAAATGCCCCTGACCGTGGGCGGAATATTCGTAGCTGCCGGTATGCGGTTTGGGCAACTGGCTGACCAGGCTTTTCATGCTTTCGAGTTCGCCGAGGCTCTGGCCGATGTGCGCACCTTGCGGGCCACCTTCTGCACCGGTCAGCACCAGCCGGCCAAAGGTATCGACGAAATACACGCTGCGTTGATAGCGCTGTTGATACTTGTCGATCAACTTGATCACTGCATCCACGGTCAGACCGACACCGGCCGCGCCGATAAAACGGTCGTGGTAGTCGTAGACCTTGTAGTTGATGAAGAAGGTCAGGTTGTCCTTGTTGGCCAGATCCGGGTCGACGTTGATCTCGTAGGGGTCTTTCATGTCGCGGACGCGGAAGTACCAGGCGTCGCGCGGTTCTTCCACTTTGATCTGCTTGAGCACGCCTTTGGCGTGGTAGTAGGTGAGGGTGCTGTTGGAGACGAAGAACGCGGTGTAGGCGCCGTAATGGGTCATGACCTCGTTGAGGTAGCGGGTCATCTGTTCGGGGTTTTGCTCACCGTTTACCACCCAGTCGCGCATGAAGGTGTCGCGGGACATCATCGAGGAAATCAGGATCGGCCGGACCAGGTCTTTCTGGATTTCCGAGTACACCGTGTCGGAGGTCAGCGGCAGTTCAGTGTTGACGATGTTGTCGCGGATCGATGCGCGGGAGGCGTAGTAACTCAGCAGGGACGTGGCGAGGAAACCGGCGCCGAGCAGGGCGATCAACGTCAATACCAGCGAACGTTGGGAGTACAGCGCAGATCGATGCGGCATGGCAGTTCCGTTGGCAGTGGCCCGATGGCATGCATTCTAGTGGCACGGCGCGCAAATAACTGCTCCATGTGCGGCGCGAATGGATGCTCCTGTATTCGGGGGTATTGCATCAGAACCTGTGGGAGCGAGCCTGCTCGCGAATGCGGTATGTCATTCAACAATGATTTGGCTGATTCACCGCCTTTGCGAGCAAGCTCGCTCCCACAGGGTTTTGCGAGGGGGCGAACACCGCTGATCTGAAGCCGAGCGGCACTGGGCACTTGATTGCTCCGCACCAGTCAAACGTGTGTCGGCTGCTCTGTTCCGTTGCGGCCGTGGGTCTTTCAGGAGGCCGCCATGCGTATCCCGAAAATCTTGCTCGGTGCCGTTCTCGTTTTTGGTTTGTCTGGTTGTTACTACTACGCCGGCCCTTACGACGCTTACCCCGCCACCTACTACTCTCCCGGCTATTACTCGCCTTATTACTACGGCGGTTATTACGGTCCGCGTTACTACGGCGGCGGCCGCTATTACTACGGTGGCTACGGCTACCGAGGCGGCTACGGACGGGGTTATCACGGCGGCGGATATCACGGTGGTCACCACTAATCAGCAGCTGAATGACCGCGTTTTACCGATGAACAAGGTTTCATCAATCACTTGTTTCAACTTGTTGCAGGAACGCACCAGATTCGGAAAACGCTGTCAGATATTTCGTCAGCCACCGATTAAATGGCTGTCGCCCGCCAGCGTCGCTGGTGTGGCCAACCCGCGGTCCAGGAGGCCGCCATGTATAGACGAATTCTTCTGCTTGCTGCGTTGATGTTTTCCGTTGCCGGTTGCGTCCCATACTCGTATGCGGACTCGTATTACAGCTCCGAGGTCTACACATCCCCCGCACCGGCTTACTACAACACAGGTGGCACCTATTACAGCGGAGGCAGCACGTATTACGCGCAACCCCGCTACTACCAGCCAGCACCGCGGTACTACCAGCAACCGCGTTATTACCAACCGGCACCACGCTACTATCAGCCGGCACCGCGTTATTACGAAAGCCGTCGCTGGCACGGCAATGACCGCGGCAACTGGGACGGCCATCGTCGCGGCGGTTGGGACAACGACCACCGTGGACGCGGCAACTATGACCGACACAGCGGACGTGGCGACTACAACGGACGTGGCAACCGCTGGTAATCACCCACAAACGAAAAGCGGCGCATTGAGCGCCGCTTTTTTGTGCCTGCTAAAAAATACCTGTGTTACGCCATCTCCTAGGGACTTCTAGGAAGTCTCCTACAGTTTTATTTCCAAGCATTTGTTAGCGTTTGTATATGTCAATTGATGTTGAAAAACCTCAGTTCAATGGAGATATATAAAACGGACTTTGCTCAGGTATGAAACTTCTTGTGGTTCATCAAAATTTTCCGGGGCAATTTCGTCATGTGGCTTTAGAGGCAGTTCGTCGATGTTGCGAGGTGATCGCTATTGGGCGAGATACGGCTCCCGGAATCGAAGGCGTAAAGCTGTTTCGATATCGATCATCAAAAACCAGGCAAAGCGATGTTCATGTTTTTTTTGCGCAAGTATGAGGAAGCGGTAATTGATGGGCAGCGAGTTTTCCATATTTTACAAAAAATAAAGCTGGAGGGTTATCGACCCGATGTCATTCTCGCTCATCCTGGATGGGGCGAAACACTATTCATCAAAGACGTATATCCCGATGTGCCGCTGATTCACTTTTGTGAGTTTTATTATCAGGCGCAAGGCGCGGACGCTGGGTTTGATCCAGAGTTTCCATGCGTGGAAGGAACCTCCGCAAGGCTACGGGTTTTGAACTCGATGCATCTTTTGAATCTTGAACAGTGTGATCTTGCAATTGCTCCAACACGGTGGCAGCGCAGCCTTTTTCCGGCAGCCTACCAATCGAAAATTCGAGTGATACATGAAGGTGTTGTTCAGAATTGCTCGTCACCCACGGTTGATTCGGTAACGCTGCCCAGTGGGCATGTTTTGAAAGCAGGTCAGCCAATCGTTACGTACGTGGCCAGAAATCTGGAGCCCTATCGCGGATTCCATATTTTCATGAGAGCCATTCCTCATATTCAGGCCGAGTGCCCGGACGCTCAAATAGTCATTGTCGGTGGAGATGGCGTCAGTTATGGACGAATGCCAATCGGGTATCCAGATTGGCGAACTAAGATGATGGCGGAGGTGACGTTTGATCTTTCCAGTGTGCATTTTACCGGGAAACTGCCTTACCAAAAGTACAGAGCTGTCCTGAAGGTTTCGAAAGCTCACGTTTATTTGACTTATCCCTTTGTTTTGTCGTGGTCGCTCTTAGAGTCTATGGCTTCTGGCTGTGTCGTGGTTGCATCTGATACGGCACCCGTGCAGGAGGTTATTGTTGATGGGGTGAATGGGTTGTTAGTGGATTTTTTTGACTGCAAGGCGATCGCCCGGAAAGTGGGCGGGGTTTTAAAGTCTGAAAGGGATATGCAAGAAATCGGCGACTCGGCAAAGTTGGCTGCGAGTAAGTTTAGTGTGATGGATGGGCTGAAAGGATATTTCGATATATTTGATGAGCTAATGATGATCCACAGTAATAAGTGAGCTGTTTCTGCTGTTTCAACAGGGGGCGTTGAAATGTTTAAGGTGTCTCGAAGGGATGCAGTCAGGGGGATTAAAAAAGCTGTGAAATACAGTATTTTTTTTGCCGTTTGTTATTGGATAGTAGATTTTCATCTCAAGTGGGAGGAAGCGGCGCAAGCCCGGGCGATCCGCCACAAGGAAGAAGGCGAGTGCAGTAAAAAGCTCGCCGGCATGGAGCAGGTGCCCATTCTGGGGGGCAGCTATCTGGACAGGACTCGAATCCCCGGCTTTCATTTTGGTTCCAGGCTGAAAGGCGATGGCTCCTGTATTGCGGACATTCTTGAGGGGGCGTTCTGGTGGACGGGAACCAAACTGCTCACGGCCCATGAGCAGGTTGGGAAAGAGCCGTCACCTGAATGGGGGTTCTTTAAAGTTGCGGCCAGGCTTTACACCAGAACGGAGCACAATGAGCCGCACACGATGGGTTATCGGCATAAAGAATGGCCGGATGACTTGATTATAAAACTTAAAAACTATCCGGGATTGGAGCTTTGGCTCAATGCGCCTCCGCCTCATTTTAAGAATGTCGGAAGCATTAAGGTTTTTGTAATACCTGATTGGCGTCGTCGTGATGGAACGCCACGTCTTATATATTGTGATGGTCTAAATTCTGCTAGTGATGAAGTTGTTGCGAGTGGGTTGAGTCAAACAGAATTGCTGACGTTTAGCAGGCCGGAATTGGAAAATTTAGATTTTCGAAGGCTGAATACCCGTTGTTCAGTCGAGCTTCATAGCTTCGACTTTGTCGGAGGGGATGGTCGTGTAAGTTTGGGTACCAGTTCGTTACGCGGCGCTCCTGAAGCGCTTAGGTTTGTCAGTGAGTATCTTTCTGCTTCAATTATTACAGGGAAGTAATGATGAGTTATATTTTTAATGATCTAGAAAAAACGGAAATTTTCAAAGCCGCAAATGCATGCGGCGGAATGAATTTCCGGGCAGAACATATGAGGTACGAAGCTGAGAAGATGGAGGGGGGGAACTGCACGCGTTTATACCAAGCACTATCCGATATCATTGGAAGTAAATTCAGGGGGGGTGCTGAGTTTGAGGAAGAAGTGGTAGATATAATCAGAAGCGCAAAGCTTTGGCTGGACGTCGCGATTGATGCTAATGGCGGACGGGGCGCTTACTCTGCATTGATCCGTGCTTACACATTGCGGCAAGGTGAGCTCAGGTTAAATAAAGTGTTCAGCGAAATTCAGATGCAAGAGTCGTCCAATCAGGTCGCTGTCAACTTTATGAACTCCCTGATGAACGGCTCGGTTAAATTTGATCTGCCTCCATGGACCGTTCCTTCCATCGATCAAGTCGCCGCGATTGATGCTAGTGCGATTGGAGAGGTGTTGTTTAGCAAGGAGATTGGGATAGAAGATTCTGCTTCAAGTCAAAATGCCGGCTGGTCCGGAACAATCGGCTTTAGCCTGTTAGGCGGAAAACCTCCCTATGAAACCTGGAGGCTGATATCCGCAGGTGATCCAGGTTCAGATATCAAAGGCAGTCATGAACTGGCCAAAGTTAATAGGTTGGATGATTATAAAAATATCCTGTTTGCGATGGATTCCTACAGTGCCGGTTTGAGGTCGGTAATAAAGAACTTCGGTGTCAATATGGTTGGCACTTTGTTTTCAGTGTTGCCAGAGCAAATCAACATCGGCCTGGCCAGCGGAAATATCAACCCGCTCATCCAATATGTTGTGAAAGACACCCCTGTTTCTCCCATCGTTAACCTGATTCTGCGATATGGCCTGAATGACTTTTTCGACATGTTCAGGCGTACCTACGACGGTAATTCTGCCGCGATGCCCACCACCAATGAAACCTTTGCTACTAACGCCTATGCATTTTTTTCGGCCCTTCTACCGACTCAGTCTCAAAGCATCGTTACCAGGACAATCGGGGAATACGGCAGTGCTACTGCGTGGGCGACGTTGGCTGCCGAGGCAACACCGGTCGGCGAAGCTTTGCGCAATTCGCTTAAACAGCTCAGTGAAGTAGTGATTGAACGAGCGGACGGTTACTCGGGACGGGGACTGGAGCTTTACGATCCACAAACTGGCGAAGGCGTCATTACAGAGCAATGGATTGCCGATCGTGCGCAAATGTTGGCCCGATTGATTTCCAGAACCAATGGCTCGTACGGCGAAAATACCTTGCGGAAATTTTCCTACTCGGATCTCGCCTCAGGGAAACAGGCGCCGATGTCGACGGGGGTATCAAACCCGCTGGTCATGTTTGGTGATGATGGGGGGCGATCTTTCGCAGGTGGTGCAAACGCCGATCACCTGTATGGCGGCGCGGGTAATGATTCGATCAATGGATTGACCGGCAATGACTTCGTTGAAGGGGGGCGCGGTCGTGATTCGTTAACCGGAGGCGAGGGTAATGATGCTCTTTATGGAATGGCCGACGATGACGTATTGGTCGGTGGGAGGGGCAACGACTTCCTTATCGGTGGCGAAGGCAACGATCGCTACGAGTTCTCTACCGGTGATGGAATCGATGAGATTTTCGAAGCCGGAATCGCTGGACAGATAGTGATAAATGGCCTGCCAATCCCGGCGCTAAAGCGCAGTACGCTGCTGAGCAACACTTGGTTCACTGACGATCGAGCGATTGCTGTAACGCTCATCGAAGAACTCAATGAAAGTACGTTGAACATCAAATACGGACCTGGCGATCTGATCGTCATCAAGAACTTCCAGCCGGGAATGTTCGGTATTCGTCTGCCTGACTATCAAGGGCAAACAGTCTCCTCCCCTGATCTCATCTTGCAAGGCGACTGGAAAGCCAAAGACACCGATCCTGCTACGCCCGGTGAACAAGTCTCTTACGATGAGTTGGGCAACGTCTTGGTATTGCCCAAAGTAAAACAAAGGAACAAAGCCGACGTGCTCTACGGTTCTGCAAAAGACGACGTCATTCTCGGTCTTGGCGGTTCTGATCGGCTATTTGGCAAAGCTGGCGACGATCGCCTGTTCGGAGATAAACAAACAACGCTCGAGAAAGCCTTGGCCGATGGTTCAGCCAAAGGCAAGGCAAGTCGTGGCGATTGGCTGGACGGAGGGGAGGGAGACGATCTGTTGATCGGCACGGCTTCCCGAGACGTATTGCTCGGTGGAAACAATCGGGACACGTTGGTCGGCGGAGCAGGAGACGATGTTTTATACGGTGATAACTCGACCGGGATGGTCGAACAGAATTGGAGTTTCAAGCAGGTTGAAAGACTTGTCGGCAGCATCAGTTATCACACTACCGTCTTTTCCAAAGCCTCTCCGAATGCTTCATCGGAGGGCGATAACGATGTTCTTTATGGTCAAGGTGGCCGGGACGTACTCAATGGTGGCTGGGGCGAAGATCTACTGGACGGTGGAGCTGAAGATGATCTTTTGTGGGGTGAGGGAGGGAATGACACGCTATTGGGCGGGCACGGCAACGACACATTGTCTGGCGACGATCTCGACAGCAGTGTTGGACTCCAGAGCAAGCACCATGGCGACGATTTACTGGATGGCGGCATGGGCGATGATCGGCTTGCCGGCAATGGTGGTAACGATGTGTTGTATGGCGGTCCCGGCAACGATGACCTGAAGGGTGACGATGTTGGATTGGACGGAGTTGCCGGCAACGCCGCCATTTTTTTCGGACGTGATTTGCTGGACGGTGGCGCGGGAGACGACACTCTCTGTGGCGGCGGCGCTGATGATTCGCTGTTGGGGGGCACCGGTAACGATGACCTGACCGGTGATTACCCCAACCATCCCGTTCGTTATCACGGTGATGACTTTCTTGATGGCGGTGAGGGGGATGACACCCTCAGAGGGGCGGGCGGCTCGGACACACTCATCGGTGGGTCGGGGGCAGATGCGCTGGATGGTGACGCCGCTGAATTGCAATCAGGTGGAGTCAACAATGATTACCTTCAAGGTGATGCAGGAAACGATACGCTTTTGGGCGGTTTGGGCGCCGACACACTTTATGGAGGCGCGGATAATGACGTTTTGGTGGGGGATTACGAACAAAAAGCCGAAGCGGATCATGGTCCGGATTATATGGATGGAGGTTCAGGCAATGACACGCTGCAAGGTGGCGGTGGAAACGACACATTAATTGGCGGGGAGGGAATGGACTATCTTCGCGGCGATTCAGGTAATAACGTTTTCGAGGGGGGGACCGGTAACGACTTGCTCGAAAGCGAGGACGGCGATGATATTTACTGCTTTGGCATCAGTGATGGACTTGATGTTATTAACGATCCCGGTGGCAAGAATGTCATCAGGTTTGGAGCAGGATTCTCTGCAGAAAACTTGCAAGTGGACATCATTGAGATCAATGCAGGACGGGTGTTGCGGCTGTCCAACGGAAAGGGTGATGCGGTTCTGCTCCGACGCCACGAAAACTGGCAGGGTTCGACTTTCAGCTTTAGCGATGGCGTGACTCTCAGCTATCAAGACGTCATGAAGAAAATACAGCGTCCGATAGAAGTGGTCGATCCGCCGGTGACGAATCTGGTAATGATCGAAGAACATAAAGACATAACTGAAGTCAGCAGTACGGGTGACTTTCAGGCTCCTTCAGACGGTAATGTTCTGGATGAAAACGCCGGTTCCGCCTCAGGTAATGGCGCCGATTGTACAAGTCAGTTTCTTGCGGAATTAAAAGAAAAACGTTCGACGAGCAGGCGCGCAAAGGGTTTTATTTTGAATGAAAAGGGTATCTGGGTTCGTAATCAGATAGTCACTAATGATACGGGCTTTACCACCCATACTGATCTGCTCATCGAAAGCGTCGAAAATGGAGCATTGTCTGCTACACCGCAATGGATGGGGTCTGCCGCTGACGATGCTGTGATCAGTGAACGGCAGTCTGAATCCACCTCCCAAGTCGAATACAAAAATGTTAAGGCCGAGGGAGCAATTTCATCATCGGTTCAGAAACCTTACTACTATCGTTCTGGAACGGGCAGTGGGTTTTCGTTCAAGACTGGAGACGTAATAGTCGAGGACAGAAAAGACTCAGGCGCTATTGAGGGATGGTTCATCTATCCGGCGGGAAGCTTTGGCGTTGGCGAGACTGTTCGTAAAGAGTTTCGCTGGAACGTCACGACTGAAACCATCAAACATAAAATCGTGCAGGGCAGCGATGCTGGCGGGCGAGTAAATGTCGAAGTCGGAAACCTTTTCCTGGGAGGTGCAGGGGATGATGTAATCGTCGCCTACGCCGGTTCGCCGCTCGATTATGGCGCAGTGGGGGGCAGAACACTGGGCGCCCTGCTATCTGCCGGGGCAGGTAACGATACGTTGCTTGGCTCTGAAGGCGCGGATTACCTGATCGCTGGTGCAGGGGAAGATTGGCTTTACGGTGAGGACGGTGCCGATACGTACATCGTGCAATCGCATGCTGGCGCAACGACCGTTATTGCGGACGTATTGAACCCTGTTTTTCTCCGGCCTGAAGTGGGCGTTACCGGATGGAGTGACGAATACGGAGTGCTCGACCAAGACACTGTCATCCTTCCTGATGAGGCTATGCGTGATCAACTGCAGTTAAGTTGGGGGGCGGCTCTGATTGAAGCAGTCAATGTTGAGTTGGCACCTGATCCGCATCGCGATGCCTATCGCCGTCCACTTCGGGCAAAGATGCTGTATTCGACGCTCGATATCAGATGGGGAGGATCACAACAGGTTCGGATTGTGTTGCCTCATGCTGGTGATCTGGCCGGTTCGGGTATTGAGATTATAAAGTTTGCTGATGGAACGAGCGTCAGTTTGAAGCAACTTTTAGAGTCGAGCCAGTTAAGTGCGGTGCCAGATACTTACCATCAAGGTGTAATCGTTAATAGCTCAACGCACTTCAAATCCATTCGTGAAGGACAAGCTCTCCCGCTGGTTGGAGGTCATGGCAATGACACGCTAAGCGGGTCAGGAGAGATTCGAGGCTTACGAGGTGATGATCTGTTAACAGGCAATGTTGGCGATGACATTCTGATGGGGGGTGCAGGAAACGACACGCTGTCCGGTGGCGCTGGTAACGACCTTTACAGATATGACGGACTCGGACGAGATGTCGTGATGAATGCCGGGGGCGGTACTGATGGAGTCGACTTCTCCACCTCTGGATTGTCTATTGATAACCTTAAATTTCACCGTGAAAACGACGACCTTGTCGTCGTTGTGGATTACGGCATGTCGCCGAAGATCCGGGTTTCCAATCATTTCTCAGGTGGTGATGCTGCTATCAGTTTTATAAGAGTCAACGAAGCCGGGAAGTCTGTCCGCGACTATTCCGCGAACGAGCTTTCTGGCCTGCTACATCCTCTTCCTCCGCTTCGTGACGTCGAGGATATCTTGACAAGAAATGACGAAGAGGCGTTGCAGGCACTGGCGGAAATAGTGAAATTTTACGACTTGAACGTCTAGCCACAATCGAGAGGCCTGCCCGCGATAGCGTTCGAAAATCGGCCATCGCAGGCATTGACGGGATTCAATACTGCGTCAAATCCGCCAACGGATGCCGCCCCTCCCAGACTTTGTGAAAGTGCGCCTCGACCACCGCATCCGGCACATGGTTGATGTCCGGCCAATGCCAATGCGGTTTCTGATCCTTGTCGATCAGCCGCGCACGAACCCCTTCGCTGAACTCCGGGTGCCGGCAGCAGTTGAGGCTCAGGGTGTACTCCATCTGAAAGACTTCGGCCAGCGACATGTGCCGCGCCCGGATAATCTGCTCCCAGACCAGATGCGCGGTCAGCGGTGAGCCTTCGCTCATGGTTTTCGCCGCCCGTGCGATCAATGGATCGCTGCTGTCGCGTTGCAGGCTGATGGCTTTCCAGGCGCAGGCAACGTCGCTGACATCAAGCAGTTCGTCGATCTGCTGACGGCGCGGCAGCCACTGCGCTTCGGGCATCTGCGCCACGGCTTCCTGTTGCAGGGCCTTGAGCAGACTGTTGAGTTGCATGTCGGTCTGTTCCTGCCAGTTCAATTGCAGCAAGCCTTCGATCAGTTGCGGTTGCTGTTCATCCAGCAGAAAACGATCGGCCAGATCGAGATCGATCGCATCGCGCGCGTTCATGTGCGCGCCGGTCAGACCCAGAAACAAGCCGAGCTTGCCCGGCAGACGTGCGAGAAACCAACTGGCGCCGACGTCCGGATACAGACCAATGGTGATTTCCGGCATCGCCAAGCGGCTGCTCGGCGTGACAATCCGCGTGCTCGCGCCTTGCAACAGGCCCATACCGCCACCGAGCACGTAACCATGGCCCCAGCAGATCAACGGTTTCGGATAGGTGTGCAGGCTGTAATCGAGGCGATATTCCGCGCTGAAAAACTGTGCGGCCAGCGGCGGCACTTCGCCGGGGTGGGCACGACAGGCTTCGACCAGGCTGCGCACTTCGCCGCCGGCGCAAAAGGCTTTGGCGCCATTGCCGCGCAGCAATACGCAGACGATTTGTGGATCCTTGGCCCAGGCGTTCAGTTTGTCGCTGAGGGCGTTGATCATCGGCAGGGACAGCGCGTTCAGCGATTTTTCAGCATCCAGGCTGGCGATGCCGATGCGGGCGCCATCGGTGCCGGTGAGTTCTTCGAAGTGCAGATTCATCGTGACCTCGATCGGGAATTTGAACGATCAGTATGATCGTTGTGGGGGAAAGTGCCGGATCGGTGTCAGAGCAATTGACAAGCGTGGTCGGCTTTCCTAGGGTTCGCCCCATTGTTTTTGCCGGGTATGACCATGACTGCTGACGACCGTATCAAACTCGAACCGAGCTGGAAGGAGGCACTGCGTGCTGAGTTCGACCAGCCTTACATGGCAGAGTTGCGCCAGTTTCTGCAGCAGGAGCGGGCGGCCGGCAAGGAAATCTATCCGCCGGGGCCGATGATTTTCAATGCCTTGAACTCGACGCCACTGGATAAAGTGAAGGTGGTGATTCTCGGCCAGGACCCGTATCACGGCCCGGGCCAGGCGCATGGTTTGTGCTTCTCGGTGCAACCAGGCGTGCCGGCGCCGCCATCG
The DNA here is from genome assembly GCF_044748825.1 of Pseudomonas sp. NPDC089741. Lineage (NCBI taxonomy): Bacteria > Pseudomonadati > Pseudomonadota > Gammaproteobacteria > Pseudomonadales > Pseudomonadaceae > Pseudomonas > Pseudomonas sp. NPDC089741. The sequence goes on along the minus strand of NZ_JBIVGT010000004.1, from coordinate 215,577 downwards.
CTGGTCAACATCTATAAAGAATTGAAGCGCGACCTGAACATCGATATCCCCAATCACGGCTACCTGCAGAGCTGGGCCGATCAGGGCGTGTTGATGATCAACACCACCATGACCGTCGAGCGCGCCAACGCCAATGCGCACAAGGACAAGGGCTGGCAGTTTTTCACTGATCGGATCATTGAACTGGTCAGCGAACGCCAGCCGCATCTGGTGTTCATGCTCTGGGGCGCGCATGCGCAAAGCAAGCAGAAGCTGATCGATGCGACCAAGCATCTGGTGCTGACGTCGGTGCATCCGTCGCCGTTGTCGGCTTATCGCGGGTTCCTCGGTTGCGGGCACTTTGGCCGGACCAACAAGTTTCTTGAGCAGAATGGCGAGACGCCGATCGAGTGGCGTCTGCCGCCGATTTGAAGGGCCCCATCGCTGGCTTGCCAGCGATGAAGTCGACACGGTCTTACTCGGGATTACGATTCCAGTACTTGAACAACGGCTCCGCCAGAAACAGCACAAACAGCAACCGCATCACCTGCATCGCCGTCACCAGCGGCACCGACAGTTGCAGCGTCTCCGCCGTCAGACTCATTTCGGCAATTCCGCCGGGCATCATGCCCAGCGTCAGCGAACGCAGATCCAGATGCGTCAGCGCACTCAACCCCAACGCCGCCAGCGTCGCGATCAACATGGTCAACGCCGTGCCGATCAACGTGCGCCCCATGAATGAAGGCGCACGCCGGAAGAATTGCCGGTTGAAGTGACAGCCCAAACCGCTGCCAATCAACCACTGGCCAATCTGACTGCCGCCATCCGGCAAACCGATGTGCAGATCCCAGGCGATACTCACCGTGGCACTCACCAGCAGAGGCCCGAACAGCCACGGGTTCGGTTGGCGCAAACGTTGCCAGAGCCACGCGAGCAAACCACCCGCCGGAAACAAAATCGCCAGCCAGCGCCAATCGACGCTGCCAGCGTGGGCAATCGGGTTGCCGTCGCCAAGCAAATACTTGAACGCCGCCGGCACACACAACACCACCACCAACACCCGCAGACTCTGTCCCGCCGCGACGTGGCTGAGCATCGCGCCGTTGCGTGCGCCGAGGTTGACCATCTCTCCGGATCCACCGGGCATGCTCGAAAAAAACGCCGTGGCGCGATCCTCGCCGGTGCGCCGCATCAGCCACACGCCGACTACCGCCGACAGGCTGGTGACCAGCGCACCGAAGAAGATCAAACCGAAATGGCTGAGCACCTGCTCCATCACCACTGGAGTGAAGTGCAGGCCGATGCCGATGCCGACAATCCACTGGCCGCACTTGCGGCCGCCAGGGATTTCCGTGAGTTGCCAGGGGGTCAGGCAGCGTACGAGGATGATCGCCAACAACGAGCCGACCATCCACGGCAGTGGCCAGCCGATCTGGCTGGCGAGGTAACCGCCGAGCAGACCGACCAGCGGGGTTCCCCACCAGGACTTGAGGGAAGACCGATCAAACATCGGCGATGGCGCGTTGCGCGGCCGAACGTTTACGCCAGATGCGGATGATCGGCATCAGCAGCATGATCGCTGTGAGTACCCAGCAACCGAAGGTGATCGGACTCGACCAGAGAATCTCCAATGCACCGTTGGAGATCGACAGGGCACGACGCAGGTTCTGCTCCATCAGACCACCGAGGATGAAGCCCAGCAGCAGCGGCGACAACGGGAAATCCAGCTTGCGCAGGATGTAACCGAAGATGCCGATGCCGATCATCAGGAACAGGTCGAACGTGGTGGCATGCACCGCGTAAACGCCGATCCCGGTAATGATCGCGATGACCGGCACCAGTGCCCAGTTCGGCACGGCGAGGATGCGGGTGAATACGCGGATCATCGGGATGTTGAGGATCACCAGCATGACGTTGGCGATGAACAACGACGCGATCAGGCCCCAGACGATGTCTGGTTGTTGCTGGAACAGCAGCGGGCCGGGAGTAATGTTGTACAGCGACAGCGCGCCGATCATCACCGCCGTGGTGCCCGAACCGGGTACACCGAGGGTCAGCATCGGCACCAGAGCGCCGCACGCTGCGCCGCCGATGGCGGTTTCCGGGGCGGCGAGGCCACGGGCATCACCTTCACCGAACTTGCCGGTGGTACCGGCAATGCGTTTCTCGGTCATATAGGCCACGGCGCTGGCAAGGGTCGCGCCGGCACCCGGCAATACGCCCATGATGAAACCGAGGACGCCGCAACGCAGGTTCACGGTGAATACCGATGCCGCTTCCTTGAAGTTGAACATCATGCGACCGGTGGCTTTCACCGCTTCCTGGCCGTGGTGGGTTTTTTCCAGCAGCAGAAGAATTTCGCTGATGGAGAACAGGCCCAGCACCAATACGACGAACTGAATGCCGTCGGTCAGGTGAATGTTGTCGCCGGTGAAGCGATAAACGCCGCTGTTGGCGTCGATGCCGACGGTCGAGAGGAACAGGCCGATCAACGCCGCGATAAAGGTTTTCAACGGCCGGTCACCGGCCATGCCACCGAGACAGACAATCGCAAACACCATCAATACGAAGTATTCCGCCGGGCCGAAGGCAATCGCCCATTTCGCCAGCAGCGGGGCGAACAGCACCATGCCGCAAGTGGCGATAAACGCACCGATGAACGAGCTCCACGCCGACAGCGACAGCGCCACACCGGCCAGGCCTTTGCGGGCCATCGGGTAGCCGTCGAGGGTGGTCATCACGGTGGAGGCTTCGCCCGGAATGTTCAGCAGGATCGAGCTGATCCGGCCACCGTATTCGCAGCCCAGATACACCGCTGCCAGCAGGATCAATGCCGACTCCGGTGGCAAGCCGAGTGCAAATGCGATCGGGATCAGCAACGCCACGCCGTTGATCGGCCCCAGGCCCGGCAGCAGGCCGACCACGGTGCCGATCAGCGTGCCGCACAGCGCGGTCACCAGGTTGTACGGGCTCAGCGCGACGCCGAAACCCTGACCCAAATAGCCAAGAGTATCCATATCAGTTCTCCAGAACGCTGAGCAGGCCGAGAGGTAGCGGAACGTCCATCACACGGTCGAACAACAGGTAAAGACCGATGGCCATCAGGCTGATGATCACCGCGCTCGGCAACCAGCGGCCACCGTAGAGGCGAGCCATCGGTACGCCGGTGAGGATGCTGGCGACGATGAAGCCGAGGGGTTCGAAGGTGCCGGCGAACACCAGCAGCAGCACCACGCAGATGCCGATCTTGGTCAGGGTTTCGCGATCCAGCGGCGGCTCGTCATCACTGTGTTTGATCGCTGCCGGACGGAACACCATGTACAGCAGCGCCGCGCCCATCAGCGCAAGCATCAATAGAGGGAAAGCGCGCGGGCCGACGGGTTCGTATGAAAAAGCCGCTTGGTACGGCCACGCCATCAGTGCCAGGCCGACGCAGACCAGCAACAGCATCGAGGCGAAAATGCGTTGTAAAAGTGTGGACATGACAAACTCCTGGGCCATGCCCCCGTCAAGGGACATGGCCGTGGGATGCAGGGACGGTTACTGGATCAGGCCGAACTCTTTGGCCAGCACTTTGTAGTCCGCGACCTGCTTCTTCACGTAGGTGTCGAGTTCCGGGCCGGTCATGGCGAACGGGAACAGTTCACGCTGATCGCGCAGCTTGGCGAACTCGTCGGAGGCCAGCAGTTTGTCAAACGCGTCTTTCCACCAGGCGTAATCTTCATCGCTGACTTTTGGCCCCAGATAGAAACCGCGCACCACTGGCCAGACGATGTCGTAGCCCTGCTCGCGAGCGGTGGGGATGTCTTTCATTTCCGGCTCGTCGAGACGCTTGTCGGCGAACACCGCGAGCAGGCGCATGTCGCCGCTCTGGATGTGCGGCATGGAGTCGGAGATGTCGGTGCTGCCGACCTGGATGTGGCCGCCGAGCAGGGCGGTGGCGATTTCGCCGCCACCTTCGAGCGCCACATAGCGCAGGTCACGCGGGTTGATCCCGGCGGCCTTGGCGATCAGTGCGGTTTGCATCCAGTCCTGGCTGCCGACCGTGCCACCGGAACCGATGACCACCGAGCCTGGATCTTTCTTCAACGCCTGAACGAGATCGTCGAGGGTCTTGTAGGGCGAATCGCTTTTCACCGCGATGGCGCCGTAGCTAGTGCCAACCGCTGCCAGCCAGCGCACGTTGGTCTCATCGAAACGACCGAACTTGCCTTGCGCCAGGTTCAGCAGCGAACCGCTCGACCACGCGACCAGCGTGCCGGCATCGGCCGGACGCTGAGCAACCACCGCGTTGTAAGCCACTGCGCCGACACCGCCGGGCATGTAGGTGACGCGCATCGGTTTGCTCAGCAGTTTCTGATTGACCAGTGCGCTCTGCACCAGTTTGCAGGTCAGGTCAAAACCACCGCCCGGCGATGCCGGCGCAATGCATTCCGGACGTTTTGGTTCAGCCAGCAACTGGCCAGCAACCAGCATCATGCCGGCCGCCAAAGCAACTTTACGCAGTGAAAAATTCATTGGTCTCTCCACAGTTTTTTTGTTGTAAGGGCTTTTGTGTAGGAGCTGCCGAGGGCTGCGATCTTTTGATCTTTTGATCTCCCGACCACAACACCAAGGCATTTCAATCAATTACCAAAGGGCAACGCTATAGCTCACCAGCAAACGCACTTCATCCGCATCGCGAGCCGAGTAATTGGAACGGTAAGTAGCATTCCTCAAACGCACCGCGACATCCTTCAAGGCGCCGCTTTGTACTACATATTTGATCTCGGTGTTGCGCTCCCACTCTTTGCCTTCTTCACCGTTCTTGAGCTTGATGTTGTCACCGCTCAAGTAGCGGCTCATGAAGCTCAGGCCGGGGATGCCAAACCTGGCGAAGTCAAAGTCGTAGCGCGCCTGCCAGGAGCGTTCTTCAGCGCCGGCGAAGTCGTTGATCTGCACGAAGTTGACCAGGTACGGGTCGCTGCCATCGACGTAGGGGAAGGCGCTGTCGCCGGACATGTGCTGATAACCGGCGCTGAATTTGTGGCCGCTGAGTGCGTAGCTGACCAGACCGTTGAGCGAGCGGTTGTCGATCTCGCCGCCACGGGCCGCGCCTTGGTCATCACTGACGGCGAAACGCAGGTCGGTGGCGAACGTGCCCGGCCCCATCGGCCGCGAGGCAACGAGGCCAAAGAAGTGCTGGTTGTAGACATCGTCCAGTTGCGCGAAGTGATAACTGCCGGTGATCTTGTCGGTGAACTTGTAGTCGACGCCGCCAAAATCGAAGTGTTTGCCGGCAGCGGTACCGGCGAAACGGCTGTTCTTGTTGTTGAGGGCGATGTCTTCGAAGTCGGTGCTGTCGCGATCCTTGGCTTTCTCCAGTCGACCACCGGTGAACGTCAGGTTCTTGATCTCTTTGGAGGTCAGCAAACCGCCTTCAAACGTCTGCGGCAGGATGCGTCCGTCGTTGGGTTTGAGGATCGGCAGTTCGGGAATCAGGCTGCCGATTTTCAGTTCCGTGGCGGAGATTTTCACTTTGCCGGTCAGACCCAGCTTGGAGTATTCGTCTGCTGCACGCCCGTCGTCATGGGTCGGCAACAGACCGGTGCCGGTGCGGTCCGGGCTTGAATCGAGTTTCACCCCCAGCATGCCCAGCGCATCGACACCGAACCCCACGGTGCCGTCGGTGTAACCCGATTGCAGATTGAGCATGAAGCCTTGGGCCCATTCGTCACGCTTGGACTGTTGAGCGCTGGTGCCATCGCGAAAGTCGCGGTTGAAATACATGTTGCGGGTTTCGAAAGTGGCGCTGCTGTCTTCGATGAAGTCGGCAAAACTCAACGGCGAAAAACCGGCAAGAGCGGCGGCGCTGGCGAGGGCGGTGTGGCTGAGACGGGAAGGGCGAACAGGCGTGGACGCCTGCGGCTGCATGGACGGCATGCGGGTGTACTCCGTTTATTGTTCTTATTGGTCGAAAACGCTTCGTGGCGTTTTTCGTAGCGCTGTGTGGCAGCAGCGACGGCAGCCGGGACTGTCCGTGGGCCGACTCTAACCGGCTAACCTTTCGCTAACCTTTCAGCTGACTTTCAGCGTTTTCGGGCTTCACAGCGCCAGTTGCGGCTGTAAACTCCGCGGCAAAGCGTGGCGTCGGCCATCCCTGAACGAGGTAAAAATCCATGCGTGTTCTGCTCGTCGAAGACCATCTGCAACTGGCCGAAAGTGTCGCGCAGGCGCTCAAGAGCACCGGTCTGACCGTGGATGTGTTGCACGATGGCGTGGCCGCCGATCTGGCCTTGAGCAGCGAGGAGTACGCGGTGGCGATCCTCGATGTCGGCCTGCCGCGCATGGACGGTTTCGAAGTACTCGCGCGTTTGCGCGCACGCGGAAAAAATCTGCCGGTGCTGATGCTGACCGCGCGCAGTGATGTGAAGGACCGCGTGCATGGCCTCAATCTGGGCGCTGACGATTACCTCGCCAAACCATTTGAACTGACTGAGCTGGAGGCGCGGGTCAAAGCCCTGCTGCGCCGCAGTGTGCTCGGCGGCGAACGCCAGCAGCGTTGCGGCGTGCTGGCGTATGACCTCGACACCCGGCGTTTCACCCTAGGCGAAGAGTTGCTGACCCTGACCTCCCGCGAGCAAGCCGTGCTGGAAGCGCTGATCGCCCGACCGGGCAGGGTAATGAGCAAGGAGCAATTGGCTTCGCAAGTGTTCGGCCTCGACGAGGAAGCCAGCCCCGATGCCATCGAAATCTACGTGCATCGCCTGCGCAAGAAACTCGACGGCCAACCGGTGGCAATCGTGACTTTCCGTGGTCTCGGTTATCTGCTGGAAAGCCGCGATGCATAAGCCCAGCAGCCTGCGTTGGCGGTTGCTGTGGAACCTCGCGTTATTGCTGGTGGTGTTGATGCTCGCCAGTGGTTTGAGCGCCTATTGGAATGGACGTGAAGCGGCCGACACCGCGTATGACCGCACCCTGCTGGCCTCGGCGCGAACCATCGCTGCCGGGCTGTCGCAGCGTGACGGCAGCCTCAGCGCCGACGTGCCTTACGTGGCGCTCGATACCTTCGCCTACGACAGCGCCGGGCGGATTTATTATCAGGTCAACGATATTCATCAGAAGCTGATTTCCGGCTACGAAAACCTCCCCGGACCGCCGCCCGGCACCAAGCGCACCGACAGCTATCCGGCGCTTGCGCGGTTCTACAACGCGTCCTACAACGGCCAGAACGTGCGCGTGGTCAGTCTGTTGAAAGCGGTCACCGAACCGAACATGAACGGCATGGCGGAAATTCGCGTCGCTGAAACCGACGAAGCGCGAGTGAGCATGGCGCGCAGTCTCGCGGCCGATACGTTGCTGCGTCTGGGCATGCTGGCAATCGGCGCGTTGCTGTTGGTGTGGTTCGCGGTCAGCGCTGCGTTGCGTCCGTTGGAGCGTTTGCGCACGGCGGTTGAAGAGCGTCAGCCCGACGATTTGCGTCCGCTGCCGTTGGTCGAGGTGCAGCATGAGCTATGGCCACTGGTGCGTGCGCTCAATCATTTCACCGAGCGTCTGCGCGGGCAGTTTGAACGGCAGGCGCAGTTCATTGCCGATGCGGCGCATGAGTTACGTACACCATTGGCGGCGTTGAAGGCGCGGCTTGAGTTGGGCCTGCGCTCAACGGAGCCTGAGACCTGGCGCAGTACTTTGGAGTCGTCTGCGCAAAGCACTGATCGCCTGACTCATCTGGCCAATCAGTTGCTGTCGCTGGCACGCGTCGAAAACGGTGCGCGGGCGATTGCCGAGGGCGGGGCGCAGTTGCTCGATCTGAGCCAGTTGGCGCGCGAACTGGGCATGGCCATGGCGCCGCTGGCGCACAAGCGCGGGGTAGCGCTGGCGCTGGAGGCGGACGAACCTGTCTGGTTACGCGGTGAGCCGACGTTACTGAATGAGTTGCTGAGTAATCTTGTGGACAACGCATTGGCGCACACGCCACCGGGCGGCAACGTGATTTTGCGGGTGACTGCGCCGGCGGTGCTGGAGGTGGAAGACGATGGGCCGGGGATTCCGTTGGAGGAGCGTGATCGGGTGTTCGAACGCTTCTATCGGCGTAATCAGCAGGTGGCGGGTTCTGGCCTGGGCTTGGCGATTGTCGGTGAGATCTGCCGGGCGCATCTGGCGCAGATCAGTCTGCATGATGGCGAGCAGGCGGGGTTGAAGGTGCGGGTCAGTTTTATCGCCGGGTGATGGGCAAATTGGCTTTTGTGGCGAGGGAGCTTGCTCCCGCTCGGCTGCGCAGCAGTCGTAATTCCTCAAATCGCGGTGTATCTGATAAAAAAAATCGCCGGGTTTTGGGGCCGCTTCGCAGCCCAGCGGGAGCAAGCTCCCTCGCCACCGGTTTTAGTAAAACATCGTCCGCGACTCTTCCAGGTCCGCACACAACGCCTTGTTCTCTGGATCGATCCCAAGCTTCCTGAACGCCGGAACACTCAACGGATCAATCCGCGCAAATGGATGGTCGGTGCCCTTGTGGCAATACAGGCTCGCCACTTGCACCAGATCGACGTAATCAATGGCCGTCGAGTCGCGCTTGAAGTCCTGATAGCGCCCCGGCAATTCCACCAGGCGCTCCGGAAATTCCCAGACCCGCAGCAGCTTGTCGCCCAGCAACGGATGAATGTGGTCGATCACATGGTTGAGACTGACCGGGTCGGAAAGCAATTCGTAGTGATCTTCGGCGTAGGTCAGGATCGGCAGAACGCCGATCTGGTGTACCAGCCCTCCGAGCGCTGCCTGATCCGGTTTGAGTTGGGTGTAGCGGCGGCACAGGGCATAACTGACCCCGGCGATTTCCAGGCTCATGCGCCAGACTTCGCGCATCTTGTGTTCGACCACTTCGGAGCTGGCGTGGAAAATCTGCTCCATCACCAGGCCAATCGCCAGGTTGCTGCTGTAGTTGATGCCCAGCCGGGTGATGGCGGTGTGCAGGTCGGTGACTTCCTGTGCGGCGCGCAGCAACGGGCTGTTGACCACTTTGATCAGGCGCGCCGATAACGCCGTGTCCCGGCCGATCACTTTGCTCAGGTCGCTGACGCTGATTTCCGGGTCTTCGGCGGCCTTGCGAATTTGCAGGGCCACTTCCGGCAACGTTGGCAGAACCAGGTCATCGTTATCGATGGCCTCAACCAAATCCTGTTGGACCTTTTCCGCCAGTTCGCTCATTTAAACTCTCTAGGGTGTTGCGACAAATGCTGCGATCAGCGCTGGATTTCGCGGTCGCGATCCAGTTCGTACGGCAGGTCGAGCAAGTGCAGCGCCGGGCCTTCGAGGGTGCCCAGATGTAAATCACCGGCTTCGGCAGCTTCGGCTTGCAGCACCGCCAGGAGTTCAATGTTTTGTCCGGCATTGGCGGCCAGCACCACTTCGCCGATCGAACTGTTGTGGCTTGGCGCGAACAACTGTGTGCCAGGCTCCGGCAAGTCGGCAGCGTCCAGGCTCAGGCGATACAGGCGGCGCTTGAGTTTGCCGAGGTATTGCATGCGCGCGACGATTTCCTGGCCGGTGTAGCAGCCTTTCTTGAAACTCACGCCGCCCACGGCTTGCAGGTTGAGCATTTGCGGGATGAACAGCTCGCGAGTGCTCGGCATGACCTGACCGATACCGGCGCGGATCTGGCCCAGCAGCCATTGGTTCAGCTCGCCTTCCGGCAATGTTGCCGCCAGTTTGGCTTTGATCGCCTGAGCCTGATCGGCAGGCACCCAGAGTTCTGCGCGGTCTGGCGAAACACGAATGGCGATCAGGTTGTCGTTACGCACGACACCGTCGGTTTCTGCCGGCAGCTCGAGACCCAGGCCGGTCAGGGCGTTATCGCCATGTGCCAAGCCAAAGCGCACCCAGGCGGCGCTTTCATCGGTGAGTTTCGATTTGGAGAACACTGCGTACTTTTTCAGATCCGCCAGTTGCGGCTCGAGCAACTCGCTGGCCATCGCCAGGACCACGCCGTCACCTTCCAGCAGAATGCGGAAACTCGACTGCATCCGGCCTTTCTGGGTGCAACGGGCACCGAGGCTGGCGCGAGTGTCGCTCAGGTAATTGAGATTGCAGGTCAACTGGCCTTGCAGGAATTTTCCGGCATCCGCGCCGCGAACCGCGAGAACGCCTTCATGAGACAGGGTGCAGAAAAAAGCAGAATCGGCCATGGGTCATCGCAGGGTAAATAGACTGGGGCACATCATAAGGGCGCGTTGTTGAAATGGGTAGTTGATAAAGGATCGATGGTGCCCGACCAAAGCCGACTGTGCGACCCGTCTCGGGGCTGTATACTTGCCGGCAAATTTGAGGAGGGCCCCATGGTCGAACAAGTTGAACTGAACCGCCTGTTTTGGCACAGCCGTCGCGGCATGCTTGAGCTTGACGTGTTGCTGGTGCCATTCGTGAAGGAGGTCTACGCGACTCTGAACCAGGTGGATCGCGATCTGTATGTCCGTTTGCTGACATGCGAGGATCAGGACATGTTCGGTTGGTTCATGGAGCGCAGCGAGTCTGAAGACCCGGAACTGCAGCGCATGGTCCGGATGATCCTGGATCGTGTCCAGCCCAAGTAATTCGTTCGAATGCCGCTGGCATGCCTCTCGGCAGTTGCTGGCGGCGTATCTGTCGGCCCAGGCGTTCGCTCTGGGTGTGGTGTTTCTCCTATCGATTCCACTCTGGGCCAGTCTGCTCGCGGCGTTCGGCTGTGTGCTGCATGGCTTTTGGGTGTTGCCACGGCAGATTCTGCTGACGCATCCGCAGGCATTTTGTGGATTGCGTCGGGATGCCGATGGCTGGCAATTGTGGAATCAGGCGAAGGGCTGGCAAGCGGTGCAAATGCGCCCGGACAGCCTGGCGCTGCCGCTGATTGTGGTGCTGCGCTTTCGTCTGCGCGGGGAATGGCGGGTCAGATCGATCTGCGTGCCGCGAGACTCGCAGGTCGCCGATGTGCATCGACGCCTGCGAGTACGGCTCAAGTTCAGCCGGCGTAGGTGGGCGGCACCAGAATAGTGTCGAGCGCTTCGGGCAGCATGTCCGGATAGTCGAGGGTGTAATGCAGGCCGCGACTTTCCTTGCGTTCCATGGCTGAGCTGATCATCAGTTCGGCGACCTGGGCGAGGTTGCGCAGCTCGATCAGGTCACGGCTGACTTTATAGTTGCTGTAGAACTCATCGATCTCATCGAGTAGCAGGCGCACGCGGTGCTGCGCCCGTTGCAGACGCTTGTTGGTGCGCACGATGCCGACGTAGTCCCACATGAACCGGCGCAGCTCATCCCAGTTGTGCGCGATGATCACGTCTTCATCGGAGTCGGTGACCTGGCTGGCGTCCCAGACGGGCAGGGCGCTTGGCGCATCGACATCGTCCAACTGCGCGAGAATGTCCGCCGCCGCCGAACGGGCGTAAACGAAGCACTCCAGCAGCGAGTTGCTGGCCATGCGGTTGGCGCCATGCAGACCGGTGAAGCTGGTCTCGCCGATTGCATACAGTCCAGGCACGTCGGTGCGGCCGTTTTGGTCGACCATCACACCGCCACAGGTGTAATGCGCGGCGGGGACGACCGGGATCGGCTGTTTGGTGATGTCGATGCCGAAACCGAGGCAGCGCTCATAAACAGTGGGGAAGTGCGTCTTGATGAAGTCTTCGGGTTTGTGGCTGATGTCGAGATAGACGCAGTCGACACCCAGGCGCTTCATTTCATGGTCGATGGCCCGGGCAACGATATCGCGCGGCGCCAGTTCGGCGCGTTTGTCGAAGCGATACATGAAGCGTTCACCGTTTGGCAGCTTCAAGTGCGCGCCTTCGCCGCGCAGTGCTTCAGTGATCAGGAAGCTCTTGGCCTGCGGGTGATACAGGCAGGTCGGGTGGAACTGGTTGAATTCCAGGTTCGCTACCCGGCAACCCGAGCGCCAGGCCATGGCAATGCCATCACCGCAGGCGCCATCGGGGTTGCTGGTATAGAGGTAGACCTTGGCGGCGCCACCCGACGCCAGAATCACGAAGCGCGCGCCGTAGGTGTCGACTTCGCCGGTCTTGCGGTTCAGCACGTAGGCGCCGAGGCAGCGGTCGCCTTCCATGCCCAGGCGGCGTTCGGTAATCAGATCGACGGCGACGCGCTGCTCAAGCAACTCGATGTTCGAGCGTTCTTTGGCTTGGGCCAGCAAGGTTTTGAAGATCGCCGCCCCAGTGGCATCGGCCGCGTGGATGATGCGTCGATGGCTGTGACCGCCTTCCCGGGTCAGGTGAAACTCGAATCCGCCGTCTTCAGTGCCGGATTGTTCGTCGCGGGTGAACGGTACGCCTTGATCGATCAGCCACTGAATGGCTTCGCGGCTGTGCTCGACGGTGAAGCGCACGGCGTCTTCATGGCACAGTCCGCCGCCGGCATTGAGGGTGTCATCGACGTGGGATTCGACAGTATCGGTGTCGTCGAGAACGGCAGCGACGCCACCTTGTGCCCAGAAAGTGGAACCGTTGGCGAGATCGCCTTTGCTCAACACGGCAATGCGCAAATGACCCGGCAGGGTCAGCGCGAGACTCAAACCGGCAGCACCGCTGCCAATGACCAGAACATCATGTTGGAATTGTTGGCTCATTACAGGATTCCGCTCAAAGCGACCCGGGTCGGGGGTGGCGCAAGACAGCTGGTTCGGCGAGTCAAGACAGCCACACAGCCCACTAGTATATAGAGGGGTGGGGCGGCACAATAGCCGGCCACATATGGCATTGTGAAACTACTGTGACGGAAAAAACCGTGTGCTTCGTCGGATGTTTTTTTCGCCTGTATCGGGAAAAGACCACTGTATCGCCGCTGAAACACCGTTTTTCTGCACCGGGTCGCCCAATGTCAGTGGGGTGCGGCTATAAATATTTGGAACTTTTGCCAAAGGCCCAAGATCAATAGTCGGTGCCAGAAATAAGGGACGTGTCGGCTTCAGTGCGGAATCCGCGATTGGATTCCTGCCGGCGAAACCGATGACAAGATTATTCGCGCAGCCGGTTTATCCCGCGCTGCGTTTTTCGTGCGTGCCAAATCAGAGCGCGCAGGAAACTTGCCTGGAGGGGGAGAACTTTTGCGAAAAGCCCGAGTCTATGTTTGCAAGTCTGGTCGTTTAGTTATGCAAGTCTCCTTCGGGCTTATCGAGGAGTGTTCATGCTAACCCAGGAAGAGGATCAGCAGCTGGTCGAACGCGTTCAGCGTGGCGACAAGCGAGCGTTCGATCTGCTGGTGCTGAAATATCAGCACAAAATTCTCGGGTTGATCGTGCGTTTTGTGCACGACACCCATGAAGCCCAGGACGTGGCTCAGGAAGCCTTTATCAAGGCGTATCGAGCACTTGGAAACTTTCGCGGCGACAGTGCGTTTTATACGTGGCTGTACCGTATTGCCATTAACACGGCAAAGAATTACCTGGTTTCACGCGGCCGTCGGCCGCCGGATAGCGATGTAAGTTCCGAGGATGCAGAGTTCTACGACGGCGATCACGGCCTCAAGGATCTCGAATCACCAGAACGTGCACTGCTGCGGGATGAGATCGAAGGCACCGTCCATCGAACCATTCAGCAACTGCCAGAGGATTTGCGTACGGCGTTAACTTTACGTGAATTCGATGGTCTGAGTTACGAGGACATTGCGAGCGTCATGCAGTGTCCGGTGGGTACCGTGCGCTCCCGGATTTTCCGCGCCCGGGAGGCCATCGATAAAGCCCTGCAGCCGTTGTTGCAGGAAAACTGAGACAGCGGCGACAGCCAAGAGAGGAACGCCATGAGTCGTGAAGCCCTGCAGGAATCGCTGTCCGCAGTGATGGATAACGAAGCGGACGAACTGGAATTGCGTCGAGTGATCAATGCACTTGATGACGTAGAAACCCGTGAGACCTGGGCTCGTTACCAGATCGCTCGGGCAGCCATGCACAAGGATTTGCTGCTGCCACGTCTGGATATCGCTGCGGCAGTGTCTGCTGCGCTGGAAGACGAAACAGCACCGGCGAAAGTATCGCGCAGTCCATGGCGTAGCCTCGGCCGCCTGGCTGTTGCAGCCTCGGTGACTGTTGCCGTTCTGGCCGGTGTTCGCCTGTACAACCAGGACGAGATCGCTGGTGTCGAACTGGCACAGCAATCCAATCAGCCAACCCTGGCCACTCCACAGGTCAAAGGTCCGGCTGTTCTGGCAGGCTATAGTGAGAGTTCGGAAGCTACTGGCCCTATGGCCAACGGCGTACTGCAAGGTCAACCAGGCTGGCACGATCAGCGTCTGCCAGGCTACTTGCGTCAGCACGCTCAACAGGCTGCACTGAAAGGTACTGAAAGCGCGCTGCCTTACGCACGTGCTGCAAGCCTGGAAAACCGTTAAGGAGGATCATGCGCGCCATACCTCTACTTTCGCTTCTGCTGAGTGGCTGGTTCATTGTTCCAGCCCACGCCGATGAGGCTCAGGACTGGTTGACCCGCCTGGGCCAGGCCGAGCAGCAGCAAAGCTTTCACGGCACCTTCGTTTACGAGCGTAACGGTAGTTTTTCTACCCACAACATCTGGCATCGCGTCCAGAATGGCCAGGTCCGCGAGCGTTTACTCCAGCTCGACGGTTCGGCACAGGAAGTCGTGCGCATTGATGGGCATACTCAATGCGTCAGCGGCACCCTGATAGCCGGACTGGGGGATTCTCCCAACTCTGCCGCTCGTCCTCTCGATCCGCAAAAGCTGAAAAATTGGTATGACCTTGCCGTCATTGGCAAGTCGCGCGTGGCCGGACGCGATGCGGTGATCGTATCGCTGACCCCTCGCGACCAGCATCGATACGGTTTCGAACTGCATCTGGACAAACAGACCGGTCTGCCCCTGAAGTCATTGCTGTTGAATGACAAAGGGCAGTTGCTCGAACGTTTCCAGTTCACCAGTCTGGACACCGATGACGTCCCGTCGGACAAGGATCTTCTGGCTGACACCGACTGCAAGCCCGTTACGCTCGATAGCGACAAGGCTTCAGCCGTGAAGACTGCGCAGGTCTGGCATTCGGACTGGCTGCCGCCGGGTTTCGAATTGACCAGCAGCACCTCGCACAAAGATCCGGAAACCAAGACGCAGGTCAACAGCCTCATGTATGACGATGGCCTGGCGCGATTCTCGGTCTTCCTTGAGCCGCTGAACGGTGCAACTGTCACCGATACGCGGACTCAACTGGGTCCGACGGTTGCCGTTTCGCGTCGCCTGACCACGCCGCAAGGTGAAATGATGGTTACGGTGGTGGGTGAGATTCCGATCGGCACCGCCGAAAGAATTGCCCTGTCCATGCGTAACAATGACGGCACTTCAACCAGCAAGCAGTGAGCTGATTTCAGTCATTTCCACCTCTTATTCGAGACGTAGATGAAATGTTTGCTGAGCATTTTCATTTGCAAATACCCCGAAAATTTTTTATAGGTCAGAGCTTCACGGCTCTGGCCTTGTTTGTTGTTGCCGGAACAAAAATGCCGGTCGGTGGTTTCCGGTGTTCCTTGCTCCATATCGCTTAACCCTGCTCGTCGTAACGGGAGCTGTATGTCGATACCTAGCTTGAAGTCTTATCTCTCCATTTTCGCCACCGTGCTGGTGCTGGGCCAGGCAGTCCCTGCTGCGCAAGCAGCCGATCTGCCTGATTTCACCCAGCTGGTCGAACAAGCCTCGCCTGCGGTAGTGAACATCAGTACCACGCAGAAGCTGCCGGATCGCAAAGTGAACCAGCAGATGCCTGATCTGGAAGGCTTGCCGCCCATGCTGCGCGAGTTCTTCGAGCGCGGCATGCCGCAGCAGCGTTCGCCGCGCGGTGATCGTCAGCGTGAAGCACAGTCGCTGGGGTCGGGCTTCATCATTTCCCCGGACGGTTACATCCTCACCAACAACCATGTGATCGCCGATGCTGACGAAATCCTCGTTCGCCTCGCTGATCGCAGTGAAATGAAAGCCAAGCTGGTCGGCACTGATCCACGTTCCGACGTGGCCTTGCTGAAAATCGAAGGCAAGGATCTTCCGGTGCTCAAGCTCGGCAAATCCCAGGATCTGAAAGCCGGCCAATGGGTCGTAGCGATCGGTTCGCCATTCGGCTTTGACCACACGGTGACCCAAGGCATCGTCAGCGCCGTCGGTCGCAGCCTGCCGAACGAAAACTATGTGCCGTTCATCCAGACCGACGTGCCGATCAACCCGGGTAACTCCGGTGGCCCGCTGTTCAACCTGAACGGTGAAGTAGTCGGCATCAACTCGCAGATTTACACCCGCTCCGGTGGTTTCATGGGCGTGTCGTTCGCCATTCCGATCGACGTGGCGATGGATGTTTCCAATCAACTGAAGAGCGGTGGCAAAGTCAGCCGTGGCTGGTTGGGCGTCGTCATCCAGGAAGTGAACAAGGACCTCGCCGAGTCATTTGGACTGGAAAAACCGGCCGGTGCACTGGTTGCGCAGATTCAGGATGACGGCCCGGCTGCCAAGGGTGGGCTGCAAGTCGGCGACGTGATTCTCAGCATGAACGGTCAGCCGATCGTCATGTCTGCCGACCTGCCACATCTGGTCGGTGCACTGAAGGCTGGCGCCAAAGCCAATCTGGAAGTGATTCGTGAAGGTAAGCGCAAAAACGTCGAACTGACGGTTGGCGCCATCCCGGATGAAGACAAGGAGCTGGATGCACTACCGAAGACCGGCGCTGAAAGCACCAGCAATCGCCTCGGTGTTTCGGTTGGCGAACTGACCGCCGAGCAGAAGAAAACCTACGACCTCAAAGGTGGTGTGGTGATCAAGGAGGTGCAGGACGGCCCTGCTGCCCTGATCGGTCTGCAGCCAGGTGATGTGATCACGCACCTGAACAATCAGGCCATCGGCTCTACCAAGGAGTTCGGTGAGATCGCCAAGGCGCTGCCGAAGAACCGTTCAGTGTCGATGCGTGTTCTGCGTCAAGGTCGCGCCAGCTTCATTACCTTCAAACTGGCTGAGTAATCCAGCGGTAAGTTAAAAAAGAAACCGCCTCGAAAGAGGCGGTTTTTTTGTGCCTGAAGCTTTTGTCTTGCGCTGATGAACTCAGCCCATCATGTCCTTGATCATGCGTTCCTGCTCCATCAGCTCACGCTGACGGGCATCGATCCGCGAGGACAGCGGGAAGTTGTTGCCGGCCTTGCGCTTGGCGAAGTCCAGTTGCTGGATCGCCTGACGATAATCGCCTACCAGCGCAAAGTATTCGGCGCGGGCCTGATGCAGGCCGATGATATTGCCCGACAGGCCGCGAGTCTCGGCCACCTGATACCAGACGTCCGGATCATCCGGGCGCGACTTGAGCAGGCCTTCCAGCGCCTTCTCGGCATCCGCCGCACGATTCTCTTTTAGCAGCAGATCGACACGAACCTGATTCAGCGGGTAGTTGCCCGGATATTGCGTGAGCATCCGGTCAACCCGCGACTGTGCGTCGGGCAAGCGATTGTTGGTGATGTCCAGATCGACTTGCGCGAGGTTGTAGATGATCTCGTTCGGCGACTTCGCCAGCAGTTGTTTCAAGTTTTCGCGCGCTTCATTCAATTGGCCGCCCTTGATTTGCGCGATGGCCAGGCCATAACGCGCGACATCGCTTTGCGGGTTCTCATCCAGCTGCGCGCGGAAGCGTTTGGCGCCCAGGCCCGGAGTTTCTTCGTAGATCAACTGCACGCGCGCGCGAATCAACTGATAGCGCATGGTGTCTTCGATGCCGCCCGGTTTGGCCTGTTCGGCGCGGTTACGGGTGTCGGCGATACGCGACTCGGTTACCGGGTGAGTCAGCAGGAATTCCGGCGGTTTGGCGTCGAAGCGATATTGGCGCATCAGACGCTCGAACATGGTCGGCATCGAGCGCGGATCGTATCCGGCCTTTTCCAGATTGAGGATGCCGATGCGGTCGGCTTCCTGTTCGTTCTGCCGGGAGAAAGTCCGTTGCGACTGAATCGCCGCCGCTTGCGTACCGGCAATGGTCGCGATCCCGGCTTCACCGCCGCCGGCCGCCGCAATGACGATGCCGGCGAGCAGCGCGGCCATCATCGGCACCTGCATGCGCTGCGAGGCTTCGACGCCACGGGCGAAGTGGCGTTGCGACAAGTGAGCCAATTCGTGCGCCAGTACCGACGCGTACTCGCCTTCGGTCTGCGCATTGAGGAACAGGCCGCCGTTGACTCCGACAACGCCACCAGGCGCTGCGAAAGCGTTGAGCTGCGGACTGTTGATCAGAATGAATTCGAGGCGGCGGTCGGTGACCTGGCTGGTCTCCACCAGCTTGTAAACGCTGGACTCGACGTAGTCCTTGAGCTGCGGATCGTTGAGCTGTGAAACCTGGCTGCGCAGCATGGCCAGCCAGGCGCGACCGAGCTGATATTCCTGTTGCGGTGAGACGATGGCAGAACTGGCGTCGCCAAGTGACGGCAGATCGTCGGCAAAGCCCGGTGAGGCGAGCAGGCAAGCGAGCGTCAGCAGGGTAGGGCGCAGAAAAGTCATGCACAAAGCCTTAGAAGACAAAGACCTTACTGTAGCCGGACACCGGGCCTGCGACCAGATATTCTAGGCAGCTCGACGACCACAACCGGAGTGACGCAATGACTGACGCTGTAGCCCATGATGTTGAACTGGACGCCAGTGGCCTCAATTGCCCGTTGCCGTTGCTCAAGGCAAAAATGGAACTGAACAAGTTGGCCAGTGGTGCGGTGCTCAAGGTGATCGCCACCGATGCCGGTTCGCAGCGCGACTTCCGCACCTTTGCCAAATTGGCCGGTCATACGCTGCTGCGCGAAGAAGACGAAGCAGGCATTTACCGCTATTGGTTGAAAAAAGCCTGATACCGCCAGCGTAAAAGACCTAAGGAATATTGATGTTCAAAGTGTTACGCGACTGGATTCAGCGCTACTTCTCCGATGAAGAAGCCGTGGTGCTGGCGGTGCTGTTGTTTCTCGCTTTTACCGCCGTGCTCACCCTCGGTGGCATGCTCGCGCCAGTGTTGGCGGGAATGGTGCTGGCGTATCTGATGCAAGGGCTGGTCGTCAGCCTCGAACGCCTGCGCGTCCCCGGCGCCGCCGCAGTGGGACTGGTATTTGCGTTGTTCATGGGCGTGCTGATGGTATTCATTGTCGTGGTCGTGCCGTTGCTCTGGCACCAGTTGATCACGCTGTTCAACGAACTGCCGGGCATGCTCGCCAAGTGGCAATCGCTGCTGCTGTTGCTGCCGGAGCGCTATCCGCATCTGGTCTCCGACGAGCAGGTGCTGCAAGCCATCGAAGTGGCGCGCGGCGAGATCGGCAAGTTCGGCCAGTGGGCGCTGACGTTTTCGCTCTCGAGTCTGCCGCTGCTGGTGAACATCATGATCTATCTGGTGCTGGTGCCGATCCTGGTGTTTTTCTTCCTCAAGGATCGCGCCATGATCGGCGAGTGGGTGCGCGGTTATCTGCCGCGTGAGCGGGCACTGATTACCCGGGTCGCGCAGGAAATGAACCGGCAGATCGCCAACTACATTCGCGGCAAGGTTATCGAGATCGTGATTTGTGGCGGTGTGACCTACATCGCTTTCGTTGCGCTCGGACTCAACTACGCGGCGCTGCTGGCGTTGTTGGTCGGCGTGTCGGTGGTGGTACCGTACGTTGGCGCCGTGGTGGTGACCGTGCCGGTGTTGCTGATTGCGCTGTTCCAGTGGGGCTGGAGCGATCAGTTCATTTATTTGATGGCGGTCTACGGGATCATTCAGACACTGGATGGCAACGTGCTGGTGCCATTGCTGTTCTCGGAGGCGGTCAA
This sequence comes from Pseudomonas sp. NPDC089741, assembly GCF_044748825.1. Taxonomy (NCBI): domain Bacteria; kingdom Pseudomonadati; phylum Pseudomonadota; class Gammaproteobacteria; order Pseudomonadales; family Pseudomonadaceae; genus Pseudomonas; species Pseudomonas sp. NPDC089741. The sequence continues at coordinate 195,841 of NZ_JBIVGT010000004.1, read as the reverse complement.
CCTGCACCCGGTGGCAATCATCTGCGCGGTGCTGTTGTTTGGCGGCTTGTGGGGATTCTGGGGAGTGTTCTTTGCGATCCCGCTGGCGACGCTGTTCAAGGCTGTGCTGGATGCGTGGCCGCGCAAGGAGCCTGAAGTTTCGCCGCTGCTTTGAAAGCAAAGATCGCAGCCTTCGGCAGCTCCTGCAGGGGTCGTGTTACCGCGAAATATGCGATCGGACATCGAACCCTGTAGGGGCTGCCGCAGGCTGCGATCTTTTGATCTCAGGCCTTGTTCAGATCCTGAGCAGCAGCCAAAACCGCATCAACATGCCCCGGCACTTTCACGCCACGCCATTCCTGGCGCAGCACACCGTCCTTATCGATCAGGAAAGTGCTGCGATCAACGCCCAGGTATTCTTTGCCGTAAAGTTTCTTCAGCTTGATCACGTCGAACAGCTGGCAGACAGCCTCGTCCTTGTCGCTGATCAGTTCGAACGGAAAAGCCTGCTTGCCCTTGAAGTTCTCGTGGGACTTCACGCTGTCGCGCGAAATGCCGAAAATTTCCGTATTGGCAGCCTGAAAAGCTGCGTATTGATCACGAAAGCCCTGGCCTTCCGTGGTGCAGCCCGGGGTGCTGTCCTTCGGATAGAAGTAAATCACCACTTGCTTGCCTTTCAGGGCAGACAGGCTGACGGTCTGCCCGCTGGTGGCAGGTGCTTCGAAATCCGCAACCGGTTGGTCGATGACAACGGCCATGAAAGCTTCCTTACATTGGGTTTTGTGGGCGCCAAGGCTCGATCAGTGCGTCCAGGTTCATCGCATCGGCGAAGTCGAGGAACTGATCACGCAGCCAGCTGATCTGGGTGCCGGCCGGCAGGGTCACGGTGAACGTGGCGTTGAGCATGGTGCCGCCGGTCTGTGGCGCCTGATACGTATCGCACGTCAGGTTTTCCAGTTCGACATTGTGATCCATGAAGAACTGGCACAGCTCATTGATGATGTCCGGGCGATACGCGGAACTGACGTAAGCCACGTACGGCAGGGCCTGTGGACGATTTTCCAGCGCGGCGCTGCGCACCACGTTAACGGTGAACGCGTGCTTTTTGGCGAGCCCCGACAGGCTGCCTTCCAGGCGGGCGAGGGCGTCCCAGCTGCCGGTGATCTCAAGGATCAGCGCGCTGCACTCGCCGTGGCGGGTCAGGCGTGACGTGACTACGGCGCAGCGATTTTCATGGCTGGCGCGGCACAGGACGTTGGTCAGCTCCATGGGGTTGGCGCCGAGGGCACTGATGACAAGGAATTGTTCGCGGACTGTGGGGGTGGACATGCAGCATTCCTAAAGCGATGAGCGGTCGGTAGGTTAACGGGCGTTGGTCGCCGGGAGTGCCTGTGATGACCCGATCTGGCTGTCCTTTCAGAAAACTCCGGCAAGCTCGCGGCTCGCTCCACTATAGCGGGAGCGCGTCGATGCGACGCAGGAACGGGGTCTGGGAGGCCGTAAAGGGAGGCTGGAACCCGGCGTACAAGCTGATCAATACCGATCAAAGTCTGAAGGGTAGCGAAAAGCGGCGCCAAGGGGAATGGCGGCAGCGCAGTACTTCGCTTGTGCAAGCATCTTGGCGCCAGTACCATTACCGCTCTCTTTTTCCGGCAGGAGCGGTTTCATGATTGCGGGCAGTATGGTGGCACTGGTCACTCCCATGGATGCACAAGGGCGTCTTGACTGGGACAGCCTCAGCAAACTCGTGGACTTCCATCTCAAGAACGGCACCCATGCCATTGTCGCGGTCGGTACTACCGGCGAGTCGGCAACCCTTGATGTTGAAGAACACATCGCCGTCATCAAAGCCGTGGTCAAACAGGTTGCAGGGCGTATTCCGGTCATCGCCGGCACTGGCGCCAACTCGACCCGCGAAGCCGTCGAGCTGACCCGCAACGCCAAGGAAGCCGGTGCCGATGCCTGCCTGCTGGTCGTTCCGTACTACAACAAGCCGACCCAGGAAGGCTTGTACCAGCACTTCAAGTTCATCGCTGAAGCGGTCGACATTCCACAGATTCTCTACAACGTTCCTGGCCGCACGTCTTGCGACATGCAGGCCGAGACCGTGATTCGCCTGTCCACCGTGCCGAACATCATCGGTATCAAGGAAGCCACTGGCGATCTGAAGCGCGCCAAGGCGATCATCGATGGTGTGAGCAAGGACTTCATCGTGCTGTCCGGCGATGATCCGACCGCCGTCGAGCTCATCCTGCTGGGTGGCAAAGGCAATATCTCTGTTACCGCCAACGTCGCTCCGCGCGAAATGGCCGACCTGTGCGAGGCCGCGCTCAAGGGCGACGCCGACACCGCACGGGCAATCAACGAAAAACTGATGCCGCTGCACAAAGACCTGTTCATCGAAGCCAACCCGATTCCGGTGAAATGGGCTTTGGTTGAAATGGGCCTGATGCACGAAGGCATCCGCCTGCCGCTGACCTGGCTGAGCACACCTTGTCATGAAACGTTGCGCTCGGCCCTGCGCCAGTGCAGCGTCCTGGTTTAATTGAGGAAGTACAACGCATGAAGCGAATGGCCGGACTTTCCGCACTTGCCTTGATTATCTCCAGCACCAGTGGCTGCGGATGGGTCTGGGGCCCGGAAGGTTATTTCCGTGACCGTGGTAGCGATTACCTGGAAGCGCAACAGACTGCACCGATGCAACTGCCACCGGATGTCAGCACTTCCAAGCGTCTGGATCCGCTGCTGCCGATCCCGCGCAACGTTGCTGATGACACCGCCAAGGGCGAGTACGTGGTTCCACGTCCTCAGCCGTTGTCGGCGATCGCCGATGCCACCGACTACTCGCTGCAGAAGAGCGGCGATTCGCGTTGGGTCATGGCCCAGCATCCACCGGCCGAAGTCTGGCCAGTGGCGGTGCAGTTCTTCCAGGACAACGGTTTCCGTCTGGATGAACAGCGTCCGCAAACCGGCGAATTCACCACCACCTGGCAGCATTCCGATGAGCTGTCCGCGTCGATGGCCAAGCGCCTGAGCGCGGCCGGCATCGCCAGCGACAGCGAAACCCGCGTCCGTGTCCGCATCGAGCCAGGCGTGCAGCGCAACACCAGTGAAATCTACGTGGTCAGCGCCGAGCGTCCTGCCGGCAGCACTGCCGATGTCGATTTCACCAACCGTTCGGTCAACACTGGCCTGGACGCAGCCCTGGTCGACGACATGCTCGCGAGCATGAGCCGGATCTCCGAGAAGGGCGGTTCGGTGTCGATGCTGGCCTCGCGTGATTTCGATACGCCGAGCCGTGTCAGCCTCAGCGAAGACGGCAGCGGCAACCCGGTGTTGAACGTCGGTACCGATCTGGACCGTGCCTGGTCGAGTGTTGGCCGTGCGCTGGAGCAAGGCGAATGGCGCGTTGAAGACATCAACCGCAGCCTCGGCCTGTACTACATCAACCTGGCCGAAAAAGCCGAAAAGAAAGACGACAAGCCTGGTTTCTTCAGCAGCCTGTTCGGCAGCGCGCCGACCAAGGAAGAAGTTGAGTCCCGTGCCGAGCGTTATCAGGTTCGCCTGAGCAAGGTTGGCGAGAACATTCAGGTGACCGTCGAGAAAAACATCAACACCGTTGCGCCGGCTGAAGTGGCGCGCAAAGTGCTGAGCGTGATTCAGGACAACCTGGGCTGATCAACCATGCGTTTTGCCGTTCTCGGCAGCGGTAGCCAAGGGAACGGCACGCTGATCGCCAGTGCTGATACGTATGTGCTGGTGGATTGTGGTTTTTCCCTGCGGGAAACCGAAAAACGCCTGTTGCGCCTGGGTGTGAACCCGGCGCAACTGAGCGCGATACTCGTAACCCACGAACATGCCGACCACGTGCATGGCGTGGGTTTACTGTCTCGGCGCTACAATCTACCGGTCTACCTCAGTCGCGGCACACTGCGCGGGATGCGCAAACCGATTGAACCCGCAGGCTTTCTGGCCGGCGGCGAGCAACTGCAGATCGGTGCTCTGAACATCGGGGTCATTGCCGTGGCCCATGATGCGCAGGAACCGACCCAATATGTTTTCAGTGATCACGAGCAGCGGCGCTTCGGCCTGCTGACCGACCTGGGTTCCTATTGCGAGCGGGTGCTGGACGGTTATCGGGATCTCGATGCGTTGATGATCGAGTCCAACCATTGTCGCGACATGCTGGCCCGTGGTCATTACCCGTACTTTCTCAAGCAGCGGGTGGGCGGCGAGCTGGGACATTTGAACAACCATCAGGCGGCATTCCTGGTGTCCGAGTTGGGTTGGCAGGGTTTGCAACACCTGGTCCTGGCCCATCTGAGCAGCAAGAACAACATGCCGCAGCTGGCCCGGCAATGTTTCGTCGACACCCTCGGGTGCGACCCGGACTGGCTGCAACTGGCCGATCAAGATTCAGGGCTCGACTGGCGCCACATCGCCTAGCCCACCTACTTAGCAAGCGGAGCCCATCATGGAAAAACGTAAGAACTCTACCGCGGCAAAGCCAAATCGGTTTACAAGACCGACGACGCTGACCGCTTGATCCTGCTGTTTCGCAACGACACCTCGGCGTTCGACGGCAAGCGCATCGAGCAGCGCGCCCGCAAAGGCATGGTCAACAACAAGTTCAACGCCTTCATCATGCAGAAACTCGAAGCGGCCGGCATTCCGACCCAATTCGACAAACTGCTGGCCGACAACGAAGTTCTGGTGAAGAAGCTCGACATGATCCCGGTCGAGTGCGTTGTGCGTAACTACGCTGCCGGTAGCCTGGTCAAGCGTCTGGGCGTCGAAGAAGGCCTGAAGCTCAACCCTTACACCTTCGAACTGTTCCTCAAGGACGACGCCAAGGGCGACCCGTTCATCAACGAATCCCACGTCGTGGCATTCGGTTGGGGCACCGCTGAGCAACTGGTTCGCATGAAAGAACTGTCGCTCAAGGTCAACGAAGTCCTGACCAAGCTGTTCGACGACGCCGGCCTGCTGCTGGTCGACTTCAAGCTTGAGTTCGGCGTATTCAGCGACGGCTCCATCGTCCTCGGTGACGAGTTCAGCCCGGACGGCTGCCGTCTGTGGGACAAGGACACCAAGAAGAAAATGGACAAGGACCGCTTCCGCCAGGGCCTCGGTGACGTCATCGAAGCCTACGAAGAAGTCGCCAATCGTCTGGGCGTACCGCTTTAATCGACGCAAGCATCTGATAGCACGAAGAAATTTTCGAAAGAGGGTTTGCTTTCGGTAAAAGTGTTGTTATGATGCGCGCCGTTGGAGAGATGCCAGAGTGGCCGAATGGGACGGATTCGAAATCCGTTGTACCTTCACCGGTACCTAGGGTTCGAATCCCTATCTCTCCGCCATTACATAGAAAAAGCCCCGTAGCTGAGAAGCTACGGGGCTTTTTTGTTTCCGGATTCCATGAATTTCAATGCTCATTCTTTTAGAGAACGACTCGGCTGCTTTCAATAGGGTTGCGCACGATCTACTCAGTTTGAGTGCCTCTCTGTCCGCCATCCCTTTGCAGTGATATCGTCAGGCTATCACGGAGTCGGAAAGGGTGAGCAGAATGAAGATAATACTGGTCGTAGCTGCTTTAGCATCAGCGGTGGCATTTTCAGCCGGCGTGCAGGCGCGTGGCAGCAGCTCCTTTGGGCATTCGTCGTACAAGTCCAGCTATTCATCTGGAAGTCGTTCTGATCACTCCGTTGCTGGATATACACGAAGCAATGGCACCTATGTTCGACCCGCCCATGCTACAAATCCAGATTCCACAAAAAACAATAACTACAGTACTAAGGGAAATGTGAATCCGTACACTGGAAAATACGGTACTAAATCTCGTGATGGTCAGTAATCACTAGATTTCTGTGTTTCGTTGGAGCATTGCGAGGTGGTTGATGAAGGCACTTTATGGCGTCTGTTTGCTCGTATCGATGGCTGGATGCGCAACTGCCCTTGCTGATACATTCGACAGCTACGAATGCACGGATGATTGCTCAGGACACCAGGCCGGCTATGACTGGGCCGAAGAAAACGACATTGACGATGAGTCCTCTTGCGACACCCCGTCGCAGTCCTTCAATGAAGGTTGTCAGTCTTTTGTCGAGGGTGGCGGAGCATCTATATCTTCAGATGACGACGATGATGACGACGATTGAATGCCATCGACGGTCTTCGCAAATCTCGTATTTTGTCTACAACAAAGCCCCACAGGCCTGAACCCGTGGGGCTTTTTCATTTGCGCAAGGCTACATCACCCCGCGCCCCAGCCGTTCACGGCTGCGAGTGGCCCAACTTGCGTTTGATCAATTCATACACATCCTTATGCGTCGAGTTATGCAGCGACTTGTCCATGCACGCGGTTGTCAGGAAGGTTTTCACTTCGTCCCTGGCATGCGGGTAGAGGCCGGCGACATAGTCAGCTTCGTGTTCTTGCGTGCAGTTGAAGTGCTTGTCGTCTTTCGCTTTGTCTCTAGCCATTTCTGCGGCTCCTTTTGAGTTCGAGTGATGTGGCGAAACAGGGCTGAATCGCCCCATACGTCGATGAGCGTAGGAGCGCAGAAATGGCTCGCCAGTCGTTCGGTCAAAAAAGGAAGTGGCTGTAGGACGCAGCCCTGCATTGGCTCGCGCGATTAAATTTCCCTCACCGGGGTGTCGCCCTGCACGGCTTTGATCAACTCGATCACATGAATGCAGTCGGCCTTGTTCACGTATGACTCGCCACTGGCGATGGTCTCGTGATTGCCCGCGCGCAGCCTCCAGCGCCATTGCCCTTTGCCCGTGCTCGGGATGCCTCTGGATTGCCTGTAAATCTCGAAATACATTCAGTTCGCTCCATGCGATTTATGTGTGCGACATCCTGTGTGACGCATCGACGCAAGCCTAGCGCAGGCGGGTATTTTGGCTATCGGACATTTGTTTCCAATCGTTGGTGAATGTTTCTGAAGGCCACGGGCTAGCGCGCAGCAATCGGCCTCTGGATTGGCCAATATGACGCCGCCTGACCCTTGCAACGCCGACGACGCTACTGCTTAATACGGGACGGCTCATGGCATCGAAAATCATTCGATGACCGACAAACACTATAAAAAGAGCACTCCCTTGACCGAGCACGGAACGCAACAGGTTGCGCGGGTAACGTTGTCGCTGGTGATCCCTGTTTTTAACGAAGAGGACAGCCTCGACACGTTTCTGCTGCGCATCGACGAAGTCTTTCAGACACAAGCGTTGATCGACCTTGAGCTGGTATTCGTCAACGACGGCAGCACTGATGCCACGCTTGAACGCCTGCTCGAGCGTCAACAGCAAGACTCGCGTGTGCGGATCGTCGACCTGAGCCGTAATTTCGGTAAGGAAGCGGCGTTGTCTGCTGGTTTGCAGATTGCCACCGGGCAGATCGTCGTACCGATCGATGCTGATTTGCAGGACCCGCCCGAAGTCATCCTGCAAATGATCGAGCGCTGGCGAGAAGGCTTTGAAGTGGTGCTCGGCCACCGCATCAGCCGGCGCAGCGATACCTGGGCCAAACAAACATCGGCCCACTGGTTCTATCGCCTGCACAACAAGATCGCCGAACAGCCATTGCCCGAAAACGTCGGTGATTTCCGCCTGATGGATCGCTGCGTGGTCGATGCCTTGCTGACCTTGCCCGAATCCCGTCGATTCATGAAAGGCCTGTTTGCCTGGGTCGGCTTTCGTACCACTCACGTCGATTACGAGCGCCCCGAGCGCGCGGCCGGGCAGAGTAAATTCAACGGCTGGCGGCTGTGGAACTTCGCCCTCGAAGGCATTACCAGCTTCAGTACCGAACCGTTGCGAGTCTGGACGTACGTCGGCGCGCTGGTGTCGCTGGTGTCTTTTGCCTTCGCGATTTTCATTGTCGTGCGCACGTTGGTCTCGGGCATCGATTTGCCCGGTTATGCCTCATTGATGGTTGCCGTGACGTTTCTCGGAGGTTTGCAATTGATCGGCATTGGCGTGCTCGGTGAATACCTCGGCCGTACCTACATTGAAGCGAAGCGCCGACCGGTTTTTCTGGTGCGTCGTGTCTACGACTCGAAGGACTGAAACATGGATCTCAAGGAAACCGACATCCTCGGCGACAGCATCAACGAGCATTGGTATTACTGCTCCAAAGCGGCGGCAACCACGCGTTTGCTGGGTGATGCGCCGATCAGACGAATCCTCGACGTGGGCGCCGGTTCCGGATTTTTCTCGCATCATCTGCTGACGCATACCGCCGCGCAGGAGGCATGGTGCGTCGACATCAGCTATCCAGCCGACTCGAGCACGACGACTGCCGGCAAACCGGTGCATTACCGGCGCGGGATTGAAAACCTCGACGCCGACCTGGTGTTGCTGATGGACGTGCTGGAGCACGTTGACGATGACCTCGGCCTGCTCAGGATGTACGTCGATAAAGTGCCTTCCGGCAGCCGTTTTCTGATGACGGTGCCGGCGTTCCAGTTCCTCTGGAGCGGCCATGACGATTTCCTTGAACACAAGCGCCGCTACACCCTGGCGCAGTTCGAAACGCTGGCGCGCGATGCCGGCCTGACCGTGCAGCGCGGTGCCTATTATTTCGGCGCGGTGTTCCCGATTGCGGCGGCGTTACGGTTGTTGCCGCAAGGCCCGCAGGCCTCAGCGCCGCGCTCACAGCTCAAGCGTCATCACCCGCTGGTAAACGGCGTACTGAAAACCCTGTGCAGCCTTGAACTGCCGCTGATGGGCATGAATCGTCTGGCCGGTTTGAGCGTTTTCGTGTTGGCGCAAAAACCGTGACCTCAGGCGAAAAATCAGCGCTGATCCAGCGCGGTTTACGCTTTGCCGTGACCGGTGTGTTTGTCACGGCTCTGCATGCGCTGGTCGCGGTGTTGTTCATCAACTTCATCAGCCCGCAGCCGCCCTTGGCCAACGGTGTTGCGTTTGCCGTGGCGACGGTTGTTTCCTACGTGATCAATACCACCTGGAGTTTTTCCGCCCGACTGCGTGGCAGAACGTTGCTGCGCTTTCTGCTGGTATCGGTGGGCGGATTCCTGTTGGCGATGTTCGTTGCCTGGGCTGCGCAGATGGCCGGGTTGCATTATTTGTTGGGAATCGTCGCGGTGGCGCTGACCATTCCGGCATTCACTTTTGTACTGCACAACTTCTGGACGTATCGATGAAGGATTCCACAAAACGCCTGGCTGTCACTCTGTTGCCGTTGATGATCGGCGTATTGGCGTTCTTCATCGTCGTCGGCCCTCGGGCGCTTGATCCGCAGAATATTGCCTGGCTGGGGCAAGGCGATCCGGCAACGCACTATCTGGGATGGGCATTTTTCCGTCAGGCGCCGTGGACGTTTCCGCTCGGCCTGAATCCGACATACGGACTGGAGTTGAGCAACGGCCTGATCTTTTCCGACTCCAATCCGCTGCTGGCATTGTTGTTCAAGCCATTTGCTGCATGGCTTCCGCAGACATTTCAGTATTTCGGAATCTGGTTTCTCGCCTGTTTTGTCCTGCAAGCATGGTTCGCCTGGAAACTGGTCGGGCTGGTCACCTCCAGTGTCACTTTGCGGGCATTGGGTTGTGCACTTTTTCTGTTTGCTCCGCCGATGATCATCCGCATGCCGACCCATTTGTCGCTGGCCGGACATTTTCTGATTCTGGCCGCCTTGTACCTGGCCTTGCGCCCGGTGGACCCGCGGCGACGTCTGGCCTGGGGGATTTTGCTGGCGTGCACCGCGCTGATTCATGCGTATTTTCTGGCCATGGTCGCGCTGCTCTGGCTGGCCGATCTGCTCGCTCGGTATTTCAAAGCGCGGCTGACCTTGCGTGATGTCGCCATCGAACTGGTTCTGCTGTTTGCCTTGGTGAGTTTTTGCTGCTGGCAGGCGGGGTATTTTTCCGTCAACGGCTCCGATGCGGTTTCCGACGGATTTGGCTTGTACCGAGCCAATGTGCTGACACTGTTCAGTCCCAATCACTGGTCATACCTTCTCAAGGATCTGCCTGGTGGTCTGGGTGATACGGAAGGTTTCAGTTATCTCGGACTGGGCCTGTTATTGCTGGCCGTCTGTGGGCTGGTCGGGTGGCTGCAAGGGCAGACCGGGTTGGCGCAGTCGCTGCGTCGGCACTGGCTTGTGCTGATCGCGCTGGCCGGGCTGACGGTGTTTGCGGTGTCCAACAACATTGCCGTTGCAGGGGCGAATTTCACCTATCCGTTACCGGACAAGATAATCGCCATCGCCAATATTTTCCGGGCCTCGGGACGCATGTTCTGGCCGGTGTATTACGCGTTCATTCTGTTGATCATTTACCTGGTTGTTCGCGCCAATAAACCGCGTGTGGCAACCGTGCTGATGGCGCTGGCGCTGGCCGTTCAAGTTGCGGATACGCACAGCGGCTGGTCGTTGGTGCGCAAGCAGTTGATGGTCGCGCCAAGCACGCAATGGAAGACGCCCTTTGTCGACCCGTTCTGGAAAAATGCCGCCGAGCATTATCAGAAAGTCCGCTGGATCCTTCCGCAGAACCTGTCGCCGGAGTGGATGAACGTCGCCGCATTCGCCGCAACGCATGGGCTGCCGACCGACGCTGTCTATCTGGGACGGATGGGCAAGGACCAGTGGGAGGTGGCTGATCAGCACAGCCGCACGATGTTGGCTTCGGGGCAATATGACGCGGATTCGTTGTACCTGCTCAGTGATCGGGCACTGCTGCAGGCAGTTTCCACCGTCAATACCGAAACGGATCTGTTCACCCGTATCGATGGATTCCGGGTGCTGGCGCCGGGCTGGAAAAAGTGTCGTGAATGCGTGCAGGTGCCCGTCGATCAGACGCCACAACAGCTAGTGCCTGAGTTCGTCTCCGGAGCAAAAGCGCAGTTCAGCTATGGTGCTGCTGGTAAGGATTATCTCGCGCGCGGCTGGTCGGATGCCGAAACCTGGGGCGTCTGGTCCAGCGGTGCCGAAGCGGAAATGGTCATGCGAGTGAACGATTCGGCCCGCACCCTGCATCTTCAGGCCACGGCGTTCCTTGCCCCGGGGCATATGCGCCAACGCGTGGTGATCAAGCTCAATGGCATCGAAGCACTGGCGACCACGCTGGACCAGCCGGAAGGCAACAGTCTCCAATTGCAGCTCACTCCGGCTATCCGCCAACGCATCACGCAAGAGGGTTTGCTGCGGGTGCAACTGCAGTTCGCCGATGCGATCAGTCCTGAGCAGTTGGGCGTCGGCCAGGATCGCCGACAACTCGCCATAGGCCTGAAGGCAATGTCGATCAACTGAGCCGTGTCCGCATAGACGTTGTCGGCGGACCTTTCTACACTGCCCTTCAGACTGGGGATCGGGGGGCAATGGATGAACCGCAATGAACTACGCAAGGCCGACATCAACCTGATGGTGGTGTTCGAGACCTTGATGCTCGAGCGCAACGTGACCCGGGCGGCGGAGAAACTGTTCCTCGGCCAGCCGACCATCAGCTCGGCGCTCAATCGCCTGCGCACGATGCTCAACGATCCGCTGTTCATCCGCGTCGGCCATCGCATGGAGCCGACCGCCCGGGCCGAAGATATCTTTCGCCATCTCAAGCCTGCGCTCGACTCACTGTCGGTGGCACTGAGCCTGACCCGCGATTTCGATCCGGCGGTCAGCACCATGACCTTTCGCATCGGCCTGTCCGACGACGTCGAGTTCGGCTTGCTGCCGCCGCTGTTGCGCGCCTTGCGCCAGGAAGCGCCGAACGTGGTGTTTGTCGTGCAGCATGTCGATTACTGGCGGATTCCCGATTTGCTCGCCGCTGGCGACATTACTGTCGGCATCAGCCAGACCCGTGGCCTGCCGGCGAATGCCAAACGCAAACTGCTGCGGCACATTCAGCCAAGCATCCTGCGCGCGGACGCGTCGGCTACACCGCTGACCCTCGACGAATATTGCGCACGGCCGCACGTACTGGTGTCGCACACGGCGAATGTCAGTGGTTTCGCTGATGAATGGCTGGCGGAACTCGGGCGCACTCGCCAGGTGGTGCTGTCGGTGCCGCAATACAGCGCGTTGCCGGCGTTGCTGGCTGGTACCGATCTGATCGCCAGCCTGCCGGATTACACCGCCGCCGCGATGGCCACCTCGGGATTGCTGTTCAAGGAACCGTTTCCGTTCAAGACGCCGACACTGGACCTGTCGATGGTCTGGCTCAGCCATGTCGACAGCGATCCGGCCGAGCGTTGGTTGCGTTCAAGGCTGGAAGCTTTCATGAGTGAACGACCGGTGATTCCATCCTGATCAACACCGCACCTGTAGGAGCTGCGGCACGCTGCGATCTTTTGATCTTTGAATCTCAAGATCAAAAGATCGCAGCCTCGTTTCACTCGACAGCTCCTACAGGGAAAAATGCGCAGAGCTGCTTGTGGTATATGTACGAACTTTCCGCTGACTCACTGGAGCCTCCCGATGCCACACCTGCACTTGGAATACACCGCCAACCTGCCGCAGTTGAACGCCGACGTCGCTTTGATCCGGCTTAACAATACGTTGGTGGGGTCCGGTCAGTTCGCGGCGGAGTTCGATATCAAGAGCCGCGCGACCAAGGTCGAGACGTTCAAGGTCGGCACGGCCATGGCCGAGCGCGCCTTCGTCTACGTGAAACTGGCGCTGCTCAGCGGTCGTTCGGCGGAGATCAAGAAACAGCTGTCGCAGAGTTTGCTGGCGGTGTTGCAGGATCTCTGCGAATGGCCGGACGGGCTCGAAGTGCAGTTGTGTGTCGAGTTGGTCGACATCGAACGCGAGTCCTACAGCAAAACCGCCATCGGCGTTTAAGCCTCAAGCCGCTTCCAGCTCACTGCACACCGTGATCACCTGTTCGCGCAGCCAGACATTGGCGCTGTCCTGATCGACCGTCTGGCTCCACTGCATGTCGAGGGTGAACCCCGGCAGGCCGTTCGGCGCCTCGCAGTGATTGAACACCGCTTCGTTGGTGAGCAGACGCTGAATGCGCCGGGGCAGGGTGAGGATGAAATCGGTGCCGGTGATCATCTTCAACGCGGCGCTATAGCTGTTCGAGCGTGCGACAATCTGGCGTTTCTGCGCTTGCCGTGCCAGCCAGCCGTCGACCATGTTGGTGGTCGAGGTCCACGGTGTCGGGAACACGTGCCGCCGCTCGGTAAAGGCCTGCAGACTCAGGCGCGGTTCCAGCGGCGTGGCACGTTTGTCGAAGACGCAGACCAGATCGTCTTCGAGCAACATCCGTGACTTGAGGTCGGTGTGATGGCGGTGGAAGTTGGGGCCGAAACTGATCACCAGGTCGAGGCTGCCGTCGCGCAACTCATCGGCTGGCACGTCGGTTTCAAACTTGTGCATGTTGACCATCACTGGCAAGTCATCGAAATCGAAGCGCTTCAACAGCCGTGGCAGGATCAGTTGCTCGAAGTATTCCGGGGCACAGATATTGAACGTGACGGCCTGCTGGCTCGGGTCGAACGCCGGGGCACCGGCATGACACAGGTTGATGCTTTCGAGGATCTTCTGCACATGGCCGTACATGCTGCTGGCCTTGTAGGTCGGCCGCATGCCGGTGCGCGTGTTGATGAACAACTCGTCTTCAAAACTGGTGCGCAGTTTCTTCAGGCAGTAACTGACGGTGGACTGGCTGACAAACAGCGTTTCCGAGACATCGGTGACGCTGCTTTGCTCATACACGGCGATAAACACCATGAGATCCTGCATGTCGAGCTTTCGAAGCAAGTTACTGTTCAGCATCCGTTCCGTCCCGCTGTGCTCCTTGCGCTGAATCCGCGCAAACGTGTGCGAACGATCCTAACGGAACGATGGTGCCAGGACAAAGCCTTGTAGGACATTTCACGGACAGTTGTGGGACAGAAACTTTTAGCAACACGACGTCGTCCGACAAAGGGCTAAAACATGGCCAGAGGCCTCTAGTCGGTTCAGTCAAAGTGCCGCGTGTAATGCCGGGGATCGAAGCGCCACACCATCAACAGCATGATCACCATCACCGCCGTCAGCGACCACCAGGCCCATTCGAAACTGCCTAATTGATCGCGGACAATCCCGGCCATCAACGGCGAGAGCCCGGCAATCAGGTAACCGATGCCTTGCACAAAAGCCGTCAGGCCCCCGGCGCGTTGCGGGTTATCGAGATGATCCAGCGAGACGATCAGACTCATCGGAAACAGCCCGCCAATGCCCAGCCCCAACAAACAGAGCCAGAGCAGGCTGAGATGTTGCGGACTGAGGATCAAACCGCAGAAACCGGCGATGATCAGCCCGAGCAAGGCCATCAGCACCCCGCGCCGGTCACGGCTGCGATTGGCGATGGCCGGCACTACCAGGCCGGAAATCACCTCCATCGCCGTCAGAAAACCTAACAGCAGCCCTGCGTTTTGTTCACTCCAGCCCTTTTCCACGTAGTACGGCGCCAGCCAGGCGAGCACACAGGTGTAGGACGCCGTGCCCAAGCCGAAGAAGATTGCGAGTAGCCAGGCGCGGGAATTGTTGAAGAACGACTCTTTCTGTGTCGCCACGGCAGCCGGGGATGACAGATTTTTACGCTGCGTCCAGCCAGACACAAAGGCCAGCAATGCCAACGCAGCCCAGACAGCCAGTGCGATCCGCCAACTGCCGGTGTGCGCCAGCATCAGTGGCGCGAACGACGCCGCGATGGCCGCACCGCCCATGATCGAAGTGACGTACAAGCCCATGCATAGCGCCACGTTGTCGGGGAAGCGCGATTTGATCAGCGCCGGCATCAATGCCTGAATCAGCGCAATGCCAATGCCCGCCAGCACGGCACTGGCAATCAATTCGGCAGCAGAGTCGATCATCAGCCGCGACAGCGTCGCCAATCCGATGATCAGTAACGACAGCAGTACGGTGCGCAGTTCGCCGAGACGCTGACTGATGCGAATGCCGAAAAACATCGCCAGCCCCATCGCCATCACCGGCAGCATGGTCAACAGCGAGGCGAGGCTGAAACTCAACGCAATGTCACCACGAATCGCCGAGAGCAACGGCCCGACCGCCGCCATCGAAGGACGCAGGTTGAGCGCGACGAGTATGATCGCGAACATCAGCCAGACTGCTGGGCGGGCGGTGGTGGTGCGGACGTTTTCCATCATCGGACCTTTGAGCGGAGCTGACGATTTAGCGCAGCCCCGTCACCGCCGCGCAAACCAGAAAACCCGCCCCGCAACCTAAAAATCAAATACCCGCTACGACGCCTGTAGGAGCTGCCGAAGGTTCGGGCCGCGTTCGGACGATCTTTTGATCTTGAAGCAGGATCAAGATCAAAAGATCGCAGCCTGCGGCAGCTCCTACAGGGGTGTTTTCTGAATAAAAGCTGAATCATTCTCAAATACTTGGCATGTTTCAGAGTATTCCGACAAGCCAACTAATCGTTGGCGTCTTTTTCACAAAAAATTGATGGTTGCCTGCTTAAAGTTTGTCACGCCTTGGTTAATGAAATTTTCACAAATAACCGAGGCGCGTCCTTTCGGGAAGTAATTACCTTTATGTTGAAGTTAAAAGCCGTGCGCCCGGAATGGGTGACGTTAATTGCCAGCGCCTTTCTTTTGATCGGTTTCAATTTCGTGCTCTGGCAGCATCTGTTCGACATCACTGCCGCAGACGGCAAAGGCATCGCCATGCGCGTGGCTTTCGCGGTGATGATCTTTGCGGCGTTCAACATTGTGCTGACGTTCCTGGCCTTTCGGCCACTGCTTAAACCGGTTCTGACGTTGATGTTCTTGCTCAGCGCCGGCGTGGCTTATTTCATGAGCCAGTATGGCGTGATGATTGATGCGGGGATGTTTAGAAACTTCGCCGAAACCAATATCACCGAAGTGCGTGATCTGCTGTCGTTGAAGTTGTTGGCTTATATAGTGTTGCTCGGTGTCTTGCCTTCATGGTTGTTGTGGAAAGTTCCGGTCAACTATCGTCGCTGGCACCGCGAGTTGTTCAGTAAAGTTATTGTCAGTGTGGCGTCGACAGCAGTCATCGGTGGTGTTGCACTGGCCAACTACCAAGGGTTGTCGTCGCTGTTTCGCAATCACCATGAAATTCGTTTGATGCTGGTGCCGAGCAACTACATTGGCGCATCGGCCGGCTATCTTCGCGAGCTGGTGGCTTCGGCAGAGCAACCGTTTATCAAGATTGGTGAAGACGCTCAGCGTAATCCCGATGTGAAGCTGCAGCCGCGTAAATCGCTGACGGTATTGGTGGTGGGTGAAAGTGCCCGTGCCGAGAACTTTGGCATTCTCGGCTACAACCGGGACACCACGCCGCAACTCGACAAGGAAGCCGGGCTGATTGCCTTCACCGACGTGCATTCCTGTGGTACGGAAACCGCTGTCTCGGTGCCGTGCATGTTCTCCAACATGGGGCGCAAGGATTACGACGCGAGCAAGGCGAAGAACGAAGAAGGCCTGCTCGACGTGCTCAAGCGTGCTGGTATCGATGTGATCTGGCGCGATAACCAGTCAGGCTGCAAAGGTACCTGTGATCGCGTGACGGTGCAGGATGTCAGCAACTTGAAAGACCCGACCCTGTGCGCCAACAGCGAATGCCGTGACGAAATTCTGCTGCTAGGCCTGCAAAGCTTTATTGATCATCTGGACAAAGACACCGTGCTGGTTCTGCACCAGATGGGCAGCCACGGCCCGGAATACTTCAAGCGTTATCCAAAAGAGTACGAGCACTTTACGCCGGTCTGTGAAAGTAACGCGCTGAACAATTGCAGCCGCGAAAGTATCGTCAACGGCTACGACAACACGCTGGTGTACACCGATCATGTGCTGTCGAGCCTGATCGACGTGTTGCGCAACAATCAGGACAAGGTCGATACCGCCATGTTGTATCTGTCCGATCACGGCGAATCGCTGGGCGAGTACAACCTGTTCCTGCACGGCACGCCTTACATGCTGGCGCCGGAGCAACAGAAACACGTAGCGATGCTGGCGTGGTTCTCCGATAGCTATCAGAAGGCCTATTCGGTCGACACTCATTGCCTGCAAATGAGCCGCGACAAACCGCTGAGCCAGGACAACCTGTTCCATTCGATGCTCGGCCTTCTGGAAGTGAAGAGTTCGGTGTATCAGCCGGGTCTGGACATGTTCGCCGGCTGCCGTGGCGCCGTGATCGACGGCGTCCTGGCCAAGGACTGAAACATTCCCCTGTAGGAGCTGCCAAAGGTTCGGGCCGCGTTCGGACGATCTTTTGATCTTCAATAACAGGATCAAAAGATCGCAGCCTTCGGCAGCTCCTACAGGTAATGGCCGCGTTTGATCCTTCTGTCAGACTATTCTTGCTCTTGGGCAGGACATTTCGTTACAGCTCTTGCCCTTCGCAGGCGCGTAATTCGCCAGTGGCGATATATACTGCGCGCCATTCTTCAAGGGAGAGCCGTGTGGCCATCGATATTCACTGGATTCGCGACAACGATAGCCTCGCGCAGTTTTGCGCCGAGTGGCAGCAGTTGCCTTTCGTTGCCCTCGACACCGAATTCATGCGGGTCGACACCTTCTACCCGATTGCCGGCCTGTTGCAGGTCGGCGACGGCAAACGCGCCTACCTGATTGATCCGCTGACCATCAATGCCTGGCAACCGCTCGCCGCATTGCTGGAAAACCCGGCCGTACTCAAAGTCCTGCACGCCTGCAGCGAAGACCTCGAAGTGCTGTTGCGCTTGACCGGCAGCCTGCCGGCGCCGATGTTCGACACACAATTGGCCGCCGCTTACCTGAACCTCGGTTTCTCCATGGGCTATTCGCGCCTGGTGCAAGCGGTGCTCGGTATCGAACTGCCGAAGGGCGAGACGCGCTCCGACTGGTTGCAGCGACCACTGTCCGAAACCCAGATCAGCTACGCCGCCGAAGACGCCGTGCACCTGGCGGAAGTTTTCGTACAACTGCGGCCGAAACTGTCTGACGACAAGTTCGCCTGGGTGCTGGAGGACGGCGCCGAACTGGTTGCCAACCTGCGCCGTGAAAGCGATCCGTACGAGGTTTACCGCGAGGCCAAACTGGCGTGGAAACTCTCGCGCGCGCAATTGGCGGTTCTGCGTGAACTGTGCGCCTGGCGTGAAACCGAAGCCCGTGCCCGGGATCTGCCGCGCAACCGAATTGTTCGTGAGCATTCGCTGTGGCCGCTGGCCCGCACGCAACCGGACAACCTCGCGGCGCTGGGCAAGATCGAAGACATGCACCCGCGTACCGTGCGTCAGGACGGTCAATTTCTGCTTGATCTGATCAAGCGCTCTGGCAGTGTGGGGCCTGATCAGTGGCCTCCTGCCGTGGCGGAACCGTTGCCGATCGAAGCCGCCGCGTTGATCAAACAACTGCGCGCACTGGGTCAGGCCGAAGCTGAACGCCTCGATATCGCCCCGGAATTGATGCTGCGCAAGAAAACCCTCGAAGCCCTGGTCAAAAGCGGCTACCCCGAGGGTCCTTACCAATTGCCTGAGTCGTTGCGTGGCTGGCGCCGCGAACTCATGGGCCAGAAGCTGCTCGACAGCCTGGCCACCGCCGGAGAACAGCCTTGAAACGTATTTGCTCTATTTACCAAAGCTCGAAGCGCAAGGGCATGTATCTCTATGTGCTCAAGAGCGATGAGCTGGAACGCGTGCCCGAGGCCCTGATGGCGGCCTTCGGCAAAGCCATATTTACCTTCAGTCTGGTGTTGACGCCCGAGCGTAAACTGGCCAGCGAAGACATCGTCCTGGTTCTGGAAAACCTCGACAAGCAGGGCTATCACCTGCAAATGCCGCCGGCCGAGGACGAGTACATCGAGCACTTGCCCGAAGAGTTGCTGCGACGCAACGATCCGGTCTGATCTGCAAGGCCCTGTCCTGGGCCTTGGTTAACCCTGGAACTGTTTTTACCGCGATGGCCGCCCTGAATCCGGTGGCCATCTGCACGGTTTGCGAAAGGTTTGAAGATGCGCGTTCTGATTGCTGAACACGACCACGCGATATACGCCCGACTGCTGCGTCAGGCAGTGCCGGAACTCGAAGTGCTGACCAGTGGCGACTCTGCCGAACTGGCGCGTCAGGCTGCCGATTGCCCGGTGTGGCTGGGGCAGCCGGATCTGTTGGCGACGCTGTTGCGCCAAGGGCATCAGCCACAATGGCTGCAATCGACCTGGGCCGGCATCACGCCGCTGCTCGCCGACGGCTTGCGTCGCGATTACCGTCTGACCCGGGCGGTGGGGATTTTTGGCCAGGTCATGGCTGAATATGTCCTCACTTACATGCTCGGTCATGAGCGCGAAGTGCTGGCGCGTCTGGTCAGCCAGGTCGAGCGCAAGTGGGACAATCGCACCGGCCAGAGCCTGGTCGGACGCAAGGTGCTGATCGTTGGCACCGGTGACATCGGCCAGAGTGTTGCGCAGTTTCTGCGGCCGTTCGGCGTCGAGCTGTATGGCATCGCCAGCAGCGCCCGCGAGCAGGCGCCGTTTGTCGAAGTCGGCTCGATGGCCGATCTGCCACGGCTGGTCGGCGAAGTCGATTACGTGGTCAATCTGCTGCCCAACACCGAACACACCCACGATATCTACGACGCGGCGCTGTTCCGGCAATTCAAGCCGACCGGGTTGTTCATCAATGCCGGACGCGGTGTCGCGGTGGTCGATGCGGATCTGGTGGAAGCGCTGAAGGAAGGGCATTTGGCGGGCGCGGTGATCGATGTCTGCCGTCAGGAACCGTTGCCGCAACGTCATCCGTTCTGGACCGCGTGGGGCTTGCTGCTGACCGGGCACAGCTCGGCGCCGACGTCACCGGCGTTGATGGTGCAGCTGTTTGTCGAGAACCTGAAGGCGTATCAGGCGAGTGAGGCGTTACGCGGCGAAGTGGATTTCAATCGCGGGTATTGATCTCCTTGCTTCAGATCATTCCCACGCGGAGCGTGGGAACGATCATTTGCGCTGTGGCTTAGAGGGTAAAGTCGCCTTCAGCCGCCAGTTCGTTCAGCGGACGACGCGGGCTTGGCTCTTCGCGCGCTTGCAGGTAATCCGCCAGGGTTGCCTTGTCACCGAGTTTGCCCACTGCCACAGCCGCGTGCAGCGCATAACCCTCGGGAATGTTCAGCTCCTTGCGTGTCTGCTCTTGATCGAAACCGGCCATGCCGTGGGTGTGCCAGCCGCTGATGCTCGCTTGCAGCGCCAGATGGCCCCACGCCGAACCCGTGTCAAACGTGTGCCACAGCGCCGGCGTTTCTTCAGTGGCGCCCGGTGCCGTGAACGTGGTTTTCGAAATCACGATCACCAGCGCCGACGCATGCTGCGCCCAGCTACGGTTGAACTCATTGAGCAGGCCCAGATAACGCTGCCAGTTCGGCGTATCGCGACGGGCGTAGAGGAAACGCCATGGCTGCGAGTTGTACGCCGAGGGCGCCCAGCGCGCGGCTTCGAAGAAACTCAGCAGGGTTTCTTCCGGGATCGCTTCGCCAGTGAAGGCGCGCGGCGACCAGCGGTCGGTGAATTGCGGGTGAATGGCGTAATCGGCAACGCGAGGGTTGGCACTCATCAAGAGATTCCTTGCTACGTTTGAGTAAAAGATTCGAACGAAAACCCGGCGGGATCAGTTGCGCTGAACAATGGGAGTTTTCCGAGCCTGACAGTTCACCGCAATGCAACGCGGTCGGGCGTTAATGGCTTGCGGGCAAGGCTCCTTGCGACTGGCAAAGCTACGCGCCGCCACAAAAACTGACAAGTCCTGCACAACCGGCAGTCGCCAGCGCTTGGCCCGCAAGGCCTTGGGCACTAGACTGGCGGCCTTTTCACCACCTGATGTTGATGCTTGAGCCATGGTCGCCAAAGTCGAACCGTTCTGGAAACGCAAAACCCTCGATCAACTCGATCTGGAGGAATGGGAATCGCTGTGCGACGGTTGTGGACTGTGCTGCCTGCAAAAACTCGAGGATGAAGAAGATAACAGCGTCTATTACACGCGCATCGCCTGCAAACTGCTGGACCTGAAAACCTGTCAGTGCAGCGATTACCCGAATCGCATCAAGTTTGTCCCGGACTGCATCCAGCTCACCCCGGGCCAGGCTGAAGAATTCAAATGGCTGCCGCCGACCTGCGGGTATCGACTGGTCAGCGAAGGCAAGGATTTGCCGTCGTGGCACCATCTGGTCAGCGGTGATCGCGATGCCGTGCATCACCAGCGGATTTCGCAATCCGGGCGCATGCTCGCCGAGGGCAGCGTGCCGGAGGATGACTGGGAAGATCACCTGATTTTCCGCGCAGGTTAACTGAACAATCTGTAGCGAGGGAGCTTGCTCCCGATCATTCGGGTCTGCGAGCAGGCTCGCTAGCCACAAGGAGTGTGTATGGCTGTGGGATTGCCTCAGGCGCTGCTCGTCGTACTTCTGGCGCTGAGCGCGCCGGTGTGGGCGGCGCAGAAAGTCGATCTGGATTATCACGTGCGCCTGTTGCCGCAGAGCGATCAGGCCGAAGTGCGCCTGACCCTCGCCAAGGGCGAAGCGGTGCGCAGCCTCGATTTTGACCTGGGCGATGGCAGCCATTACAGCGACTTCAAGGCTGACGGCCAGTGGCTGCTCAACCCGGGTAAGCAAACTCGCGGTGTCTGGCGTCCGTCCAGTGACAAGGCCAGCCTGACCTACCGCGTGCGTATCAGTCACGGCCGCAAGAATGGCAGCTTCGACACGCGCATGACGCCGACTTGGGCGTTGCTGCGCGGCGATGAATTGGTGCCGCAGGCCAAGCTCGACCAACAGGACGGCGTTGAACTGGTCTCGCGTCTGCAATTCGAATTACCCGACGGCTGGAAAAGCGTCGAAACCGCGTGGCCACGCATCGGCAAGAACAAATTCCGCATCGACAATCCCTCACGCCTGTTCGACCGCCCGACCGGCTGGATGCTTGCCGGCCACCTCGGTACGCGGCGCACCCGTCTGGGCGAAACTGAGGTCACTGTGGCCTCGCCGCAAGGGCAGGGCATGCGGCGCATGGATGTGCTGACGTTGCTGACGTTCGTCTGGCCGCAGGTGCAGGCCGTCTACCCGCGACATCCGAGCAAGCTGTTGATCGTCGGCGCCAATGATCCGATGTGGCGCGGCAGTCTGGGCGCGCATGAGTCGATCTACCTGAATACGCGCTTGCCGCTGGTCAGCGAAAGCGGCAGCAGTGCGCTGGTGCGCGAGTTGGCGCAGGTGTTCGGGCGGATCAACGATGAGCAGCGCAGTGCCTGGATCAGCGAAGGCTTTGCCGAGTATTACGCGATCGAACTGGTGCGCCGCGCGGGTGGCATGAGTGATGAGCGCTATCAGGGCTTGCAGGAGAAATTGCTCAGGGACAGCCAGAAGGTCACGACCTTGCGCGGCCAACAGATCAGCCCGGCGCAGTTGGCAAAAGCAGTGGTGTTGTTACAGGAACTGGATCGCGAGATTCGTTTGAAAACGCGTAACAAGCGTTCGCTGGATGATGTGTTGCGTGGGGCGATGCATCTGGGCACGGTGAGTACCAAGGCATTTGTTCAGTTGGCCGAGAGCGTTCTCGGTGAGTCCTCCAAAGTCCTTGATACCGCGCTGCTACAGTAAAGATCAAAAGATCGCAGCCTGCGGCAGCTCCTACACCGTCCATGTAGGAGCTGCCGCAGGCTGCGATCTTTTACTTTCAAACCCCGGTTTTTGGTGATTTCACCGAATCATTGCCGGTCACGGTGGCAGTTTTGGTCGCCGCCTCGGCATTCGCCTTCAGCTTGCTCAACTCTTCCCCGGCCCGCTCGATCTTCGCCCGCACGTTGTTCATGTCCTGACGACTTTTCTCAAACAGGCTCTTTACCGAACTGTGCCCGGTAATCCCGCGCGCCATCGCCACACCGCCAATCGCCACCTGAATCAAACCGAACACACCGCCACGGCGCAGGCCCTTGCCGACCATGATCACGCCACCGGCCAGGGAGCCGATGCGCTCCCAGCCCTCGACGTTCTGCTCGGAATGGCTCTGGAACGGGGTGGATTCGATACGCTCGACGCGTTTGAGCTCGGTCATGATCTTTCTCCAGGCAATGAGTAATGGATAAACAAGCTGACTGCTCAAGCGGTCAGCTTGTTCCATCGGATGTGCGACGCTTCAGCGGAATTTTGGCCCGGAGCGGGTGTTCAGGCCCTTGGCCATGCGGTCGTAGAGCACGACGTTGACCGTGGCAGCGAGGTTCATGCAGCCGGTGGTCGGGATGTACACGACGTCTTCGCACCAGTCGCGGATCTCTTTATCCAGCGAGCCGTCTTCCGGGCCGAAGATGTACAGGGCGCGATCCGGGTGGGTGTATTCCGGCAGCGGGCGGGCGCCCTCGACCAGTTCCACGGCGACCGGTACGCAGTTGAGCGGGAGGATCTTTTTCAGATCGTCGATGCCGATCAGCGGAATGTCGTAGTGCACGCGCTTGGTGTCGGTGACGAAGTCGGCGGCGCGTTCATAACGCTTGCCGGTGTAGAACACCGATGCCACGCCGTAGCAGCCTGCGGCGCGCATCACCGAACCGACGTTCTCCGGTGATTTGGGGTTATACAAACCAATGCAGCTGTACCGTTTGTCTGCCACGAGCGGGGTGCCTTCGGGAAAAAGAGCGCGATTATACGGGGATAAGATCAAAAGATCGCAGCCTTCGGCAGCTCCTACAGTTGAATGGCGTACACCCTGTAGGAGCTGCCGAAGGCTGCGATCTTTTGCTTTTTAATCTTCTTTCTTCATCAACCCGGCGAGGGCGGCAAACGGGTTATGCGTTGCCTTGGCAATCTTCGGCGTGCTCAGCGAGCCCTCGCTGAAGTATTGCTGATCGGTATAGCGCGAGTGTTCGTTGTCGTGGCAATACAGGCACAACAATTCCCAGTTCGAGCCGTCCTGCGGGTTGTTGTCGTGATTGTGGTCGCGGTGGTGCACGGTCAGTTCGCTCAGGCGCTTACCGGAAAATTCACGGGTGCAGCGGCCACAGACATGCGGGTACATCTTCAGGGCCTTGTCGCGGTAGCCCATTTCCTTGTCACGCTGGTTGTCGGCGAGGATGCGATCCAGCTTCGACGTATTGGTTGGGGTGGACGAACTCATGGGTTCACCTTTGTAAAAGACTAATGACGGTTATGTGCAGAGTTTAGCTCAGCCCTTGAGCTTCTCGGCAATCCAGATCGTGTGGCGCGTGCCCTTGTTGCCGTGGGCGAAGACCTGGACTTCTTCGGCCTTGAAACCGGCCTTCTTCAATTTGTCGGAAAACAGCCGATCGGCGCTGGCCGACCACACGGCGAGCACGCCTTTCGGGCGCAAAGCCTTGGCGCAAGCATTCAGGCCGGCGGCGGAATACAGCCAGCTGTTGGCCTTCTGGGTCAAGCCTTCGGGGCCGTTGTCGACGTCGAGCATGATTGCATCGAAGCCATTCGGCTCGCTTTGCAGCACCTTGGCGACGTCTTCCTGACGAATCACCGTACGTGGATCGAGCAGCGGCCGGCCGGACTTTTCGCCGAGCGGGCCACGGTTCCACTCGACTACACCGGGCACCAGTTCGGCGACCACCACTTCAGCGGTCTTGCCCAGATGCTTGAGCGCCGAAGCGAGGGTGAAACCCATGCCCAGACCGCCGATCAAGACCCGCGAAGCCGGCCGGCCGGCAACCTTGCGACAAGGAATTTCGGCCAGCGCATCTTCGGAACCGTGCATGCGTGTGTTCATCAACTGCCCGCCGTCGCCGCCCTGGATCTTGATGACAAAATCCTCGCCATATTCGAACAGGCACAGGGCACCGCCGCTTTCAGGGATCGGGGTGGTGTCGAGCAGAACGAAACGTTTCATGGAAATCTCTACAAGGGGGAAGGCAAGCAGGCCCGTTGGGAGTAGCCTGAGCGCAGACTAGAGGCCAAACGGAGCCCTTGATGAAGCGCACCATTCTAACGGTCATTGCCCTGGCCGTGCTCTCGATTCCTGCAGTGCAGGCGCAGCAGACGATTCCGCTCAGCCCGGCGCCGCAAGCCGGCTCGCCCGGTACCGCGACACCGACGCCGTATCCGCAGATCACGCCGATCAATATTCCCAAGTCCGGCGCGGGCAGCGGCAGCCCGCCGTTGGTGCCGATCGAAATGCCCAGCCCGCCGAGCAAGGATCAACCGGTGCCGGGCATTGAACCCAACGGCACCAAGACGAAATCCCCCGGCGGTTAAACCTGTTGCGCCGCCAGTTGGCCGTCGGCCATGCGCAGGCGTTTCGACAGCGAGACGGCGAGGGCGCGGATGATCTTCGCAGCGATCTTCGGCGCGTCGTTGAGCATTTTCTCCAGCGAGTCCTTGCCCAGATTCAATAGCTGGCAGTTCGTCGCTGCGACGCAAGTGGCCGATCGACGTTCGCCATCCAGCACGGCCATTTCGCCGAACGCCCGACCGCTGCGCAGGGTGGCCATGGTGATGACCTGGCCATCGGGCCCGGTTTTCTGCACAGCGACCTGGCCGGTGTGGAGGATGCACATGAAACTGCCGGCATCGCCCTCACGGAAAATCGCTTCGCCTTCAGCCACGGTGCTGATGCTGAAGTAGCCGGAAGCGGCCGCAAAGTCGGCCAGTTGCAATTGATCGAACAGGCCGCAGTCCATCAGCCAGTCGCGGATTTCATTGTTCAGGAAGGTTGGTTCTGACATGTCGTCACGGTCTTTTTTGTTTTCACATTTTCAAGGCTGTACACCGCCCCTTTGGGAGCGAGCCTGCTCGCGAAAGCGTAGTGTCAGTCACCGACGATGTGGATGACAGGTCGCATTCGCGAGCAGGCTCGCTCCCACAAAGGGATCTTGGGGGTATCGGCCTCTTGGGTCTGGAATTAAGACCCAAGAGACCGACGGAGTTCCTCAAGCCAGGCCCAAAACCTTGAAAACAAATGCGTATTCGAGCGCTACGTCACGTAATCCCTGATAACGCCCGCTCATCCCGCCATGCCCGGCGCCCAGTTCAGTCTTGAGCAGCAGCACGTTGTCATCGGTCTTGGTCGCGCGCAATTTCGCCACCCACTTGGCCGCTTCCCAATACTGCACGCGGCTGTCGTTGTAGCCGGCAATCACCAGCGTCGCCGGATAATGCTGCGCACGGACGTTTTCGTACGGCGCGTAAGCCTTGATCCGCTCGTAGACCTCCGGCTCCTCGGGATTGCCCCACTCGTCATATTCGGTGACGGTCAGTGGCAGATCTGGGTCGAGCATGGTGTTAAGTACGTCGACAAACGGCACTTCGGCAATCGCCACGCCGAACAGGTCCGGGCGCTGGTTAAGCACTGCACCGATCAGTAAACCGCCGGCGCTGCCACCGCTGATCGCCAGTTTCTCGGCGGTGGTAATGCCGTTGAGGATCAGAAACTCGGCACAGGCAATGAAGTCGCTGAAGGTGTTGTGCTTGTGCTCCTGCTTGCCGGCGCGATACCAGGCTTCACCCAGTTCTCCGCCGCCGCGCACATGGGCGATGGCGAAGGCCATGCCGCGATCCAAAAGGCTCAGGCGGGCGTGGGAGAACCACGGATCGAGACTCGAGCCGTAAGCGCCGTAACCGTACAGATACAGCGGCACTGCTTTGCCGAGCATTTCGCGCTTCATCACCAGACTGATCGGCACTTGTGTACCGTCCGGCGCCGTCGCCCACAGACGCTGGCTGACGTAGGCGTCGGCGTCGAACGGGCCGAGCACCGGAGTTTCTTTCAAAACAGTTTGTTCGCCGCTCGCCAAGATCAACTGGCGCACTTGCGCCGGCCGATTCAACGCCTCGTAGCGCAGACGAATACGGTCGCTCTCGAACTCCTGGCTGTTTTGCACATACAGGCTGTAGGCCGCATCCGGCAGTTGCACGCGATACGGCGCCAGACCCTGCGGGTGAACCTCGATGATCGGCAGACCACCTTCGCGCAGGCTCAGGGTCATGGCTTCGGTGTTGAGACTGACGCCGTCGAGCATCACCGTGTCGCTGTGCGCGATCAGGTTCTGCCAGTCGGCTTCAGTCGGCGCCGTGCCGGTGTCCGGGGCCTGATACAGGGCGTAGTTGATGCCGTCACGGTTGGTGCGGATAAACCACGTCCAGACGCCATCGAGCAGACCGTGATCGACATCGTATTCATGATCTTCGACCCGTGGCGCCAGGCAAGTGAACGGCAGGTGCGGCTGGTTGGCATCGAGCACCCAGACTTCACTGGTGGTCTTGCTGCCCAGCGACAGCAGCAGTTGCTGTTCGGAACTGGAACGGTAGCAATGCAGGAAGAAACGCCCGTCCGCCTCGTGGAACACCTCTTCGGCAGCCGTGCCATCAAGGCGATAGCGGAACAGTTTGTGCGGGCGATGAGTGTCGTCGAGTACGCCGAAAAACAGCGTCAGGCTGTCGTTGGCCCAGGTCATGCTGCCGTCGCAGTCTTCGAATTCCAGTTCACTGACCTTGTCGTTGGCCAGTTCCTTGACGAACAGTGTGTAGATCTCATCGCCCGAGGCGTCGACGCTGTAGGCCAGGCGCTGGTGGTCGGGGCTGATGCTGAACGCGCCCAGCGAGAAGAATCCACCGTTGGCCAGTTCATTCGGATCGAGCAGCAATTGTTCGCGGCTTTCGTCGAGGCTCAGGCTGTCGTCCGCCGGACGCGGGCAGCGATAGTGCCGAGCGTATTCGTCGCCCGCCGTGGTGCGCGTGTAATACAGGTACGGGCCCCACGGCGAAGGCAGCGACAGGTCGGTCTCCAGAATCCGCCCCTTGATCTCTTCGAACAGGGTTTCGCGCAATTCGGCCTGATCGGCGGTTTGCGCTTCCTGGTAGGCGTTTTCGGCCTTGAGGTAATCGAGCACCGCGTCGGTGTCGCGTTCCTGCAGCCAGGCATACGGGTCGGCACCGGCAGCCTTGTGGGCAATCGGGGCACTGATGACGTTGGCGGATTCAGGCATGAATGGCTCTCGGACAAATTACGGAATAGGGTTTTCGCAGCTTTTGAAACCGTCGCAGACCCTGTAGGAGTGAGCCTGCTCGCGATAAGGCCGGCACATTCAACATCAATGTTGTCAGGCTGTCCGTCATCGCGAGCAGGCTCACTCCTACAGGTCGTGTGTCTATTGGGACAAGCCTGGCGGGCGAAAAGTCGTTACTATAAGCGCCTCTTTGCCTGCCTTGCCATGGACACCATGACCGAGAACGACTATCTGATCGCCTGGGGCCTCTACGCCTTTGCCGCTGTGGGCTGCCTGTTGGTATGGATGCGCCTGACTACCTGGATGTGGCGCTGGCTGCGCGAACCGCTGCGCGTGCTGATGGCGGTGTTGCTGTTCAGCCCGACCATCATTGACCCGGTGAAAGCCAAGGTTGCACCGTCCATCGCCATCACCGCGCTGGATCTGGCCTTCAAGGTCGGCAACAACGCCTGGCGGGCGATTTCCGATCTGTTCATGTACAGCATGATCGCTTTCGGTCTTTACCTGATCTTCGTGCTGATCCGTTTCCCGATCGAACGGGCCTCCAAAGCGCGCCGCGAACAGGCTGAATCCGCCAAGGCTGCGGCCCGCGCCGATGACCGCGACGACGATCAACCGTTCGGCGGTGCCGGGGATGACCGTTACGGCCGCCCACCTTTGCCGAATAACCCGCAGCGCATGCGGGTCGAGCCGCGCCTGTAACCCGAGAGTCCGCACATGTGTGAATTACTGGGCATGAGTGCCAACGTGCCGACCGATATCGTGTTCAGCTTCACCGGCCTGATGCAGCGCGGCGGCCGCACCGGCCCGCACCGTGACGGCTGGGGCATCGCCTTCTATGAAGGCCGTGGCTTGCGTCTGTTTCAGGACCCGGCGGCGAGCAGCGAGTCGGAAGTGGCCAACCTGGTGCAGCGTTATCCGATCAAGAGCGAAGTGGTCATCGGCCACATCCGCCAGGCCAACGTCGGCAAAGTCTGCCTGTCCAACACCCACCCGTTCGTCCGCGAGCTGTGGGGGCGCAACTGGTGTTTTGCGCACAATGGCCAACTCGCCGATTTCACCCCGATCAAGAGTTTCTACCGCCCGGTCGGCGATACCGACAGCGAAGCGGCGTTCTGCGATTTGCTCAACCGCGTGCGTGCAGCTTTTCCGGAGCCGGTCGATATAGAAGAGCTGCTGCCGGATCTGGTGGCCGCGTGCGCCGAATACCGCAGCAAAGGCGTGTTCAACTGCCTGCTCAGCGACGGCGACTGGCTGTTCTGCTATTGCTCGACCAAACTCGCACAGATCACCCGGCGCGCACCGTTCGGCCCGGCGCGGCTCAAGGACGTCGACGTGATCGTCGATTTCCAGGCCGAAACCACGCCCAACGACGTGGTGACGGTGATCGCCACCGAGCCTTTGACCGAAAACGAAACCTGGACCCGCTACGAACCGGGCCAATGGAGCCTGTGGCGACGCGGCGAATGCGTAAGCCTTGGCAAGACCGAATAAGGATTGCACCCCATGTTGCTCAGTTACCTACGGCTGGTGTTGTTTGCGGCGGGCCTGTTGATCGGTGTCCAGGTGCCGGGGTTCATCAACGATTACGCGAAACGCGTCGAGGCGCACCTGATCGAAGCGCAAACCGGCCTGCGCGGCTTCCAGGGCACTGCCGAGCAGTTTTTCAAGGGCGATATCCAGGCGCTGGTCGCGCATTACCGCGCCAGCGAAGACCCGGTTTTTCGCAGCGATGCCGACAGCCTGAGCACGTTGCTCAATCGGCAGACTGCGCTGGATAAACAGTTCCAGGCGATGCAAGGGCCGTGGTACATCCGCTTCCTGCAAGTGGTGCTGGCGGCGGATCCGGATATTCGCAAGGAAACCTGGAACGGTTACAGCTATCAGATTCTGCTGACCCCGGAAGCGATGATCTGGGGCATGAGCGGCGCTTTGCTGCTGTCGTTCGGGATTGAATGCCTGTTCCGCCTGATCGACTGGGTGGTGCTGGGCGGCAAGCGCCTGCGTCAGAGCCGGCCGATCGAAGACCGCGACGTGCGCGGCCTCTGATGATCGTTCCCACGCTCTGCGTGGGAATGCAGCCCGGGACGCTCCGCGTCCCAAAGCGGACGCGGAGCGTCCATTGAGGCATTCCCACGCGGAGCGTGGGAACGATCATGTAGGAGCTGCCGAAGGCTGCGATCTTTTGCTGTTCAGGGGTTCAAAACCACATACCCATCACCGACCTTCTGCGCATACCCCGCCAACACCTGCTGACACAACGTCACAATCTCCTCGACCCACTCCACCCCCACCCGCCACGACACCACCACCTGCAAATTCGGTGGCCGTTGATCAATCGCCAACAAGGTCAATTCGCCCCGCGCCAGCTCTTCAGCCACCAGCACCGGCGGTAGCACGCCAACCCCGAAGCCATCGCGCAACAGCCGAGTAATCGCCGACACCGAATTCACGCAATTCAAGCGCGGCGCCATTACGCCGTTCGCCTGCATCAATGCGAGAAGATCCTGATGCGGCCGGGAGTTTTTCGAGTAAGTGATGATTCGCTCCTGCGCCAGTTCAGCGAGGTCGGCGTAGTCGCGGTTGTAGATCGAATTGCTGGCGACAATCCAGCCCAGCGGATGGCTGGCCAGCTCCAGGCTGCGCACACTTTCATGACGCACCAGGTCGGTTTGCAGGATCAGGTCGAGAAAACCTTTTTGCAGCTGATCGCAGAGGTTCAGCGAGGTATCCGCCACCAACTCGATTTCCACCCGTGGATACAGATCGGTCATCTGCGCCACCAGCGGGCTCAGCCAGGTGTGGATCACTGTGTCCATTACACCGATGCGCACCCGGCCGACCTTGCTTGAGCGGGTCTCGATCGACTGCCTCAGCGCCGACATGGTGTCGAGCATCTGCTCGGCATATTCCAGCACCTTCAAACCTTCCGGCGTCAGACTGACACCGCGTGAATCGCGCAGAAACAGCTTCACCCCCAGTTCGCCTTCCAGTACCGCAATGCGGCTGGAAATCGACGCCTGAGTGGTGAACAGCTTGTCGGCGGTGAGGCGAAAACTCTTCAGGCGGGCGACCCAGACAAAGGTCTCGAGAAACTTCAGGTTCATGGGCAAGGCTCGGCTGACAAATTTTTCTTATGCCTAAGGCGGGTTTTTATTCGTTGGACGCGAGAGGGTGCTGCGACGAAAAATCGGCGCATGCGGTTCCCACGATAGGCGTCGTCGGGGCTACGAACAAGACCAATAAAAAACCTGCGGAGATAAGCCATGAGTGCTCCCGACACCCTAAAAGCATCCACGGTAACGGCGCGTCCCGGGCCGTTCGACTGGTATCGCAACATCAACCAGCAGGAGCGCCGCACGTTCTGGAGCTGCAAGATCGGCTACGGGCTGGATGGCATGGATACGCAGATGCTCAGCTTCGTCGTGCCGACGCTGATTGCGATGTGGGGCATCACCACCGGCGAGGCCGGGCTGATTCACACCAGCACCTTGATTGCTTCGGCGATTGGCGGTTGGGTCGCCGGGATTCTTTCCGATCGCATCGGCCGCGTGCGCACCCTGCAACTGACCGTGCTGTGGTTCGCCTTCTTCACCTTCCTCTGTGGCTTCGCGCAGAACTACGAACAATTGCTGATCGCCCGCACCTTGATGGGCTTCGGTTTCGGCGGCGAATGGACGGCCGGCGCGGTGCTGATTGGCGAGGTGATCCGCGCCCAGGATCGCGGCAAAGCGGTGGGCATGGTGCAATCCGGTTGGGCGCTGGGCTGGGGGCTGACGGCGATTCTGTACGCGCTGCTGTTCTCGGTGTTGCCACCAGAAGACGCCTGGCGCGCGCTGTTCATTCTCGGCATCGTGCCGGCAATTTTCGTGATTTTCGTGCGTCGACTGGTCAAGGACCCGGAGATCTATCGCGAGGCCAAGGCCCGGCAAACGCCAGAGAATCAGTCGAAGTTCTACGAGATCTTTGCGCCCGGCATGCTCTTCACCACGTTCCGCGCTTCGCTGCTGACCACCGGCGCGCTGGGCGGTTATTACGCGATTACCTCGTGGCTACCGACCTTCCTCAAAAATGAGCGCGGCTTGAGCGTGCTCGGCACCGGCGGGTATCTGGCGATGGTGATCGTCGGTTCTTACGTCGGCTATGTGATCAGCGCCTATCTGACCGATCTGCTCGGCCGGAAAAAGAACTTCATCCTGTTCGCGGTCGGCTCGTTCACCATCGTTCTGCTCTACACGCAATTGCCGGTCAGCAACGGCGTGATGCTCTGGCTGGGCTTCCCGCTGGGCTTCTTTGCTTCGGGGATTTTCAGCGGCATGGGCGCGTTTCTGACTGAGCTGTTTCCTACACGCATTCGTGGTTCGGGGCAGGGCTTTTGCTACAACATCGGTCGGGCGCTGGCGGCATTGTTTCCGCTGCTGATCGGCCTGCTTAGCCAGAAAGTACCGTTGAGCGTCGGCATTGGCGCGTTTGCGGCGGTGTCTTACGGCGTGGTGATTATCGCGGCCTTGAGCCTGCCGGAAACCCGTGGCAAGCAACTCGATGCGCAGTAACTGATAACCTGCGAAACGAATTCCTACAGATAAAAAGACAAGCCCTACAGGAGTGTTCACCGTGAGCCGCCTGCTATTGAATTGCGACATTGGCGAGAGTTTCGGCAGCTGGACCATGGGTCTGGATGCCGAGGTCATGCCCTTCATCGATTGCGCCAATGTCGCCTGCGGCTTCCATGCCGGCGACCCGAGCATCATGCGCAAGACCGTCAGCCTGGCGCTGAGCCACGGCGTGCAGATCGGCGCGCATCCGGCCTATCAGGATCTGGTCGGCTTCGGCCGCCGCTCCATGGCGTATTCGGCGCAAGAGCTGCAAGACATCCTGCATTATCAGATCGGCGCCCTCGACGGCATTTGCAAGGCGCAGGGCGGTCGAGTCAGTTACGTCAAACCTCACGGCGCGATGTACAACGACATGATGGCCAACCCGGCGCAACTGCGTGCGGTGATTCAGGCCGTAGCGGCTTACGATCGAAGTCTGCCGCTGATGTTGATGGCCACTCGCGATAATTCTGCCGCGCAACAAATCGGCGATGAGTACGGCGTAACGCTGTTGTTCGAAGCCTTCGCTGACCGCGCGTACGACAGCGCTGGCAAACTGGTTTCGCGGCAACTGCCCGGCGCGGTGCATCACGAGCCGGAAAAAATCATCGAGCAAGCGCTGACCATTGCCCGTGGCGACAATCTCACCGCCAACGACGGCAGCGTCTTGCGCCTGCACGCCAACACTCTCTGCGTGCACGGCGACAACGCCAGTTCGGTGGCCGCCGTGCAGCGTATTCGCGAGGCCTTGAATCAGCAGGATGCACAATGAACCCAAGGATTGAAGTGGTGGCACTGGATTGCCTGATGCTGCGCCTGTTCGACGAAATCGCTGAGGCCAACATGCCGTGGATGCTCGCCGCCAATGAGCGTTTGCGTGCGGTATTCGGCGAGCAATTGATCGATCTGGTGCCGTCGTATACGACGCTGATGGTGCATTACGATCTGACGGTTTTAAGCCCGAACCAGGCGCGTGAATTGATCGCTGAGGCGCTGATCGATCTGTCGCCGAATGCGCGCAACGCTGGGCAATGCCACGTGGTGCCGGTCTGGTATGACTTGAGCGTCGGCCCGGAGCTGAGCTTGCTTGCCGAGCGCAGCGGGCTGGCGGTGGAGGAGGTGATTCGGCGCCACAGTGGCCGCGAATATCAGGTATTCGCCCTCGGTTTTGCGCCGGGTTTTGCCTTTATGGGGTTGGTCGAAGAAATTCTCGCGGCGCCACGTTTGAACACGCCGCGCAAGAAAGTCGCCGCCGGCAGCGTCGGAATTGCTGAGCGGCAAACGGCTGCCTATCCCGTGGTCTCGCCCGGTGGCTGGAACCTGATCGGTCGCACGCCGGCGAAGCTGTTCGACCGCCATCGTGACGGCTACAGTCTGATGCAACCCGGCGACACCGTGCGTTTCGAAGCGGTGAGCCACGCCGAATTCATCCGACTGGGCGGCGATGACACGCCATTGGAGGCGCAGGCATGAGCCGACTGACGATTGAGGCGAGTACGCCGCTGTGCCTGTTGCAGGACGCCGGGCGATTTGGCGTGCGGCATCTGGGCGTGACCCAGGGCGGTGCGGCGGATTGGTGCTCGATGAGCTGGGCCAACTGGCTGCTGGGCAATGGACTGGATGTGGCAGTGATCGAAATCACCCTCGGCGGTTTTACCGTGCTGGCTGAAGAAGATTGTTTGCTGGCGCTGGCCGGTGCTGATCTGGGCGCACAGATTGATGGTCAGCCGCTGGCGCCGTGGCGCAGTTTCAAGTTGGGCAAAGGGCAGACGTTGCGATTTACCCAGCCGCTGCTCGGCGCTCGGGCGTATCTGGCGGCGCCCGGTGGTTTTGCGGCGCCGAAGGTATTGGGCAGCAGTGCCACGGTGGTGCGCGAAGAGCTCGGCGGTCTGGATGGCATGGGCTTGTCGTTGGCCAAGGGATCGGCGTTGAGTTATCACGGGGAATCGCTGTGGGTTCGCGAAGTGCCGCTGGCGCTACGGCCGGACTTGCAATCGACTGCGCCGCTGGATCTGGTGCTCGGCGCACAGATTGGCCAGTTCAGCGGGCAGAGTCTGTTTGACGTGTTCAACAGTGCCTGGACGCTCGACAGCCGCGCCGATCGCATGGGCATTCGTCTGCTGGGCAAGGCTTTGCAGTATCAGGGACAGCCGATGATTTCCGAGGGGATTCCCTTGGGCGCGGTGCAGGTGCCGCCGGATGGGCAGCCGATTGTGTTGCTCAATGATCGGCAGACGATTGGCGGGTATCCACGGTTGGGCGCTTTGACGCCGTTGGCGTTGGCGCGGTTGGCGCAGTGTCTGCCGGGGGCAAAGGTGTGGTTGCGGCCGGTGGTGCAAGATGTCGCGCACCGTGAGCATGTCGAGTATTTGCGGCGATTGGGTTGAGGATCAAAAGATCGCAGCCTGCGGCAGCTCCTACAGGGGAACGTGAATTTTGATCGTCCCCATGCTCCGCGTGGGAATGCCGCCAGGGACGCTCCGCGTCCCTGTGACGCAGAGCGTCACTGGATGCATTCCCACGCAGAGCCTGGGAACAATCTGGTCGTCACTTGGACAAAAACCGCATCCCTTCCTCAAGCCCGCGCAACGTCAATGGATACATCTGATCCTCGATCAAGTCCCGCACGATATTGGTCGACGAGGTATACCCCCAGGTATCTTTCGGATACGGGTTGATCCAGATGAGTTTCTTGTACTTCTCCATGAAACGCTGCATCCACACATAACCCGGTTCTTCGTTCCAGTGCTCGACGCTGCCGCCGGCCTGGGTGATTTCATACGGCGCCATGGCGGCATCACCAATGAAAATCACCTTATAGTCGGCACCGTATTTGTGCAGCAGATCCTGGGTCGAAGTGCGCTCGGAGGTGCGGCGCATGTTGTTCTTCCACACCGATTCGTAAACGAAGTTGTGGAAGTAGAAGTACTCCAGATGCTTGAACTCGGTCTTGCAGGCCGAGAACAGCTCCTCGCAGATCTTCACGTGCGCGTCCATCGAACCGCCGATGTCGAACAGCAACAACAGCTTCACCGTATTGCGCCGCTCCGGGCGCATCTGGATATTCAGCAAGCCGGCGTCGCGCGCGGTGTGGTCGATGGTGCCGTCGATGTCGAGTTCTTCCGCCGCGCCCTGGCGAGCGAATTTGCGCAGGCGACGCAGCGCAACCTTGATGTTGCGCGTGCCCAGTTCCACCGAATCGTCGAGGTTCTTGTACTCGCGCTGATCCCAGACTTTCACCGCTTTGCCCTGACGTTTTCCGGCATCGCCAACCCGAATGCCTTCCGGGTTGAAACCACCAGAACCGAACGGGCTGGTGCCGCCAGTACCGATCCACTTGTTGCCGCCGGCGTGACGTTCCTTCTGTTCTTCCAGACGCTTCTTGAACTCTTCGATCAGTTTGTCGAGACCGCCGAGGGACTGGATCTGCGCGCGCTCTTCGTCGCTCAGCGAGCGCTCGAATTCCTTGCGCAACCAGTCTTCGGGAATCAGCGCCTGCAAGTGATCGTCGAGCTTTTCGAGGCCATTGAAGTAGGCACCGAACGCGCGGTCGAACTTGTCGAAATGGCGTTCGTCCTTCACCAGAATCGCCCGCGACAAGTAGTAGAACTCGTCCATGTCGGCGAAGGTCACGCGCTGTTTCAGCGCGTTGATCAGGTCGAGCAGCTCGCGCACCGACACCGGCACCTTGGCTGCACGCATTTCATTGAACAGGTTGAGCAACATGGCATCAGCCTCTTAGCGCGTGCCGCGACGGCTCATGAACGCCAGGCGCTCAAGCAGTTGCACGTCCTGTTCATTCTTCACCAAAGCACCGGCCAGTGGCGGGATGGCCTTGGTCGGATCGCGTTCGCGCAACACCGCTTCACCGATGTTGTCGGCCATCAGCAGCTTCAGCCAGTCGACCAGTTCCGAGGTCGACGGCTTCTTCTTCAGGCCCGGCACCTTGCGCACATCGAAGAACACGTCCAGCGCTTCGCTGACCAGATCCTTCTTGATGTCCGGGTAGTGCACGTCGACGATTTTCTGCAGGGTCGGGCGATCCGGGAAGGCGATGTAGTGGAAGAAGCAGCGGCGCAGGAAAGCGTCCGGCAGCTCTTTTTCGTTGTTGGAGGTAATGATGATGATCGGGCGTTTCTTGGCCTTGATGGTCTCGTCGATCTCGTAAACGTAGAACTCCATCTTGTCGAGTTCTTGCAGCAAGTCGTTGGGAAACTCGATGTCGGCCTTGTCGATCTCGTCGATCAGCAGAATGACCCGCTCCTCGGACTCGAAAGCCTCCCAGAGCTTGCCTTTCTTCAGGTAGTTACGCACGTCGTGGACTTTTTCAGTGCCCAGCTGCGAGTCGCGCAGACGGCTGACCGCATCGTACTCGTAGAGGCCCTGATGCGCCTTGGTGGTGGACTTGATGTGCCAGGTGATCAGTTTGGCATTGAACGATTCGGCCAGTTGCTCGGCGAGCATGGTCTTGCCGGTGCCCGGCTCGCCCTTGACCAGCAGCGGCCGCTCCAGGGTGATGGCGGCGTTGACCGCCAGCTTCAGGTCATCGGTGGCGACGTAGGCCTGGGTGCCTTCGAACTTCATCTGCTAATCCTCGAACGGTAACGCCGACCTGAACGGGCAGGGCGGGGGCGAAATAATCGGATGCCCGACTATAACGCGCAGGCCGGTCGACTGTGAACGCAGACGGCTTATTCAGTCTCTGAATGGGGCGTCACATGTTGACTCAGTCTCGGCGCTTGGCCAGTATTCAGTATCGCCGATTTGGC
Organism: Pseudomonas sp. NPDC089741; assembly: GCF_044748825.1. Lineage (NCBI taxonomy): Bacteria > Pseudomonadati > Pseudomonadota > Gammaproteobacteria > Pseudomonadales > Pseudomonadaceae > Pseudomonas > Pseudomonas sp. NPDC089741. The sequence goes on along the minus strand of NZ_JBIVGT010000004.1, from coordinate 158,590 downwards.
GATAGCCTCTCGGGCATGACGACTAAATACCGATTTCGCGACAAATACCGCATTCAGTTGCGCGAGAAGGATCACCCTCCGCCCCATGTCCACCTGATCGGTGGAGGCGTGGATGTGATGCTGAGTCTGGAGACCGTTGAAGTGATGACGGGCAAGGCGCCGCCCCTGATTATCAAGGAAGCGCTGATGTGGGTCGCGGCTCATCAAGTGCAACTGTTGGAGGACTGGAAACGATGTTATCCATGAAAAGGCCTCGTCTGTCGGCTGTGCAAGCACTGTCAGATTTTCGATTGGCACTGACCTTTATTGATGGTCAGGAACTGACACTTTATCTCGGCGAGGATATTCAAGCTTATCCAGGTCTGAAACCTTTGCTCGATCCCGAAGTGTTTGCCACTGTGACAATGGACGATGAGGGCTGGACTGTAGAATGGCTTGAACGTGATATACAGATTGGCGCAGACACGCTTTATATGGATGCGCTGGCTCAAAACGCAGCCGATGAGAACACCCGTATTTTTATTGATTGGCGCGCCCGAACGGGGCTGTCTCTTAATCAGGCTGCCGAGGCACTGGGTGTCAGCGCCCGCAGCATCAGTCGCTACAGCAATGGACGTGAGGCAGTGCCACGTTCGCTGGCGCTGGCTTGTCTGGGCTGGGATTCACTGCAACAAAACTCAACTTTGGCAGCAGAGGCGTCTGGTCGCTATATCGTCAACCGCAAAACCTAACCCGCATCCGGCTTCGGCCGTTCATACCGCGCATTGAATGCCTGAACAAAGCCATTACGCAATATCTGCAGAAACGCTTCGAACGCGCTGATATTTTGCTGATGGACGTTGCCGCTGAGTTCGACCTTGGTGGCGAACTGGTTTTTTGCCTGGTTCTTCAGCACGGTTTCGGTGCCGCCCACCAGCGCCTCCCAGACCGAGCGGAAGATGCTCTTGTTCTTGTTTTCCACGTCCTGCTGCCAGTTGAACACCTCAACGTCGCGCAGTAGCGGCTTGATGTAACCGCTGACTTGCGCTTTTTTGGCTTGGGCTTCGATCACCACATCACCGTGGCCGGCGTTGAAGTCGAACTTGCCATAGGCTGAAGCGAAGTCGTTCATGCTTTTGAGTTCGATGTCCTTGGCGCGCAGACGGAATTCGAAGTCTTCGAAATTGCTCAGCGGGTCAAACGTGGCGGTGGTTTCCAGCGGTGCGTGGCCGAGCAGCAGAGCTTTACCCTCGAAACGGGCATCGCGTTTGCCCTGTTTATCGACGACGTTAGTCAGGTTGTAGATGCTGGCCTCGACGTTCGTGGCGTTCATGTTGACCGGCGGTTTCGAGTTGAAATTACGGAAGCTGATCTTGCCCTCATGAATCTGCACTTCGTCGAGGGTGATCGGCAGTAACTTGCCCAGTTGCGCACGCCAGTCGGTGCCTTTACCGGTCTGGGAGTTTTGCTTGTTGGCGCCGCCATCGACGAAATTCACCTCAGGATTGAAGAATTTCACCTGTGCCACCACCGCATGGTCGTACCACAGCGAATGCCAACTGACCGCCAGATCAATCAGCGGCGCATTGACGAACGGTACCGGCACCTTGCCGTCGACTTTGACGATCTTCAGCCCGTTGATCTTGTAAGCCCCGCGCCATAAAGCCAGATCCACATCGGTGATCTGCCCACGGTAGTCGCCCATGTTGGCCAGTTTGTCGTTGAGGTAATCGCGCACCACGTAGGGCAGGGCAATGTGCAGCGCGATCAGCAGCACGACGATTCCTGCGAGAGTCCACAATGGCCAACTGTAGCGACGCTTCATGGCGGTAATTCCCGAACGATGTAAAGCGATTGACTGTCGGCGATCACAGACGTTCGACCCGACTGGACTGCGCTGGGCAACAGGCTTACCTTGGAAGGCTGAATTCAACGCTGCATAAGGACCCAGCCATGAGCCGCATTTTCGCTGACAACGCCCATTCCATCGGCAATACGCCGTTGGTGCAGATCAACCGCATTGCGCCGCGTGGCGTGACCATCCTCGCCAAGATCGAAGGGCGCAACCCCGGTTATTCGGTCAAGTGCCGGATTGGTGCGAACATGATCTGGGACGCCGAAAGCAGCGGCAAGCTCAAGCCGGGCATGACCATCGTCGAACCGACCTCGGGCAACACCGGTATCGGTCTGGCCTTCGTCGCCGCCGCCCGTGGTTACAAACTGATGCTGACGATGCCGGCTTCGATGAGTATCGAGCGGCGCAAGGTGTTGAAAGCGTTGGGCGCCGAACTGGTGCTGACCGAACCGGCCAAAGGCATGAAAGGCGCGATCGAGAAGGCTGCGGAGATTGTCGCGAGCGACAGCGCCAAATACTTCATGCCGGCGCAGTTCGATAACCCGGCCAACCCGGCCATTCATGAAAAAACCACCGGCCCGGAAATCTGGAACGACACCGACGGCGCTGTCGACGTGTTGGTGGCGGGTGTCGGCACCGGCGGAACCATCACTGGCGTTTCGCGGTATATCAAGAATACCCAGGGCAAACCGATTCTTTCCGTGGCCGTGGAGCCGGTGTCCTCTCCGGTGATCACCCAGGCGCTGGCCGGTGAAGAGATCAAGCCCAGCCCGCACAAGATTCAGGGCATTGGTGCCGGTTTTGTACCGAAAAACCTTGATCTGTCGATGGTTGACCGGGTTGAGTTAGTGACTGACGAAGAATCCAAAGCCATGGCCCTGCGCCTGATGCAGGAAGAAGGCATTCTGTGCGGGATTTCCTGTGGCGCAGCGATGGCCGTGGCCGTGCGTCTGGCCGAAACCCCGGAAATGCAGGGCAAGACCATCGTGGTGATTCTGCCGGACTCAGGCGAACGGTATTTGTCGAGCATGCTGTTCAGCGATCTGTTCACCGAGCAGGAGACCCAGCAATAAGTCGCAGCCTGCAGCAGTTCCTGGATATTCAATCCGTCCCTGTAGGAGCTGCCGCAGGCTGCGATCTTTTGATCTTCATGATTCAGGTCAGCCAAGGTTCAGGATCGTTATGTTAATAAGCGCTTTGTTGCGCAATCCTTAACACTGAATCTTGGCGCAAGCGGGTTTTTCCCCAGGCCGGTAGTGTTTATCATGGCCGGCTGCCATGCCGGGTAAAGGGCTTTGCGCAGCGTTGTCTTTATTCAAGGAGTTGTTGATGACCTTTTCGTTTGCCGCCAAGGCGTTTGTGCTGTTGCTGTTTCTGGGCAGCACGCTCTATGTGCATTTGCGCGGCAAGGCGCGTTTGCCGGTCCTGCGTCAGTTCGTCAATCATTCGGCGCTGTTCGCGCCGTACAACGCCTTGATGTACATGTTCTCCGGCGTGCCGTCGAAACCGTATCTGGATCGCAGCAAGTTCCCGGAACTGGATGTCCTGCGCGATAACTGGGAAACCATTCGCGACGAAGCCATGCACCTCTTCGACGAGGGCTACATTCGCGCCGCCGAAAAGAACAACGACGCCGGTTTTGGCTCGTTCTTCAAGAAGGGCTGGAAGCGTTTCTACCTCAAGTGGTACGACAAACCGCTGCCCTCGGCGCAAACCCTGTGCCCGAAAACCGTGGCACTGGTCAGTGCGATTCCCAATGTAAAAGGCGCGATGTTCGCGCTGCTGCCGGGCGGCAGCCATCTCAACCCGCACCGCGACCCGTTTGCCGGCTCGCTGCGTTATCACCTGGGTTTGTCGACACCAAACTCCGACGACTGCCGGATTTTCGTTGACGGCCAGGTCTACGCCTGGCGTGACGGCGAAGACGTGATGTTCGACGAGACTTACGTGCACTGGGTCAAGAACGAAACCGAAAAGACCCGCGTCATCCTGTTCTGCGACGTCGAGCGTCCGTTGAGCAACCGCTTCATGACCCGCATCAACCGCTCGATCAGCGCCTGGCTCGGCCGCGCAACTGCGCCGCAGAACCTCGATGATGAGCGTGTTGGCGGGATCAATCAGGCTTACGCCTGGAGCAAGAATTTCAGCGACAAGTTCAGTGGCGTGGTCAAACAGTGGAAACGCCGCCATCCCAAGGCCTACCGCGTGATGCGTCCGGTGCTGGCGGTGCTGGTCTTGACGTTGTTGGGCTATTGGCTGTTTGGCTGAGGCTGGAACAGGCAATAAAAAACCGCTCCTTGTGAGCGGTTTTTTATTGCCTGCATGTCAGCGCCGTCCGGCGAGAACGCTGGGTTCGTCTTCGATCCCTGTAATCAGTAGCTGAAGAAAGCGCTGCTGATTGACTGATAGCTCGGAAGAAACAAGCTTGTCGTCCGTTTTGATAAATCTCTTCTTGGTGGGGGATTTTTTCACGGATTTACGCATGCTCCCGCCCTCGTTGATCATTACTTGAACAGTTTTCACGATACTTTACTCTCCACTGCGAGGACAAGGCGGTCTTCCAAATCAAATTTGAAGCCGAGTTGTATAAACCGGAATTGCTCCTGGTATCGGTTCCTGTACTTCAATGCATTTACTACCGATTATTTGCGCAAACTCATCGATGGCCACCATTGCCAAAACCGCAATACGCTTTTTAAGCGGGTGAGGCACTCCGGGCCGCCCTTCCAATCGCACGATTCGAATGCGCTGGCGGCTTTTGTTCGGATTGACGAAGCACAGTCCGCACAGCTGTTCTTCAAACCAGATCGCGATATCCAGGGACAAGGGTTCTCGTGACTTCCATGCGGCAATCTCTCGCCAGCAAAAATGCGGATTCTCCCAAAGCTCAAATGCACCTAGTGCCTTGGCATCAATAGGTTCAAAGCGTACTTTCGACAGGTCATGTCCCGCTGGTAGCTGTAACAGAGCAGTGGCGATGCTTGCCTGCTTCCTGGCCAGCGACCGATACAACTGATAGCGCAGATAACTACGTTCCCTTGGCATATGATTTCGAGCATTCCATGTCTCCCCATCGATAGGTGTTGCAGTTGCTCCACAGCCTATTCAGTCGTCATCAATTCGTCGCTACCGGCCCTTTGCCCAAATCATTGCAATCCATGTCCCACGCTGGTTATAGTCGGCGCTCGTGAGTCGCACGGCTCATATTCCAATCCTTCAAAAAAGATCTGCCCCAATGCCTGCATCCCTCATCAACGCGGTAGTCGATTCAGCGGTCAACGCTGGCGTCGTGCCGTGCGGGAATCAGCAGCCCAAGCAGATCAGTCATTACCCTCCACCTGTCAGTAGCCCGCCGGTGTGCGCAGTCGTATCACCGCCGGGCGTTGGCGTTTCGGGCTGATCGGCATTTTTTGCTGAGTCCTGCGCCCGCCAGAAACCCCTACTGAATTTCAGCTTCGGCTGAGTTGGCTATTTGCCTGACTACAGGTGGTATTCATGTTTGTCCTTTCGAAAAAAACCGCGCTCGCGGCGACGTCCACGAGCCTGTTCGTTCTGCTGTGGAGCAGTGGCGCGATCTTCTCCAAATGGGGCCTGGCCCACGCTTCACCGTTTGCCTTTCTGCTGATTCGCTTCGCGATTGCCTTGTGCGGGCTGGCGCTGTTGGCGCCGTTGCTCAAGCTGAAGTTGCCCAAGGGCGGCAAGCCGATGCTCTACGCGATTGCCACGGGCGTGGTGTTGCTGGGGGCCTATCAGATTTTTTATCTGCTGGCCCTGAACAGCAAAGTCACGCCGGGGGTGATGGCAACCATCATGGGCGTGCAGCCAATCCTGACCGTGGTGTTGATGGAGCGGCAGCGTTCGGCGAGCCGGATGTTCGGTCTGGCGTTGGGGCTGGCCGGGCTGATCATGGTGGTTTACCAGGGCATCGGTCTGGCCGGGATGTCGTGGGCGGGGATGCTTTTCGGTTTACTGGCGCTGGCGAGCATGACGCTGGGTTCGATCATGCAGAAACGCATCACCGACAATCCGCTCGGTACGCTGCCGGTGCAGTACCTGGCGGGACTGTTGTTGTGCGCGATCTTCGTGCCGTTCCAGCCATTCCACTTTGAACACAGCGCGGGTTTCATCGTGCCGGTGTTGTGGATGGGACTGGTGGTCTCGGTGCTGGCGACCCTGTTGCTGTATCGGCTGATCGCGCGGGGCAATCTGGTGAATGTCACCAGTCTGTTCTACCTGGTGCCGGCGGTGACGGCGGTGATGGATTACCTGATTTTCGGCAATCGCCTGGCGGCGTTAAGCGTGCTGGGCATGCTGTTGATCATCATCGGCCTGGCATTCGTATTCCGTAAAACCCTGTAGGAGCTGCCGCAGGCTGCGATTTTTTGATCTTGCTTTCAAAAAATCGAAATCAAAAGATCGAGCCTGCGGCATCGCCTACCGGGTGTTCACTTCAACAGGTTTTACCGCAGCAGGCTTCACCACCAGCCACAACGCCAGCGCAATCAACACCCCGCCATACACATGCGCCATCGATAACGGCTCATCCAGCAGCAACGCCCCCCACAGCACGCCGAACGGCGGGATCATGAAGGTCACGGTCATCGACTTGACCGGGCCGATCGAGCTGAGCAGGCGGAAATAAATGATGTAGGCAAACGCCGTACAGCCCAGGCCCAGACCGAGCAGCGACAGCCAGACATTCCAGCCGCCCCAACTGGCCGGTGGCGCGGTGATGACGCTGTAGCCGAACAGCGGCAACAGAAACAACGTCGCCCCGAGCATGCTGCCCAGTGCCGACAGTCGCGGATCGAGTCCGCCGGCCTGATCCAGCCAGCGCCGCGCCAAAAACCCGGCAAAACCGTAGCAGGTGGTCGCCAGCAGGCAGGCGAGGGCGCCCATCAGCAGTTGCAGATCGAACGCAACGGGACCGGCACGGGTCAGCACGCCGACGCCGAACAGACCGAGAAAGACGCCGCTGAACTTGGCGATGGTGAGTTTCTCACTGAAAAACAACGCGCCGATCAGCACACCCATCAACGGCGTGGTGGCGTTGAAAATCGCCGAATAGCCGGCGGGCAACACTTGCGCGGCGACTGAATAGAGCGTTGCCGGCAGCCCGGAATTGATAACGCCGAGCAGCATCACGGTTTTCAGTTTGCCTTTGAAATCCCAGCTGATGCGCATCAGGCCAAGAATCACCAGCAGCCCGGCGGCGGCGATCGACACGCGAAAGAACGCCGTCGGGATCGAGCCGATCACCGGCGCAATCACACGCATGAACAGAAAACTCGCGCCCCAGATGGCTGCCAGCGACAACATACGGAACATATCGACAGGGCTCACGGCGGGGCTCCTTCCTTGATCGGGACGAGAGTGTTGCCGAGCGCCCTGATGAAGGCAACCGCTATTCGGGCGTTTAACTTTTTTACCTGGAGCACAAATCGCCTGACCAGTCGGTTGAGGTCAACCGCCTGGCGCGACAATTGCTGGCTGGTCGCTGAGGTCACCGCCGGCAATGCGCCGCGCCAGGCCAGGCGCCTGATTGATCGGCATGGTAATGCTGCGGGTCAGTTGCAAAAAACTGTGTCGAACTCAAGTGCTCCGTCGCGAGCAAGTCCGGCTACTACCGGGATCGCTGTACGAACTTGCCGCGCTTTTGGCAGAAATTGCACTTCACCTGCGCACGCTTACGTGGCTAAGCTCAGGCATGGATTTCCAAACGCACGCCGAGGGTCTCTTCTATGCCGCAGCAATGGCCAGCCACCGACATCGCCCGCATGATCCTCGATGGCTTTGACGATTACCGCGAGCATTTCCGCCGGATCACCGACGGCGCCCGCGAGCGCTTCGAGCAGGCGCGCTGGCAGGAGACGCAAACCGCGTCGGCGGCGCGGATCAATCTCTATGAAGAGAAGGTCGGTGAAACCATCGCCCGCCTGCGCGAATATTTCGACGACGAAGTGCTGATGAACGTCAATTGCTGGCCGCTGGTGAAAAGCGCCTACATCAGCGTCATCGACCTGCGCTTCGACGATGAGCTGTCCGAGACCTGGTACAACTCGATTTTCTGCGGACTGTTCAGCCACGACCTGATCAGCGATGGCTGCATGTTCATCCACACCACGCGCCCGAGCCTGCGCCGTGCCCGCGCCGCGCAAACCCGCACCTACAAGCCACAAGGCCAGTTGTCGGGGATGCTCGCAAGCATCTTCGCCGACTACCGTTTCAGCGAGGATTACGCCGATTTGTCGGGCGACCTGCAGCGCCTCGAAGCGCAACTGCGCGAAAACCTGCCGGACTGGGTGTGCAAAGACCCGGAACTGGCCGTCGAGCTGTTTTCCTCAGTGTTGTACCGCAACAAGGGCGCGTACCTGGTCGGACGCATCTACACCCGCGACGAACAATGGCCGCTGGTGATTCCGTTGCTGCACCGCGAAGGGCGCGGGATTCAGATCGATGCGTTGATCACTGACGAAGCCGATGTGTCGATCATCTTCTCGTTCACCCGTTCGTATTTCATGGTCGATGTCCCGGTGCCGGCGGAGTTCATCGGCTTCCTGCGGCGCATCCTGCCGGGCAAGCACATTGCCGAGCTGTACACCTCGATCGGTTTCTACAAGCACGGTAAATCCGAGTTCTATCGTGCACTGATCAATCACCTGGCCAACACCGACGATCAGTTCATCATGGCCCCTGGCGTGCGCGGCATGGTCATGAGCGTGTTCACCCTGCCGGGTTTCAACACCGTGTTCAAGATCATCAAGGATCGTTTCTCGCCGTCGAAAAACGTCGACCGGGCGACGGTGATCGAGAAATACCGACTGGTGAAAAGCGTCGACCGGGTAGGGCGCATGGCCGATACCCAGGAGTTCGCCGATTTCCGCTTTCCGCTGACCAAGTTTGATCCGGCGTGCCTTGAGGAGTTACTGGAAGTGGCCGCGTCGACGGTATCGGTCGAAGGCGATACGGTGCTGATTCGTCACTGCTGGACCGAGCGGCGAATGACCCCGCTCAACCTCTATCTGGAAAACGCCAACGACGCGCAGGTGCGCGAGGCGCTGGAGGATTATGGTCTGGCGATCAAGCAACTGGCGGCGGCGAACATCTTTCCCGGTGACATGCTGCTGAAGAACTTTGGCGTTACTCGTCACGGTCGGGTGGTGTTTTATGACTACGACGAGATCTGCTTCCTCACCGAAGCCAACTTCCGCCACATTCCTGCGCCGCGCACTCCTGAAGACGAAATGGCCTCCGAACCGTGGTACTCGATCGGACCGCTGGACGTGTTCCCCGAGGAATTTCCACCGTTCCTGTTCGCCGATTCCGGGCAGCGCGAGTTGTTCGATCAACTGCATGGCGAACTGTACAACGCCGATTACTGGAAGAGCCTGCAAGAGGCGATTCGCGCCGGCAAAGTCATCGACGTCTTCCCGTACCGCCGCAAAGGCCTCGATAACGAATAGCCCTTTTAAAAAATACCCTCACCCCAGCCCTCTCCCGGAGGGAGAGGGGGCCGACCAAGATGGCTTGCGTCAAGCACCGACCTGAAAGGGCTTGGCGATTATGGATTCGGTGATGCGCGTTCAGATCGGTGAAGCTGGCAAAGTTGACTCGGTCGGTCCCCTCTCCCTCCGGGAGAGGGCTAGGGTGAGGGTTGCAATCCCCCTGACACGCCACAAATTCCCCAAATCTGCGACAATCCGCCCCCTGCACATATAGACGACCGAATTGCGTACCCGATGACCGACGAATCGCCCTCCATCGACAAACTGCTGAAAAACCTCGACCACGCCATGCTTGCCGACCGCCACCGGCTGCGGCGGCAGTTGCTTGAGCTGCGCAAGAAACCCGATGAGGCCAAACTGGCCCAGTGGGTCGTGCGCATGCAGGCGTCCTGTGATCAGGTGCTGGCCCGCCGCGCCAGCCTGCCAGTGATTCGTTACGACGACAGTTTGCCGATTGCCGCCAAGCGCGACGAAATCAAAAAGGCGCTGGAAAAGCATCAGGTACTGATCATCGCCGGCGAAACCGGCTCGGGTAAAACCACGCAGTTGCCGAAAATCTGTCTGGAGATCGGTCGCGGTCAGCACGGTTTGATCGGTCACACCCAGCCGCGTCGAATTGCTGCGCGCAGCGTCGCCAGCCGGGTTGCCGAAGAACTCGGCACACCGCTCGGGTCACTGGTCGGCTATCAGGTACGTTTCGAAGATCAAAGCGATTCCAATACGCTGATCAAACTGATGACCGACGGCATTCTGCTCGCGGAAACCCAGAATGACCGTCACCTTGAACGCTACGACACGATCATCGTCGACGAAGCGCACGAACGCAGCCTCAACATCGATTTCCTGCTCGGTTACCTGAAAACCCTGCTGCCGCGTCGCCCGGATCTGAAAGTCATCATCACCTCGGCGACCATCGATCTGGAGCGCTTCTCCAAGCACTTCGACGATGCACCAATTGTCGAGGTGTCGGGTCGCACGTTCCCGGTCGATACCTGGTATCGCCCGCTGACCCTTGAGCAGGACGAAGAGGGCAACCGCGTCGAGGATGACCTGACGGTGGATCAGGCGATTCTCGCCACCCTCGATGAAATCGCTGCCTACGAGCGCAGCGAACGCCGCAGCCCCGGCGACGTGCTGGTGTTCCTGCCGGGCGAGCGCGAGATTCGCGACGCCGCCGACATGCTGCGCAAGGCCCAGCTCAAACACACTGAAATCCTGCCGCTGTACGCGCGTCTTTCTCCGGCCGAGCAACAACGGATTTTCCAGTCGCATCCGGGCCGTCGCGTGGTGCTGGCGACCAACGTCGCCGAGACTTCGCTGACTGTGCCGGGCATCCGTTACGTGATCGACAGCGGCACCGCGCGCATCAGCCGCTACAGCTATCGCGCCAAGGTTCAGCGCTTGCCGATCGAGGCGATTTCCCAGGCCAGCGCCAACCAGCGTAAAGGTCGCTGCGGCCGGGTCGAACCGGGTATCTGCATTCGTTTGTACAGCGAAGAGGATTTCCTCGGGCGCCCGGAATTCACCGATCCGGAGATTCTGCGTACCAACCTTGCCGCCGTTATTTTGCAGATGCTGCATCTGCGCCTTGGCGAAATCACCGCGTTCCCGTTTATCGAGCCGCCGGACGGTAAGGCCATCAGCGACGGTTTCAACCTCCTGCAAGAACTCTCGGCGGTGGATCGCAACAGTCAGCTAACGCCGCTCGGTCGCCAATTGGCGCGCCTGCCGGTCGATCCGCGCATGGGCCGCATGCTGCTTGAAGCGGCCAAGCTCGGCAGCCTGCAGGAAGTGTTGATCGTCGCCAGTGCGATGTCGATTCAAGACCCGCGCGAGCGGCCGCCGGAGCGTCAACAAGCGGCCGATCAGGCGCATGCGCAATGGAAGGACGTTGATTCTGACTTCGCCGGATTGGTGAATCTGTGGCGTGGTTTCGAGGAACAGCGCCAAGCCTTGACCGCGAGCCCGCTGCGCAACTGGTGCCGGAAGAATTTCCTCAACTATCTGCGTCTACGCGAATGGCGTGATTCCCATCGCCAGTTGAGCCTGATCTGCCGCGACATGCAGCTGAGCCTTAACAAAGAGCCGGCGGATTACCCGAAACTGCACAAAGCGGTGCTGGTCGGACTGCTCAGCCAGATCGGCCAGAAAACCGAGGACGGTGATTACCTCGGCGCGCGTCAGCGACGTTTCTGGATTCATCCGTCGTCGGGCATCGGCAAGAAGCGCCCGCAATGGCTGATGACTGCCGAACTGGTGGAAACCACCAAGCTCTACGCGCGCATGGTCGCCAAGATCGACGCCGACTGGATCGAACCGCTGGCCGGGCACCTGATCAAGAAAAACCATTTCGAACCGCACTGGGAGAAGAAGCGCGGCCAGGTCGTGGCGTTTGAACAGATCACCCTGTTCGGCCTGATCGTGGTCGGTCGCCGCCCGGTGCATTACGGCCCGGTTGACCCGGTGGTTTCGCGTGAGCTGTTCATCCGCGAAGGTCTGGTGCGCGGCGAGATTCAATCCCGAGCCAAGTGCCTCACCGCCAATAAACAACTGCTGGAACAGCTCGACGAACTCGAAGCGAAGGCCCGTCGCCGCGACATTCTTGCCGACGAAGAAACCCTGTACGCGTTCTACGACGCGCGCTTGCCGGCGGAGATTCACCAGACCGCGACCTTCGACAGCTGGTATCGGGTCAACAGCCAGAAAGACCCGCAACTGCTGATCATGCGCGAAGAAGACGTGCTGGCCCGTGAGGCCAGTGAGGTCACCGCGCTGCATTATCCGGACACGCTGCACATCGGTGATCTGGAGTTGGCGCTGACCTATCACTTCGAACCCAATCACCCGCGCGACGGCGTGACCCTGCGCGTGCCGGCGCCGCTGCTGCCGATGCTGCCGCCGGAGCGTCTGGAGTGGTTGGTGCCAGGGTTGATCGAAGCCAAGTGCATCGCCCTCGTGCGCAACCTGCCGAAAGCGCTGCGCAAGAACTTCGTGCCGGTGCCGGACTTCATCAAGGCGGCCTTGCAACGCATGACCTTTGCCGAAGGTTCGTTGCCGCAAGCGCTGGGCCGTGAATTGCTGCGCATGACCGGCGCGCGGGTCAGCGATGAAGCGTGGGCGGAAGCTGAGCAAGGGGTCGAAGGGCATCTGCGGATGAACCTGGAAATCGTCGATGGCCAAGGCAAGTTCCTTGGTGAAGGACGCGATCTGGCCGAGCTGACCGCGCGGTTTGCCGAAGCCAGTCAGGCCGCGTTGGCCGTGCCGCAAAGTGCGAAAAGCCAGCAGCCGGTCGAGGCGAAAGTCTTCGCGCCGGTCGCGGAAAAGACTCAGCAGAAGATCGCCGGGCTGTCGATGACGGTGTATCCGGCACTGGTCGAAGAGGGTGGTACGGTCAAGGAAGGGCGCTTCTCAACGCCGGCCGAAGCCGAGTTTCAGCACCGTCGTGCGTTGCAGCGATTGTTGATGCAGCAACTCGCCGAGCCGGCCAAGTTCCTCCGTGGCAAGTTACCGGGGCAGACCGAACTCGGCCTGCTCTATCGCGAGTTGGGTCGGGTCGATGCGCTGGTCGAAGACATTCTGCTGGCCAGCCTCGACAGCTGCATTCTCGAAGGCGAAGACCCATTGCCGCGTGATGGTGCCGGGTTGGCGGCATTGGCCGAGCGCAAACGCGGCAGCTGGACCGAACACGCTGAACGCGTGGCGCGGTTGACGCTGGATATCCTGAAAATCTGGCACGGGCTGCAAAAGCGCTTCAAGGGCAAGATCGATCTGGCCCAGGCTGTGGCACTGAACGACATCAAGCAGCAGATCAACAATCTGGTGTATCCGGGGTTTGTCCGCGAGACGCCGATGCAGTGGCTCAAGGAACTGCCGCGTTACCTGAAGGCGGTCGAGCAGCGTTTCGAAAAACTGGGTGCGCAGGTGCAGAAAGATCGCGTCTGGAGCGGCGAACTCGCTGGCCTCTGGGCGCAATACCAGGCCCGTGCCGCCAAACATGCGCAGGAAGGCAAGCGCGATCCGCAGCTCGAGTTGTACCGCTGGTGGCTGGAGGAATACCGGGTGTCGCTGTTCGCCCAGCAGTTGGGCACCAAAGCGCCGATCTCCGACAAACGCCTGAACAAACAGTGGAGCCAGGTAGAACCCTGAGCCTGCACCTCACAACGATGATCGTTCCCACGCTCTGCGTGGGAATGCCTCTGGGGACGCTCCGCGTCCAGTGACGCAGAGCGTCACGGGCTGCATTCCCACGCAGGAGCGTGGGAACGATCATCCGCGTTGATTTTGAGAAAGGGGCCAAAAGCCTGCGTTTATGGCAAACTTCGCGACCATAAACGCCGGTTTCGCGACCCAGAGCCTTCGGCCCTGTCGCGCAGCGGAATAAAGCGATGCCAGGTTTGCGTCCCCCGGATGGGAATAGACCCTTTGTGTGTTGGTACGACGGTTCCAGCACTTTCTGCCTGAACAGATTAGAGAAACGACCATGCATAACGTCGTCATCAGCGGCACCGGCCTGTACACCCCGGCCAACAGCATCTCCAACGAAGAGCTGGTGCAGTCTTTCAATACTTACGTCGCGCAATTCAACGCCGACAACGCCGACGCGATCGCAAGCGGCGAAGTCCAGGCCCTGACCGAGTCCAGCGCCGCGTTCATCGAAAAAGCCTCGGGCATCAAGAGCCGTTTTGTCATGGACAAGGACGGCATCCTCGACCCGCAACGCATGGCCCCGCGCCTGCCGGAGCGTTCCAACGACGAATGGTCGGTACTCTGCCAGATGGCCATCGGCGCCGCCGAACAGGCCCTGCAACGTGCCGGCAAAACTGCCGCTGACATCGACGGCGTGATCGTTGCCTGCTCCAACCTGCAACGCGCCTATCCGGCCATCGCCATCGAAGTCCAGGAAGCGCTGGGCATTCAAGGCTTCGGTTTCGACATGAACGTGGCCTGCTCTTCGGCCACCTTCGGCATTCAGACCGCCGCCAACAGCGTGCAGCTGGGTCAGGCCCGGGCGATCCTGATGGTCAACCCGGAAGTCTGCACCGGTCACCTGAACTTCCGTGACCGCGACAGCCACTTCATCTTCGGCGACGCCGCGACTGCGGTGATCATCGAGCGTGCTGACACCGCCACCTCCGAGCATCAGTTCGATGTGGTCAGCACCAAACTGCTGACCAAGTTTTCCAACAACATTCGCAACAACTTCGGTTTCCTCAACCGCGCGGCAGAAGAGGGCGTCGGTGCCCGCGACAAGCTGTTCGTGCAGGAAGGCCGCAAGGTGTTCAAGGATGTCTGCCCGATGGTCGCCGAGCTGATCAGCGCGCACCTTGAGGAGAACAAGCTCAACGTCGGCGACGTCAAGCGCTTCTGGCTGCACCAGGCCAACCTGAGCATGAACCACCTGATCGTGCGTAAATTGCTCGGTCGTGAAGCCACCGAAGAAGAAGCACCGGTGATTCTCGATACCTACGCCAATACCAGCTCCGCCGGTTCGGTGATTGCGTTCCACAAATATCAGGATGACCTGGCCGCCGGTTCGCTGGCCGTGCTGAGTTCGTTCGGTGCCGGCTACTCGATCGGCAGCGTCATCCTGCGCAAACGCTGATTGCGCCTTAAAGATCGCAACCTTCGGCAGCTCCTACACTGATCTTTGTAGGAGCTGCCGCAGCCTGCGATCTTTTGCTTTTAGAGAGGTAATGCATGGCCGCAACGGACGACTCACAACTGCTCGAACGCCTGCTGGCCGGTGAGCAAAAAGCTTTCAAGGAATTGGTCAGCACCTACCAGAGCGCCATGCGCGCTGTCGCGTATGCCATCGTCGGGCAACGTCACGTCGAAGAAGTGGTGCAGGATGCCTGGCTGTCTGTGGTGCGCCATATCGGCAGCTTCGAAGGCCGCTCCAGTCTCAAGACCTGGCTGCTGACCATTACCGCCAACGCCGCCAAAGGCCGTTACAAACAAAATCGCCGTGAAGTCTTGATGGACGATCTGCCGTCACCTCATGGCGGCATTGACGACGACCGCTTTTCCCCCGGCGATGGCCATTGGCTGATCGCCCCGTTCGCCTGGCATCAGGACACCCCCGAAGCGCTGCTCACCGAAAGCGAATTGCGTGAGTGTCTGGAGCACACGCTGCTCAGCCTGTCGGAACTGCAAAGCAGTGTTTTGCTGCTGCGTGAACGTCAGGGTCTGGAGCTGGAAGAGATCTGTAATCTTCTGGAGATCTCGCTCTCCAATGTCCGTGTGCTGCTGCATCGTGCGCGGCTGAAAGTCTTCGCCACGGTGGAGCATTTTGAGGAGACCGGCGAATGCTGACGTGTAAAGAACAAGTGGCGCGTTCCAGCGATTATCTCGATGGCCAGTTGAGCTTTCGGGAAAAACTGATGGTGCGTCATCACCTGATGTTCTGCCCCAATTGCCGACGTTTCATTCGTCAGATGAAATTGATGCAGGCCACGCTGAAGGCCATGCCGGAGAAACCGCAAGAGGGCGTCGACGCCCTGGCTGAACGCCTGGCCGAACAGCGCCGCAAAGACAACTCCCTGTAGGAGCTGCCGAAGGCTGCGATCTTTTGATCTTGCTTTTAAAAAGACAGATCAAAAGATCGCAGCCTTCGGCAGCTCCTACAGGGGGGATAGCGTGGCGCGGGGGGAACGAACGGATGATGGGGATCGTTCCGCCCACGCCTGGCTATGAGGGTAAAACGCTTAGAACTTGGCTTCCGCGTCCAGTTGCAGGGTGTTGATGTCCGAATCGGTCTTCTTCAGGCTGGCGTTGGTGTAGTCGGAGTTCGCCATGAAGTACGTCGCGCCGAGCGTGAAGTTCTTGTCCAGCTCATAGCTGACTTTCAACTTGCTGCCGCGCGAACCGGTGTAGCCGTTGGCGAAGTCGGAGTCGGTGAAGGCACCGACCACGGCGTTGCGCTGCACATCGCGGTAGTTATAGTCGACGTTGAAGCCGTACAGTTTCGATTTCACACCGGCCAGCCAGCCAGTGTCCTGATCGGTGCTGGCGTCGCTGTTATTCACGTACTGACCGTAGATCGCCAGAGGTACCGGCAGGTTGGCGAAGTCGATCTGGCCGAAACCTTCATACAGCTTGAAGGTTTCGTTCGGGCTGTTGCCGTTGACGGCCAGTGCGCAAGGTGCGGTGACGGTGCCCGAAGTCGGGCAGGCGCTGTCCTTGTCGTTGTCGTAGGAATAGATACTGCCGCCCAAGGTCATTTTCACGCTGTCGGTGATAGCGAAACGCGCACCCAATTGGCCGGTGTACAGACGCAGGTCGTGTTTGAACTGCACGCCTTCGCCGTCAACGTTGTCCTTGAGGGTGTAGTGACCGGCGCTACCGAACAGTTCGGTGCTGCCGCTCAGCGGATACTTGTAAGTGACCGCCAGACCTTCCGGGTTGATATCGCTGTCCCAGATGATGTCGCCCATGCTGACCCACGGCTGGGCCATTTTACCGGCGATCAGGTGCAGGTTCTTGACCGCGTCAGGGTGGTAGTCGACGTAACCGAGGTCGAGCCAGATCTGCTTCTTGTCGAAGTAGTTGTTGAGATCCTGGTTGGTCGAACGGGCGTCGTCGCTGCTGCCGGTGGCCACACGAATGCCGGTGTCCACTTGCGGGTTGATTTCGCTGTAGGCGCCCAGACGTGCGCGGATGCGCTGACGGTCCTGGTCTTTGCTGTTGGGCACGCCATCGTTGTGCACGGTTTCTTCACGAAAGCGCACATCACCCTTGAACTGGGTCTTGGCAGCCCACGCCAGTTTCTGATCGAAAAGGCTTTGTTCGTCGTTCTTCTTCGCGACGGCCGCGACTTGTTGATTGGTCTCTTGCTGCGCCTGCTGCGCGATTTGCTGCTCCTTCTGATCCTTCGCCAGCTCGGTTTGCAGTTCTACGTACTGCGCCTGGGAAATGGAACCGTTAGCCTTGAGCATGTCGAGCAGTTTGGCGTCGACTGCGGCACTGGCCGGAACACTCATGGCCAGCAACAGGCCACCGCACAGGGCCGCCGCAGTTTTCGTGGAAGCAAGACGCATAGCAATCTCCGAAGATGAGAGGGGATGGCTGAACCATCCTGGGCACAACCGACGGTTTAACGTCGGAAAACAGTGTCCGGGTAGAACCCGGCGCTCTAAAAACAGGCGCCAGTATCGCGATGGTTTATGACAGCGCAGTGGCACAGTGATGGCAGGATGATGACGATGCAAAATGGCCGTGAACTATTGATCTAGAGCGCTGTCGCCCGAATGCGGGTGTGCAATGCAGCGCAATCGGCGATACTCGCCGAGCGCTGAAGTCCTGTTGTGGAGAGCCCGTCGATGCCGTTGCAACGCCTGCAAAATCTGTCAGAAATCGCCCCGGCCAGTTGGGATGCACTGGTGCCGGAGAACCAGCCGTTCCTGCGTCATGCGTTTCTCAGCGCGCTGGAGGACAGCGCAAGTGTTGGCCCCCACACCGGTTGGCAAGCGGAACATTTGCTGCACATCGAAGGCGATCGACTGATTGCAGCGTTACCCAGCTATCGCAAGTGGCATTCCTACGGCGAGTACGTGTTCGATCATGGCTGGGCCGATGCCTGCGCCCGTGCCGGTATCGATTACTACCCCAAACTATTGACTGCCGTACCCTTCAGCCCGGTCAGCGGTCCACGGCTGTTGGCGGCCAGCGTCGAGGATGGTTTCGAACTGCTCAAGAGCCTGCCGGGGTATCTGGAAATCGAAGGGCTTTCCAGCGCGCACATCAATTTTACCGACCCGTTCACCGATGCTGCGATGGCCGAGCAACCGGGCTGGTTGCAACGCATCGGCTGTCAGTACCACTGGCAGAATCGTGGTTATCGCGACTTTCAGGATTTTCTCGATGTGCTCAGTTCGCGCAAGCGCAAACAGATGCGCAAGGAACGCGAGCAGGTGGCCGGGCAGGGCTTCGAGTTTGAATGGCTGGAGGGGCGCGAACTGGACGAGGCGCAGTGGGATTTTGTCTACGCTTGCTACGCCAACACCTATGCAGTGCGCCGGCAAACGCCTTATCTGACGCGGGAGTTTTTCAGTTTGCTCGCCGAACGTATGCCGGAATCGATCCGCGTGGTGCTGGCCAGGCACGGCTCACGGCCGGTGGCGATGGCGTTCAGTCTGGTCGGTGGCGGCAGTTTCTACGGGCGTTATTGGGGCTGTCTGGCCGAGTTCGACCGGCTGCACTTTGAAACCTGTTTCTATCAGGGCATGGACTATGCGATTGCCCACGGCTTTCAGCGCTTCGACGCGGGTGCTCAGGGTGAGCACAAACTGATTCGCGGGTTTGAACCGGTGATCACGCATTCCTGGCACTATCTGCGTCATCCGGGATTGAAAGCTGCGGTCGAAGACTTCCTGCACCAGGAGCGTGCGGGTGTACAAGCGTATGCGCAGGAGGCCGTTGCGGCACTTCCCTACAAACAGGGTTAAGCACTGACGTCGCGCGCGACACCGCAAAATAGCTGCTGACAGCAAGGCCCGACGATTTGCTCGGGCCTTGCTTGTTCAACTATAAATACACTCGGTTACCAGCTTGCACCCGCTACGCAATTGGCTAACCCTTTCTGTGAAGATACCTTGTTGAAATCCCCAAGAGTGGCGATCGAAGAGTAATAATAAATCATCAGGTTTGGTTTTTTTGCGACCTGACAGGTATATATGAACTCTGGTCGATCACATTGGACTTTTCCCGTGTTAGCGTTGGCAGAACAATTTAGTTCGGGGCGAACTTCCGATAGTGCTTCGCCCATGTTGAACTGTAATGGCGAATCAATATTAACTGTTGGTGCCAGCATGGCCGAGGCAAAGCCAGAATAAGTTGCAATGATCAGTGCCGCGGTGATGAAACTTTTGGAATACTTCATTTTACTTACCACTCCCAGTGGGTGCCGTTATCTTCAATTACCCAAACCTTGCATTTCCTCAAGTCCAGTGCCTTTGCGGACTCGGTCTCCATGAACGCTTCGGCGGTAGGGGCTTCACTTTGGAAAGCCTTAAGTTTCCAGATGTGCGATCTGAAGTCTTCGCTGTATTGCATGCAGCGGTAAACATTCGTGCCGTTATCACCGGCAACAGCGTGGCTTTGCATCAAGCCGGTAGTCAGTGCGATAGCAATAATGCTGTTGATTAAAATGTTCATGTCTCAATCCTTGAGAGAGTCGGGTTTTAGGGGTTGAGGAAGTTGCTTCGGTTTGCGCGATTAAAGGTAATACGCCTAGAGCTTTCTGTCAGCGTTTTCGCTGTTTCAGGATATTTTGTTTAGCGCTATGGGTAACATTGAAAGGCCGCATTGTTAGTTGCAGTAATGCGGCCTCTTTAGTTGCGCGATGATCAGTTTTTTTCCTCACCCAGCCATCGATAAATACCGCCGCCGACGACTGCACCCAGCAATGGTGCGACCCAGAACATCCACAGTTGCGCAAGCGCCCAGCCGCCAACCATCAGCGCCGGTCCGGTGCTGCGCGCCGGGTTGACCGAGGTATTGGTGACGGGAATCGAGATCAGGTGAATCAGTGTCAATCCCAGCCCGATGGCGATAGGTGCCAGCCCTGGAGGCGCGCGTTTGTCGGTGGCACCGAGGATGATGATGACGAACATGGCGGTCATCACCAACTCGGTGACGAACCCCGCCGCCATCGAATATTTGCCCGGCGAGTGCTCGCCATAACCGTTGGAGGCGAGGCCGGCAGCGATATCGAAACCCTCCTTGCCGCTGGCGATGTGGGCGATCAGCGCTGCCGCGAGAATCGCCCCGAGAACTTGGGCAATGATGTAGGCAGGCAACTCCTTGGCCGGAAAGCGACCACCGACGAACAGACCGACCGAGACGGCCGGGTTGAGGTGACAGCCGCTGATGTGGCCGATGGCGAATGCCATGGTCAACACCGTCAGGCCAAACGCCAGGGCCACCCCCAGCACCCCGATTCCCAATGGCGAAGACGCGGCGATCACCGCACTGCCACAGCCACCCAAAACCAGCCAGAACGTACCCAACAACTCAGTAACTGAACGTTTGAACAGAGACATGAGAGAGTCCTTGATAGGCGTGCTATCGAGACTGCATCGAGTTGTGCGTCCTTGCAGACTTACGACAGGCTCCGTTCCGGAACCTTGGCTGAGTACAGCAGGGTTTTTACGGATTTCCAGCGCCCGTAAAAAAACCGCCAGCGCCCGTGGTTGGCGGGCTGTGGCGGTGATCATTCCCACGCTCTGCGTGGGAACGCCTCAGGGGCCGCTCCGCGTCCAGTGACGCGGAGCGTCACGGCTGCATTCCCACGCAGAGCGTGGGAACGATCTTGGAGGGGTCAATCGATCCCGACGAAGCCGCCGGTCTGGTGCGCCCACAGTCGCGAATACAGACCACCATGGGCGAGCAGTTCGGCGTGGCTGCCGCTCTCGGCGATCTTGCCGTTTTCCAGCACAACCAGCCGATCCATGCGCGCAATGGTCGAGAGCCGGTGCGCAATTGCGATCACGGTTTTGCCTCGCATCAGGGTTTCCAGGCTTTCCTGAATGGCCGCTTCGACCTCCGAATCCAGCGCCGAGGTCGCTTCGTCCATGATCAGGATTGGCGCGTCCTTGAGCAGTACCCGCGCGATAGCGATGCGCTGGCGCTGGCCGCCCGACAGCTTCACGCCGCGCTCGCCGACATGCGCGTCGAACCCGGTGCGTCCTTCGGCATCCGACAGGAGCGGAATGAACTCATCGGCGCGAGCCTTGTGTACAGCGTCCCACAGCTGCGCATCAGTCGCATCCGGTTTGCCATACAACAAGTTGTCGCGGATCGAACGGTGCAGCAACGAAGTGTCCTGGGTGATCATGCCGATCCGCGCGCGCAGGCTCTCCTGACCGACTTCGGCAATGTTCTGCCCATCGATCAGGATGCGTCCGCCCTCGACGTCGTACAGGCGCAGCAGCAGGTTGACCAGGGTCGACTTACCGGCGCCGGACGGCCCGATCAAACCGATCTTTTCCCCCGGTTTGATGTTCAGATTGAGGTCGCCGATGATCCCGCGCTTCTTGCCGTAGTGAAAGTCCACGTGCTCGAAACGCACTTCGCCTCGGGCCACTTCCAGCGGTTTGGCGCCTTCACGATCAGTGACGCTGACCGGTTGCGCGATGGTCTGCAAACCGTCCTGCACCATGCCGATGTTTTCGAAGATGCCGGTGACCACCCACATGATCCAGCCGGACATGTTGACGATGCGAATCACCAGGCCGGTGGCCAGAGCAATCGCGCCGACGGTGATCAGCGACTGCGTCCACAACCATAGCGCCAGCGCCGTGGTGCCGACGATCAGCAAACCGTTCATGGTGGTAATTGCCACGTCCATGCTGGTGACGACGCGGCCGGCCATCTGCGCTTTGACGGTCTGTTCCTCGATGGCTTCCTTGGCGTAGTGCTGTTCGAAATTGGTGTGGGCGAACAGTTTCAGCGTGGCGATGTTGGTGTAGCCGTCGACGATGCGGCCCATCAGTTTCGAGCGCGCGTCGGAGGCTTCCACCGAGCGATCCTTGACCCGTGGCACGAAGTAGTAAAGCGCGCCGATGTAGGCGGCGATCCACGTCAGCAGCGGGATCATCAGGCGCCAGTCGGCCTCGGCGAACAACACCAGCGAGCTGATGGCATAGATCACCACGTGCCACAGCGCATCCACCGCTTGCACCGCCGAGTCACGCAACGAGTTGCCGGTCTGCATGATGCGTTGGGCGATACGCCCGGCGAAGTCGTTCTGGAAGAAATTCAGACTCTGCTTGAGCACGTAGCTGTGGTTCTGCCAGCGAATCATGCTGGTCATGCCCGGGCTCAGCGTCTGATGCACCAGCAGGTCGTGCAGGCCGAAGAAGATCGGTCGCAGCACCAGTGCAACCACCACCATCCACGTCAATTCGAGGGCGTGGTCGCTGAAGAAATTCGGGTTGGGGGTGCCTTGGGCCAGGTCGATGATGCGGCTCAGGTAGCTGAACAGTGCCACTTCGATCAGCGCGGCGAACAGGCCTACGACGAGCAGGGCGGCGAAACTTGGCCAGACTTGCTTGAGGTAATAAACATAGAAAGGCCAGACCCGGTCTGGAGGGGACGCTGTCGGAGCGTCGCGGAATATGTCGATCAGTTGTTCGAAACGGCGATAGAGCATCAGATAACCACCCGGAGTACGGGCTCTCCTTTTATCAGTGTGAGCGGCGCGGGATCAGGCCGGCGCCACTCGATATGCCCTGCAGTACTCAGTCGATGCGCTTGGCCGACTTGATGATCACAGGGTCGACAGGCACGTTTTGCATGCCGCTTTTGGTGGTGGTTTGCGAATTGACGATGATGTCTACGACATCCATGCCCTTGACCACTTTGGCGAACACCGCGTAACCAGCGTCGCGACCCGGATCGAGGAAAGCGTTGTCAGCCACGTTGATGAAGAACTGGCTGGTGGCCGAATCCGGGTTGGAGGTACGCGCCATCGACAGGGTGCCGCGAACGTTGTGCAGGCCATTGCTGGCTTCGTTCTTGATCGGGGCCTTGGTGTCTTTCTGTTGCATTTGTTGGGTGAAGCCGCCGCCCTGAACCATGAAGCCCGGGATCACGCGGTGGAAGATGGTGTTGGTGTAGAAACCGCTGTCGACGTACTCAAGGAAGTTCTTGGTACTGATCGGTGCCTTGACCGGGTCCAGTTCGATTTCGATCTGGCCGTTGGTGGTGTCCAGCAGCACGTGCGGTGCTTTGGCTGGCGTGGCAGCCATCAGGTTGGCGGCAAACAGCACGGTACCAGCGGCGAGGGCGAGTTTTTTCAGCATGGGTCAGTGATCCTGAGATTGATTTTCGGCTGTGGCGAGAAACTCCAGCAGCGTTTGATTGAAGCGTTCGGGTTGGTCGAGCGGGGTGGCGTGGCGCGAGTCGGCGATCACCACCAGCCGCGCATCGGGTAGCAGTTTTACATAGGTTTCTTTCAGTGCGACGGGGGTGTAGTCACGGTCGGCACTGACGATGAGGGTTGGACAGGTCACTCGGGAAAGTCGTTCCTGAACCCCCCAGCCAACAATCGCATCGAAGCTGGCGAGATAAGCACGTTTGTCGTTTTTTGCCCAGCGTTCGGACATTTTCTGCCGCAAATCGGCCTGTTCCGGTTTCGGAAAAAGTTTGCCACCGAGGGCTTTGCCGATAGTCGCGAGGCTGAGCACGCGCATCAGGCTCCAGCGCTTGAACCATTGCCAATAATCGTCGCGGCTGCGGATTTTGACTTCAGGCGCACTGTTGACGATGGTCAGACTCTTGAGCCATTGCGGTTGATCGACTGCGAACTGGAAGCCGATCATGCCGCCCATCGACAGCCCGACGTAATGCACCGGGCCAAGCTTGAGGTGTTCGATCAGCGCGAACAAATCCGCGCTGAATCCGGCGATGCTGTAGCGCTCGCGGGGTTTGTCCGAGCGCCCATGGCCACGCACATCCGGGACGATCACCCGGTAATGCGCGGCCAGTGCCGGGATCTGCATTTCCCAGTCCAGTGTGCTCGAGCCGAGCCCGTGCACCAGCAGCAACGGCGTGCCGTGGCCATATTCCTCGTAGTGCAGGTTGCAACCTTCGTGCTCGAAATAGGCCATCGGTGAACTCCGTGTCAGGCTTGTTCAGGGGCGGCGTACGGCGCATCCAACGGCAGGGTATCGAAGGTGCGCAGCAGTTCGATGAGGATTTGCGTGGCCGGGCCCAAGGGTTTGTCCTTGTTCGAATACAGATAGAAACTCGGGTTGCGGCTGCCGCCCTGATCCAACGGTAGCAGCTTGAGCGAACCTTCCTTCAATTCGCGTTCGATCATGTGCCGTGGCAGCCAGGCAAAACCCAGGCCGCTGCTGACAAATGTGGCGGCGGTGGCGAGGCTGCCTACGGTCCAGCGCTGTTCGGCGCCGAGCCAGCCGACGTCTCGTGGCTGTTGGCGGCCGGAATCACGGATCACCACCTGCATCTGGGTTTCCAGATCCTGAAAACTCAGCTCGCGGTTGAGCCGGTGCAACGGGTGATCGGGATGCGCCACGGCGACAAACTCGACGTCGCTCAACTCCGCACCGAGGTAACCGGGAATGCTCAGGCCGGTGATCGCCAGATCGGCCACGCCTTCGAGCAGCACTTCTTCCACGCCCGACAACACTTCCTCACGCAGACGCACGCGGCAACCACGACTCTGCGGCATGAACGCGGTCAGTGCGCGCACGATCCGCGCGCTTGGATACGCAGCATCGACCACCAGACGCACCTCGGCTTCCCAGCCTTGTTCCATATGGTGGGCGAGGTCTTCCAGTTGGCTGGCCTGTTTCACCAGTTGCCGCGAGCGGCGCAGCAACACGCCGCCCGCTTCAGTGAGCACCGCTTTGCGCCCGTCGATGCGCAGCAACGGCACGCCGAGCTGGTCCTGCATGCGGGCGACGGTGTAGCTCACCGACGATTGCGAACGGTGCAGGGCCTCGGCGGCCTGGGCAAAACCACCATGGTCGACCACGGCCTGCAATGTTCGCCATTGATCAAGGGTCACGCGGGGCGCTTTCATCAATAGCTCCTCTTGTCCTAAGCTGGCCGTCCCTCATGGAGACTGCCGAATGAAAAAATTCTGTTGTGTGGTGCTGGCGCTGCTTCCGCTGACTGCTTTTGCGTACCCGATCGATGTGCAGAAAAATCTCAACGGCATGAAAATCGACTACGAAACCTACGACACGGATAACGACATCGGCTCGATCCGGGTGGCCAACTACGGTGATGTCGATGCGACGTGCAAAGCGAAATTCAGCAATGGCCCGGAAGCACCGCGTACACGCAACATCGATGTACCGGCGGGCAAACACAAGAACGCCACGGCCAAGTTCACCCGCACCATCATCAAGCTGCGCATCGAACTGACCTGCACCCCGAAATAACAGTCGACCCCCTGTAGGAGTGAGCCTGCTCGCGATAGCGGTCTATCAGATGAATTAATGTTGGCTGACACGCCGCTATCGCGAGCAGGCTCACTCCTACAAGGGTATGTGTCAGCTTATAAACGAATTTATCGATGTGTTATAGCAATTATTTGCGCTTTTTCATCGATTCGACTCTGTTTAACCTTCACTCCATCGACCTACAACATTCTCGGATGGAGGCTACACAACATGTCCCGCGTTCTGATCATCGAAAGCAGCGCCCGCCAGCAAGACTCGGTATCCCGTCAACTGACCCAGACCTTCATCCGTCAGTGGAAAGCCGCGCACCCGGCCGATCAGATCACTGTGCGTGACCTCGCCGTCAATCCGGTGCCACACCTGGACAGCAACCTGTTGGGCGGCTGGATGAAAGCTGCCGAGCAACGCAACGCCAGCGAACAAGCGTCGCTGGATCGCTCCAACGAACTGACCGATGAGCTGGTGGCTGCCGACGTGCTGGTGATGGCCGCGCCGATGTACAACTTCGCCATCCCGAGCACCCTCAAAGCCTGGCTCGACCACGTGCTGCGTGCCGGCGTGACCTTCAAGTACACCGAAACCGGCCCGCAAGGCCTGCTCAGTGGCAAGCGTGCCTACGTGTTGACGGCTCGCGGCGGCATCTACGCCGGCGGCCCGGCAGATCATCAGGAACCGTACCTGCGTCAGGTAATGGGCTTCATCGGCATCCACGACGTGACGTTCATTCACGCCGAAGGCATGAACCTCGGCGGTGATTTCCAGGAGAAAGGCCTCAACCAGGCCAACGCCAAGCTGTCCCAGGTCGCTTGATATGTTAATCGCCAGATAATCTCCGATTGTTTAAGTGACCTGGCGCAACCCCTTCAAGGCTCTACGCGCATCGAACCTCCCTTTGCACTTTTTGCTCCTGAGTGCTGTAGCCCGATTGAACGCATTAGCGAGATCGGGCTTTTTTTTGCCCACGATTCTCCGATCCCCGTGTAGGAGCTGCCGAAGGCTGCGATCTTTTGATGTCGATTTTAAAAACCAGGATCAAAAGATCGCAGCCTGCGGCAGCTCCTACACGGGGATTTTTGTTGGTTGCGGAATCGAAAACCCGCTATCGTCGCCGCCATTCGAATTAGGGGCGAGCATGGGCTATCTACTTTTTGTCACGCTGATCCAGGCGTTTTCCTTCAGCCTGATCGGCGAATACCTCGCTGGTCATGTCGACAGTTACTTCGCGGTGCTGGTGCGTGTCGTGCTGGCCGGGCTGGTGTTCATTCCGCTGACGCGCTGGCGCTCGGTCGAACCGTCGTTCATGCGCGGCATGCTGATGATCGGCGCCTTGCAGTTCGGCGTGACCTACGTCTGCCTGTACCTGAGCTTCCGCGTGCTGACGGTGCCTGAGGTGTTGCTGTTCACCATCCTCACGCCGCTGCACGTGACGTTGATCGAAGATGCCTTGAACCGCCGCTTCAACCCGTGGGCGCTGGTTGCCGCACTGGTGGCGGTGGGTGGTGCGGCGGTGATTCGCTTTGACAGCATCAACCCGGACTTCTTCATGGGTTTCCTGCTGCTGCAACTGGCCAACTTCACCTACGCCGCCGGGCAGGTGATGTACAAACATCTGGTGGCGAAGCATCCGAGTGATTTGCCGCATTACCGGCGTTTTGGCTTCTTCTACCTCGGTGCGCTGGCGGTGGTATTACCGGCTTTCCTGATGTTCGGCAAAGCCAACTTCCTGCCGGAAGCACCGCTGCAATGGGGCGTGCTGCTGTTCCTCGGCCTGGTCTCGACCGCGCTGGGCATGTACTGGTGGAACAAGGGTGCGTGCATGGTCAACGGCGGTACGCTGGCGGTGATGAACAATTTGCATGTGCCGGTGGGTTTGCTGCTGAATTTGCTGATCTGGAATCAGCATGAGGAGCTGGGGCGGTTGTTCCTCGGCGGTAGCGTCATCCTCGCCGCCGTGTGGATCAGCCGCCTCGGCATCAGACGCACCGCATAACCCCTGTAGGAGCTGCCGCAGGCTGCGATCTTTTGATCTTTAAAGTCAAAAGATCGGAGCCTGCGGCAGCTCCTGCAGGGGAATTGTGTTTTACAGGAGGTGTTTTTGCGGCTCGGGGATGCTGGCCGCGCCGAGCACCGCTGGCAGCAGGCCAGAGCGCAAATCCCCACCACTCGGCTGCTGATACAGGCTCAAGCCAAACTCCGGCAGCACCGCCAGCAGATAATCAAAAATATCCCCCTGAATCCGCTCGTAATCGGCCCACGCCGTGGTGCGGGTGAAACAGTAGATTTCCAGCGGAATGCCCTGCGCCGTGGTCTGCATCTGGCGGACCATGCAGGTCATGTTCGGCTGAATCTCCGGGTGACTCTTCAGATACGCCAACGCGTATGCCCGGAACGTGCCGATATTGGTCATCCGGCGACGGTTCGCCGACATCGCCGCGACATTGCCCTGCGCCTCGTTCCAAGCCTTGAGCTCGGCTTTCTTGCGGCTCATGTAGTCGGTCAGCAGGTGCACCTGCGAGAGTTTCTCCTCCTCATCATCGCGGATGAAACGCACGCCGCTGGCGTCGATGAACAGGCTGCGCTTGATTCGCCGCCCGCCGGATTGCTGCATGCCGCGCCAGTTCTTGAACGACTCGGACATCAAGCGCCAGGTCGGAATCGAAACGATGGTCTTGTCGAAGTTCTGCACCTTGACCGTGTGCAAGGTGATGTCGACCACGTCGCCATCGGCGCCGACTTGCGGCATTTCGATCCAGTCGCCGACCCGCAGCATGTCGTTGCTGGTCAACTGCACACTGGCGACGAACGACAACAAGGTGTCCTTGTAGACCAACAGAATCACCGCCGACATCGCGCCCAGACCCGAAAGCAGCAACAACGGCGAGCGGTCGATCAATGTCGCGACGATGATGATCGCGCCGAACACGTACAAAACCATTTTCGCCAGTTGCACATAGCCTTTGATCGAGCGTGTGCGGGCGTGCTCAGTGCGTGCATAGATATCGAGCAGTGCATTGAGCAGGGCGCTGACCGACAGCAGCAGGAACAGAATGGTGAACGACAACGCCACGTTGCCGAGGAAGGTCATGGCGGTCTTGCTCAGTTCCGGCACCAGATGCAGGCCGAACTGGATCACCAGCGACGGAGTCATCTGCGCCAGGCGCTGAAACACCTTGTTGTGGCGAAAATCATTGATCCAGTGCAGCGCCGGCTGGCGACCGAGCATGCGACTGGCGTGCAGGATCAGATAGCGCGCCACTCGTCCGAGCAGTAACGCGATGACCAGCAACACCGTCAGAGCCAGACCGGCCTGCAAGAGCGGATGCTGTTCGAGAGTGCCCCAGAGGTCCTGGGCGTTGAGCCAGAGCTGTTTGAAATCCATATGAGCAACGATTCTTCTGTAAGACGCGATGGGCGATTAGAGCATTTAAGACGCGGTGTATTACCGTTGGAGACAAATCGAGCAACAAAAAAGCCACTGATTGCGTCCGTTTGCATAAAGAAACTCGGCCTGAGCGCTCGAAACCGGTAACCTATGCAGCTGTTTTTTTGCATATCTTCGAGGTAGCACCCGTGTTTTCCCAATTCGCCCTGCACGAACGCCTGCTTAAAGCTGTGGCCGAGCTGAAATTTGTCGAGCCAACGCCTGTGCAAGCCGCGGCCATTCCGCTGGCGCTCCAAGGGCGTGATTTGCGGGTGACTGCGCAAACCGGTAGCGGCAAGACCGCCGCTTTCGTTCTGCCGATCCTCAATCGCCTGATCGGCCCGGCCAAGGTCCGCGTCAGCATCAAGACGCTGATCCTGCTGCCGACCCGCGAGCTGGCCCAGCAGACTTTGAAGGAAGTTGAACGCTTCGCACAGTTCACCTTCATCAAGTCCGGCCTGATCACCGGCGGTGAAGACTTCAAGGTTCAGGCCGCGATGCTGCGCAAAGTGCCGGACATCCTCATCGGCACCCCGGGCCGCATGATCGAGCAACTCAACGCCGGCAACCTCGACCTGAAAGAAGTCGAAGTACTGGTGCTCGACGAAGCCGACCGCATGCTCGACATGGGCTTCTCTGAAGACGTCCAGCGTCTGGTCGACGAATGCCCGAACCGTCAGCAGACCATGCTGTTCTCGGCCACCACCGGTGGTTCCGGCCTGCGCGAGATGATCGCCAAGGTGCTGAACAACCCTGAGCACTTGCAGCTCAACGCGGTCAGCCAGCTGAACTCGACCACCCGTCAGCAAATCATCACCGCCGACCACAATCAGCACAAAGAGCAGATCGTGAACTGGCTGCTGGCCAACGAGACGTATCAGAAGGCGATCATCTTCACCAACACCCGCGCCATGGCCGACCGCATCTACGGCCGCCTGGTGGCTCAGGAATACAAAGCGTTCGTGCTGCACGGCGAGAAAGACCAGAAGGATCGCAAACTGGCGATCGACCGTCTGAAGCAAGGCGGCGTGAAGATTCTCGTGGCCACTGACGTTGCCGCCCGTGGTCTGGACGTTGATGGTCTGGACATGGTGATCAACTTCGACATGCCACGCAGCGGCGACGAGTACGTGCACCGCATCGGTCGTACCGGTCGTGCCGGCAACGACGGCCTGGCGATCTCGCTGATCTGCCACGGCGACTGGAACCTGATGTCGAGCATCGAGCGCTACTTGAAACAGAGCTTCGAGCGCCGCACCATCAAGGAAGTCAAAGGCGTCTACGGCGGGCCGAAGAAGGTCAAGGCCTCGGGCAAAGCCGTTGGCGTGAAGAAGAAAAAGACCGACGCCAAGGGCGACAAGAAGAAAACTGCCGCCAAGACGCCGACCAAGCGCAAGAGCGCCAACCGTCCGAAGCCGGACTCTTTGGTCAGCAGCGACGGCATGGCACCGCTCAAGCGCCGCAAGCCAGCAGAGCCTGCGGCTGAGTAAGGCGTTTCAAGCGTGCATAAAAAAACCCGGACAATGTCCGGGTTTTTTTTCCTCCATCAATTGCCGAGTTGACCGCTGGTGTCCGCGTCGAAGCGTCGCTTGGCCTGATCAGCTGCCGGTTTCAAGGCAGCGAGCAATGCCGCTTCGCCGTGCAGCTGCATGACCCCGAATGCTTTCGGCGTCGGTTCGATCGGGATCAGCACATCCTCACCGTCGCCATGCAGCCAGATCGCGACAACGTGCAGCGCCGAAACGAACAGCACGCGCAGTTCGACGGTTTTGCCCTGGAGCTGCGGTGCTTGTTCCGCCAGTTTCAGCGCACCTACCGCAGCGGCGGCGTGATCGCCATGGTTCAACGAGGCGAACTCGACATGCCCGCGAACCTCGGCCAGTTGCGCATCGGCAATCGTTACGCCATCGGCAAACACCAAATAATGCCAGTCGCCGATTCGTGCGTCTTTCAGCCCTTTGCCGTTGCTCAGGTCATCCAGACTGAGCGAATAGCCTCGATAGGCCTCGCTGAGACTGATCTTCGCCGGCGCCGCATTGGCGAACTGCCGATTGGCACCAAAACCCTGGGTTTGCAGCGCGGCTTGCAGCGCCGGGCGCAAAGTCTGTACGCCGTTGGAAGGCGCCTTTGGATAAGTCAGTTGCATGATGTCGCCCTCCTAGTTTTTCACGGTGAAGTAGGTATGAGTCCAGTTGCCGCCGCCGTTGTAAGCACGGGGAAAGGCATTCAGCGCACGCGTCGAATAGCCGTAGATCGAGTCGGCGACCAAAACGTAATCGCCGTTGGTGCCGTAGATCGTCAGGAAATGCGCGCCGCCGCCGTACCAGGCGCAGCGCAGACCGACCGGGCGGCCCATGCTGATCTGGTTCTGGATGGCCGACATCTGCAGCGAACCCTGATTCATGCCGTTGTAGCTGCGGGTGGTTTGCAGAGCGGAATCCAGGTAGCCGTAGACGTTGCACGGCCCCGGCTGATTGCAGCAGTTACGGTCCAGCTGGGTGCTGGCAACACCGCACTGAGTCCAGTTGCCGGTGCCGTAATAGTTGCCGACCGAGGCGGAAACGGCGGCCCAGCACCAGTTGGTCTGAGTCTGTTGCTGCATGTTGAAGTTGAGACTGCCAGCGGCGAGGGCGCTGATTTTTTCAGCCGCTTCGACCTCGACCAGTTGCGGGTCGAGCAATCGGCCAAGCAGACATCCTGGCAGTGTCTCGGCGGTAAAGTGTGTTGCTTCAGTGGTTAACATTTTTCAATCCTCCATGAATGAAAACAAGCGTCCAGCTTGTGTGGGTGTTGCGGTATTACAGAGCGATCGGCGTTAAAGGGTTGCCATCTCCGATGGCGGGTGCCGATCTCCTTGCTCGATGTAACCCTAGTCATGGATATGCGTTTGTGCAAATAAATAAATGCATTTATGCATTTTCACGGTCAAAAGATCGCAGCCTGCGGCAGCTCCTACGGGGTTTGTGCAGGAGCTGCGGAAGCTGCAATCTTTTGATTTTGCTATTAGCCCTCGGTTTTCTTCTCGGCCGAATCCAGCTCTTTCAACCGCTGATCAATCAACTGGCACTTGTCCGGCAAATCCGCACTGGCCGTGCCCAGATCCATCTTCTGCAACTCGGCATTGATCTCCTTGGCCTTGGCCGGATTCTGTTCGGTGAGCTTGGCAACTTCCTTGGCCAGTTGTTCACGTTTGGTGGTGGCCTCTTCCGGCGTACAGGCCCAGACGGGCAGGGCGCAGGCAAGAGTGGCGGCGAGAGTGAGCTTGATCAGGGTTTTCATGGGGAGGGCCTCAGTTCCGGTTAAGGCGGGTTAACCGGTTGAGGCTGCAATGAGCAAAAAAGTTCACTGGGATAGACGGCTCAGCCTTGTTTCACCAACTCGCCTTCAAGTTGCTTCATGCCTTCCGGGGTCGAATAAAGTACTTCCAGCGACGCCACCTCATCAAGTTGCTGCGAACTCAAAACCCCTTCTTCGGTTTTCAGTTGCTGCTGCATAGGCTGACGAATATTGTCGGGCAGGTCTTGTTTGAGCGCCACTCGCAACATGGCGCATGCCTTGGTTTTGCTTTTGCTGAAACCCAAACCATTGTCGAGACGGGCAGCCAGTGTGACTTGAGAAACGGCATGTCCCTGAAGGGCGGCCTGGAGATACCAGTGGCTGGACAACCGATCGTCCTTGGGACCGCCGTCCTGCCCCGAATAGAGCAGGCCCAACACAAACTGCGCGTTCTCGCGGCCATGCTCCGCCGCTTTGGTATACCACTGCAGCGCGGTCGCGGTGTTTTTTGGCGAGCCGATCCCGTTCAGCGCAGCACCACCGAGCATTTCCTCGGCTTGATCTTCGCCGAGTGCCGCCGCCTGCTGCAGCAGTTCGATGGCTTTTTTCTGATCCTGGGGAATGCCTTCACCAAAGAGATAGATCGTTGCCAACAACGTGATCCCGCGGTCATTTCCCTGGGCCGCGGCTTTTTCAGCCAGTTCGAATGCTCGGGCAGGGTCCTGTTTTACCCCTGTTCCTGATCGATACAGGTAGCCCAGTTCGACTCGCGAGTTCGCATAACCTTGTGCTGCTGCCAACGATAAAAGGTGGGCCGCTTTGACAAAGTCCTGTGGCTCATCAATCCCGGCGAGCGCCAACAGCGCCATGAAGTGCTGAGCCGGTGCATAACCCTGGTCGGCTGAGTGAGTGAACAGTTTACGCGCGGCCACAGTGTCAATTTCGACGCCTTGACCGTACTGAAGGCGTCTTGCCAACTGGTATTCGCTGATGGGATCGCCCTTGTTGGCCGCGTAGCGGAACCATTCAGTGGCTTTCGCCGGATCAGGTTTGCCAAAAATGCCTTCCTGATACGCCGACGCAATCAGCGTCGCCGGGCTGTAAGACGTCTTGACGAAAAACACTGGAATGCTGATGAGTACGAGAGCGAAACAGGCGAGCAGAATCAGAGCGAGACGACGATACATGGCAGCCGTTCATGTTTGGGAGGAGCGCGGATTATAGCGGCGCTGATCGTGCTTGCGACCAGCACCATACGCACAATCAGGCTATTTGCTATGACAGCAATCGGAGGGGGTCTGCGTCTCGTATCGATCATGATGCCGAACCCACTCCATGATCTCGTCTTCATTCCTGCCCTTGGGCGTGAGGTCGAGGTAGTTGTAGGCGCCGACCAGCATGTCGAGACCACGGGCATAGGTTGAATAGGTATGGAAGATGTCGCCATTTGCGTCGCGATAGAACACGCTCAGCCCGGGCATTTCTTCCTCGGCGCTGTCGGTCTTTTCGTAGTTGTAGGTAGCCGTTCCTGCCGCGACATCGTCGGCACGGGCGCACACGCCGAAGTCATAGTTGAAGTCGCAGCCTTCTGACGACACCCAGTCGAATTTCCAGCCCATCCGTTGTTTGAACGCCTGAAACTCGTTGAATGGCGCATGGGAAACAGCCACCAGCGCAATGTCGTGATGCGCCAGATGCTGGTTGGCGCCATCGATATGGTCACTGAGGAAAGAGCAGCCCTGACAACCTTCCTCCCAATCCTTGGCAAACATGAAGTGATAAACGATCAACTGGCTGTGTTTGCCGAACAGATCGGCCAGTTTCAATTCGCCGTTCGGGCCTTGAAAATGGTAATCCTTGTCGACTTTCAGCCATGGCAATGCGCGACGTTGGGCGCTGAGGCGGTCGCGTTGTTGGGTGAAGGCTTTTTCGTCGGCGAGATGTTGTTTGCGGGCGGCGAGCCATTCTTCGCGCGATACCACCGGATGATTCTCAACGTTCATGATGATTTCTCCTGCGGGGTTGAAACCGTCTGTTTCAGATTAGTCGTTTAACCCTCCGGCAAATCGACAGACCGCCGGTCGGTCGTCGCGCAACATGCGGCTGAACGGCTGCGAGCAGCTCCGGTCACAACCTATGAACGCGCCATAAATCACGCGCACCGGAGGTTGAATCAGGATGACGACTTATAACTGGGATTTGATTGAGCGCTTGCTGCATGAAGTGCAAAACAGCGCCGGCCATAGTTTTGCCCCTCGTGCCTACGCCGAAGACTACGCCGCAGCGAAAGCCAGCGCCGGCGAGCCGATCGACAACCTTGACCATCTGAAAACGCTGGCCTGCGACTATGAACGCTTGCTGTTGTTGCGTGGCTACATCGCACCGCGTCCGGATGAAGAGGGCAGCACCGGCAACAATTTTGTCCTGACGCCACGCGGTTCGAGCCTGCTGAGCCTGATCGACAGCAGCATTCCCGGCAATGACCATCCGCGTCAGGTGCTGGATGAGCAGGAAGATGCGCTGGCCGAGGCGACATTTGATGAAGTGGCTTCCAAAGCCCAGATCGCCTGAATCAAAAGATCGCAGCCTTCGGCAGCTCCTACACGGATCTCTGTAGGAGTTGCCGAAGGCTGCGATCTTTTGATCTTCTAATTCTGCTTCGCGGCCTTGAGGCATTTGAGGTCATTGAAGTCCTTACGCACCCCCTCGATCTTCTTCAACAACCGCTGCCGCTGTTGCGGCGTACTCTCGGCCATTAAATCCACCGCCAGCGCGCGCGCCTGCGCTTCAGTATCGGCGTAGGCCTTGCGGTAATCGGCTGTCCACAAGCTTTCGCGATTGACCAGCAGCGTCTCGATTCTCTTTGGGGATTCGGGACTTTTGCGCTGCGCCACGGCGGCGCTGAATTGCTTCTGCCAATGCTCACGGTTGGCGATCCATTGGGTGTTCTGATCACCCAAAGCGGTCGACCAGGCCATCACTCGTTGTTCCTGAGTTGCGCTCAATGGTCCGAGCCAGTCGTTCAAGCGCTTGTCCATGCGTGCGCCGCGCTCGGCGATTTGTTGATTCAGCGGGGGCTTGAGGTATTCCTGCTGGCGTTTGCGCAAATCCTTGGCAAACGCATCATTCATTTCGGCCACCTGCTTGTCGTCCAGGCCTTGCAGCAATTCGATGGCCGACGGGGTGATTTCCTTCGCGGTTTCGGCGATGGCTTTTTTGGCCTCCGCCGTACGCGCCTGCAGTGCGGCGTCGGTGACCTGATTGCTCTCGACCATCGTTTGCAGGCGATCGAGCCAATCGAGATAGCCCGGCAGTTGCGTGGTGCAATGCCAAGTGAGGTGTTCCTTGAGACGCTCGTTGAACCAGTCT
This sequence comes from Pseudomonas sp. NPDC089741, assembly GCF_044748825.1. NCBI lineage: Bacteria > Pseudomonadati > Pseudomonadota > Gammaproteobacteria > Pseudomonadales > Pseudomonadaceae > Pseudomonas > Pseudomonas sp. NPDC089741. The sequence goes on along the minus strand of NZ_JBIVGT010000004.1, from coordinate 123,253 downwards.
TTCTGCTCGCCGTTCATGTCCACGTAGTCGCTGAGCGTCCAGGGAATGATCACGTCGAGGTTGCGATAGGCGAGGCCGACACGGCTGCAGGCGCCGAGGGCGAGGGTAAAGGTCAGCAGAACGGCAATGTGTTTGAACCAGCGAGACATGGGCGAATCCTTGCGTTGGCCTGGCTTCGAAAGTCTGATTCTTATGTGATGCAGGATGCGCGCGGCAGTTCAGCCGATCAATAGAACGCGCGTTCGGCCTTGAGGGTGACGAGGCCGTCGCACTGGCTGTTGTGCCCGGAATAGGCCGAGCAATCGCTGCCGCTGAGGCTGGAGTTGCTGTAGATCAGGTCAAGGTCGACGCCCATGAACGGCCGCGACAGTTGTACTGACCAATCGGTGAAACTGCTGACATAACCACCGTCCACGGCGACTGGCGTGTTCAATTGGTGGGTGGTGTATTTCATGCTGACGCCAATGCCGAACGGCTGATTGCCGCCAAGGTCGGCAAACAGGGTGTTGTTCTGTTTATCCGGGTCGTTGCTCAAAGCCACGCCGAAACGGCTGCCGAGCAGAGTCAGGCCACCGAACAGCTCCTGGCTGTCGAGGGTTTCCACGCTGGGATAGCTGTAGTGGATCATGCCGACTTCGTAGCCGAGGGTTTGATCGAAGGGTTGTTTAAAACCGACGTAGGAATCGATTTCGAGATTCTTGCCCGGCGTGATGCCCATGCTCGGTGCGTATTGGCCGACATAGAGGCCGCTGTCGTGGCTCAGATCGAGGCCGCCATGAAACGACCCGGCCGCCGAGGGTTTGACCAGGCCCTGGGCCATGCTGCGCGTTGGCGTGGTGCCGAGCTTGAGGTCGAAGTCGCCCATTTCACGCTGGAAAACCTGCGCGTGTGCGGTCGTACCGGCCAGCAGGCCAACGAGTAATAAACAGGATGTTTTGCGCATGCGTCACTCCATGAACAGCGAGCGCAGGACGGCGGGCCTGCTGAAACGCTTGATCCAGACGCGTGCAAGGATACCGGCGAATGTTCGGCATTGATGGCCGTTCGTCGATTTTCAGAATTTTCGGTATTTGATTTGTTTAAAGCGGGGAGGGTGTTTCGCGGTGCCAGTCCAGGCGCTTCGAAGCTCAAAGCGCCTCTGGACGGGTGTAAAACCGGGTGTTACTTCTTGCCCAGGCTGATCTGCTTGGACGGGCCGAACGTCTGGCCACTGACGCCTTTGGCAATTTGCTGGATCTCGCCGCCGGACTTGAGGAACGCTGCGATCTGATCGTTGATCGATTCGCTGGTTTCAACGGCTGGAGCTGGCTTTGCTTTGCTGGTGGATGCTTTTACACGCATGGCGGCCATTAACCTGTAGAAAAGTAACTCGGCCAGGCATCGTACAGGAATAACTTGACAATTGCTTGGTAAATATCCCCCGGAATAACCAAGCGGCGTGCTGCATTATTCTCGATTCAATATTCGAAATAACCCGCTAACCTGCTGTTTTAAATAAGAACACTAATGAATCCTGGCGGTGTGGCAATCTGCCGCGAAGGCGCATAACCGACTGACGGGCGGCAGCGCGCGTGGTGGTGATCAAGGAAATTCAAGGCTTTGCGCGGATTTCCCGCAAAGCGCCGATCAGCCGGCGAACCTTGCAGGCAAAACCGGGTAGAATGCCGCCCACGCAATGAGGGTTCTGGAAATGGCTTTAGTCGGGCGTTACAACAGTTTGCAAGTGGTTAAACACACTAACTTCGGTTTATATCTGGACGGCGGTGCCGACGGCGAAATTCTTTTGCCCAACCGTTATATCCCTAAAGATATTCCCAGTGAAGATGAAGACTGGCTCAACGTATTTGTTTATCTGGACAGCGAAGACAAACTTCTCGCTACCACTGAAAAACCAAAAGTTCAGGTCGGTGAATTTGCCAGCCTGAAAGTTGTTGAAGTCAACAGCATCGGCGTGTTCCTCGATTGGGGGCTGCCGAAGGATCTGTTGCTGCCGTATTCCGAAGAGAAACGGCAGATGACCGCCGGCGAATACTGTGTGGTGCACGTCTATCTCGACAAGCACACCCGCCGCATTACCGCCACCGCGCGGCTGGATCGCTACCTCGACAAGACTCCGGCCAACTACAGCCAGGGCCAGGAAGTTGACCTGCTGGTTGCCGAAGCCACCGAGATGGGTTTCAAGGCGATCATCAACAACAAGCACTGGGGTTTGATCCACAAGAACGAAATCTTCAAGTTCATGCGCGCCGGCATGAGCGAGAAGGGCTACATCAAGGAAGTGCGTGCCGACGGCAAGATTGCCCTGAGCCTGCAACCGGTTGGCCAGGAAGCGGCCAGCAGCCTGAACTCGAAGATCCTCGCCAAGTTGCGTGACAACAGCGGCACCCTGCCGGTCAGCGACAAGAGCGATCCGGCGCTGATCAGCAGCCTGTTCGGCGTCAGCAAAGGCAACTTCAAGAAGGCCATAGGTGCGCTGTACAAGGAAGGCAAGATCGTCATCCACGCCGATCGCATTGAACTAACCTGAGCCACCGCTGGCCCGATGTAGGAGCTGCCGCAGGCTGCGATCTGTTGATCTTGTCTTTTAAAAGCAATATCAAAAGATCGCAGCCTGCGGCAGCTCCTACATTGAGGGCGGTGTGATGAATAGAACGCTGATGGCTTACGTTGCAACGCTGCTGACGTTTCTGCTGCTCGACGGCATCTGGCTCGGCCTGCTGATGGCGCCGACCTATCGCGAGCTGCTCGGTTCGCTGATGCTGGAAAAACCGCTGCTGGTGCCCGCAGCGGTTTTTTATTGCCTGTATGTTTTTGGTTGCGTGGTGTTTGTGGTGCTGCCGGCACTGAGTTGGCAGCGCGCGGCGAAGATGGGCGCGTTGCTGGGGCTGGTGGCGTATGGCACCTATGACCTGACCAATTGGGCGACGCTGCGCGGCTGGTCAGTGCAGGTGACGTTGATGGATTGGGCATGGGGGACGTTTGCCACTGCGCTGGCCTGTACCGTCGGGTTTTTGCTGGCGAGGCGGTTTGCTGGAGTTGATCGCTAAACTGCGTCGATTGAACTGACGCCATCGCGAGCAGGCTCACTCCTACAGGGGAATGCGATCAACTGTAGGAGCCAGCCTGCTGGCGATAGATGGCGAAGCCATCCGCGATTCAACCCTGACGCCACTGAAGAACTGAATGTCTTTTTCAGACGGCTTTTTCCGTCTGACTGATTGATAATCCCCGCACTGTTATTGACCATTGGATGGCCTGCCATGTTGTGTGTGTTCGAGGTGTTGCGGTGAGTGTCGATCGGCGTAACGCCGACCGTTTTGCCTTGCAGGTGATGATCGGCCTGTGCCTGATCTGGGGCGTGCAGCAAGTGATGATCAAGTGGGCCGCGCCGGACATTGCACCCGTGATGCAGGCTGCCGCGCGTTCGGGGATTTCCGCGTTGCTGGTCGGGCTGCTGATCTGCTGGAAGGGCGGTTGGGATCAGGTCGGCAACACTTGGCGCGGTGGTTTGCTCGCCGGTGCGCTGTTCGGTCTGGAGTTCTTCTTCATTGCCGAAGGCCTGCAACTGACCACTGCCGCGCATATGTCGGTGTTCCTCTACACCGCACCGATTTTTACCGCGTTGGGGGTGCACTTTCTGTTGGCCAGCGAGCGCCTGCGACCGGTGCAATGGCTGGGCATTCTGCTGGCGTTCATCGGTATCGCGATTGCTTTTGCCGGCGGTGTGTCGTGGGACAACCTCGACCGGCGCATGCTGCTGGGCGACGCCTTCGGTGTATTGGCCGGTGCCTGTTGGGGCGCGACTACGGTGGTGGTGCGTGCCTCGCGGCTGTCGGAAGCGCCGGTGACATTGACCCTGTTCTATCAGTTGATCGTCGGCTTCGTCGGTCTGCTGTTGATCGCACTGTTCAGCGGTCAGATTACCCACGTCAGTCTGACGCCCGTGGCCGTGGCCAGTGTGCTGTTTCAGGGACTGGTCGTGTCGTTCTTCAGTTATCTGGTCTGGTTCTGGCTACTGCGGCGTTATCTGGCGGCCAACCTGGCGGTGTTTTCCTTCATGACGCCGTTGTTCGGCGTCACTTTCGGCGTGTTGCTGCTGGGCGAACAACTGACCCTTAACTTCGTCGTTGGCGCAGTGCTGGTGCTGCTCGGCATCACCTTTGTCAGCGCCGAGCAGTGGGTACGTCGGCGTTTGCGCAAAGCGCTCGGCCAGCACTGACCGATTGCATCGCCAGGCCGCCGGCAATCAGCAAACCGCTGCCGGCGATCACCAACGCCGGATGCAAACTGCCGCTGTAATGACTGCTCAGTGCCGCCAGTAAGGGGCCGCTGAGTTGACCGACGGCGAAGCAGGCGGTGAGCATGCCGGCATTGCGCTGGGTGGCGTGCGGCGCCAGCTCTCGCGAGCGCTGCATCACCAGTTGCATGCACGCAAGGAACGGCGTGCCGCAAAGAATTACGCCCAGTGCCAGACCGAGGCCACTGCCCAGCAGACAGGCAAACACCCCGACGGCTTGCAGCCATAGTGTCGCCGTCAGCCAGTGCCGTGTGGTCTCAGGGTCATGTCGGCGCAAGCTCACCAGCAGCACGCCGATCGCCGCACCCAAACCAAAGCACGGCCAGAACAGATCGGCCTGCCATTGCCCGTGAAACTGCGCATTGGCCATTTGCGAAAGAAACGTCGCCGGGATGATGTAACCCACGCCATACAGCGCATAGATCAGTGCCAGACGGCCGATACCGCGATGCGACGGACTGACGTGAGCCGCGACGACTGATGCGGCGGCGACCGGTTGCGGCAGAATTCGCCACACCCCGAGCAGCATCAGCAATGCGGCCACGGCATAAATCAGCCACAACGTCGCCGAGGTCTGCTGCAGCAGATGTGAGACCAGCGCCAGCAAGCCTGTGAGAAAAATCCCCAGACCCGGTCCGGCAAATACCAGCGCACCCAGCCTCGGACGACCGGCTGCCGCCGCCAGCGGCTGACTCAACGATGTGATCATCACCAACACCCAGGCACTCGCCACCCCGGTGCCGAAGCGCAGCACCAGGTGCGACCAGAACCCGTCAGCCCAGAACGATGCCAGCGTCAGCAGCACGCACAACCACAGCCCACCGTGCAGCCGACGCAGCACTTGCTGCGGGCGATGCGCGAACATTGCATCCACCGCGCCCAACAGGTAACCGAGGTAGTTGGCTGCGGCAATCAGACCGGCGGCGGTCAGGTCGAACTGGCCTTCGCTGAGCAGGTGCGGCATTTGCGGGGTGAGGGCGAAACGCCCGATGCCCATGGCCATCATCAGGGCGACGAAGCAGGCGCACAGGCGCGTCAGTGGTGACATGGTCGGATTTCCGTAGAAAGCTGTAATGACTGTCAGGCTAGGACTGATTGACTTTCTTTAAAATTGAATAATAGTGAGTAACTTGTTCTGTTCTGGAGAAAGGTTGTGGAGTTCAGCCAACTGCGGATTTTTCAGGCCGTGGCCGAGGAGGGTTCGATTACCCGCGCCGCCGAACGCCTGCACCGGGTGCCGTCGAATCTGTCGACTCGGCTCAAACAGCTCGAAGAGCAACTCGGCGTCGAACTGTTCCTGCGCGAGCGTCAGCGCTTGCAGCTATCGCCAGCGGGCAAAGTCCTGCTGGACTACACCGGCAAACTGTTTGCATTGCGCGATCAGGCCAGTGCGGCAGTGATGGGTGGACAGCCGGCGGGGGATTTTGTCCTTGGCACCATGTACAGCACGGCGGCGATTCATTTGCCGGCGTTGCTGGCGCGCTATCACAAGGCGTATCCGGCGGTGAATCTGCAAGTGCAGTCGGCGCCGAGCGGTGAGTTGCTCGAAGGTCTGCTCACCGGGCGGCTGGATGCGGCGCTGGTGGATGGCCCGCTGGAATTGGCCGGCCTTGATGGCGTGCCGTTGTGCGAGGAGCGGCTGGTGCTGATCACTGAAATCGATCATCCGCCAGTCACGAGTGCCCGGGATGTGGAGGGGCGTTCGGTGTTCACCTTTCGTCGCGGCTGCTCCTACCGCATGCGCCTGGAAGCGTGGTTTGCGCATTACCACGCGTCGATGGGCCGGGCGATGGAGATCGAGTCGTATCAGGGCATGCTCGCCTGCGTGATTGCCGGCAGTGGCGTGGCGCTGATGTCGGAGTCGATGCTCGCCAGTCTGCCGGGGCGCGATAGCGTCGCGGTGCATCCGTTGGCCGAGCCATTCGTGGGTGCGACAACGTGGCTCATGTGGCGCAAGGGCATGGTCGGTGCCAACCTGAACGCCTGGGTTGAGGTGCAGCAAGCGGTCTATCCTGCGGCTCAGATCGAAACCCGCGAAACAGCGTGAACCAATGCTGGCAGACTCTGTTCAATTCAGTAACAGATCATTGCGGATTTGGCCGAGCATTGCGTAGGACTTCGGACTATTATCAGTGCGAAGCGGCCTCAGAATTCCGGCCGCTCAGCACCACCCTGAAGGGGGCATGACGATGAAAGAGAAAATTCAAAACTGGCTGCATGATTTGGGTGTTGCCCTCGGCTTGATCGAACCGCCTCTGCAACCTGTGCCGATCCGCACGGACGACGAACAGCGTCGGCGCCAGCCTCGTCGGCGGTAGTGCATTAATAAAAGATCAAAAGATCGCAGCCTGCGGCAGCTCCTACACGGATCAATGTAGGAGCTGCCGCAGGCTGCGATCTTTTGCTTTCAGTGCCGACCAATTTCAAGCAAGAACCGGCTCAAGTCATTCGCGGTCCTCGCGGTCTTGAGCATGCGGTCTTCCTCGGCGGTGAACGCCGTCAGTCCGAATTCATCTTCCAGATGAAAGATCAGATCCTCGATATCGGCTTTCTCCAGACCCAATTGCACCAGGCTGGTGTGGTCATTGAATTCGCGGTTTTCCAGCAAACGGCGGATGAACCGGTGCACGGCGGCACGCACGGCAGCTCTTCTCATGGCAGATATTTCGATAGTTGTTCTGCTTGAGTGAAGCAGGCCTCAGGCGTGCCCGCGCAACCATTCGTCAATCATCGAGCGCAAACGCTCTCCGGCAAAACTGCCGAAATGCCCGCCATGCACGGTGCGGATCGGCAACGCCTGCAAACGTCGCAGACTGGTGGCGTAATCCTGCAGATTGGAATGGTAGGCGTCTTCGATCAGCGGCCCGTCGTAGATGATGTCGCCGCTGAACAGGGTTGCAGTCGCCGCCTCGTACAGGCTGATTCCGCCTGGCGAGTGCCCCGGCGTGTGCAGCACTTGCAGCGTGCGATTGCCCAGATCGAGCACATCGCCGTCCTCGACAAACCCGGTCGCGGGCGCGGCTCTGACCCGGTATTCGGCGTAGCACAACGGGCAATCCGGATGCGCCTCGAACATGTCGTCACCGACGAAGGCGCGGCTCAGATCATTCTCGCCATCCGGCGCCGCCAGAATGTCCGCTTCGGCGCGATGCACCAGCCGCTCGTCAAACTCATGATGCCCGGCGATGTGGTCGAAGTGGCAATGACTGGCGACTGCCACCAATGGCCGTTCGGTAATCCACGGCAATTGCTCGCGCAGGCTGACCAGCCCTGAGCCGCTATCCAGCAGCAGGTCTTTGTCGCGGCCCTGCACATGCCACAGGTTGCAGCGGTAGAACGGGCGGATATACGGCTCATGGATCAGCCGAATGCCATCGCCCAAACTCTGCACTTCAAACCACTGATCGCGCGAAACGATCCTCATATTCACTTTTCTCCAGACGAAAAAAACGGGTGTGGCAACCGACGCCACACCCGTCGAAGAAAGCATCAAGTCGTTACATCAAAGCTTAGATCGCACTCGCCACTGTCGCCGGGCGAGGGGAGACCAGGCTGACCACCACGAAACTCACCAGACCCACAGCCAGGCTGTAGTAGATCGGCGTGTTCGCATCCAGACCGTCCTTGAACATGAACAGCAACGCCGTGGCAAAGCCCAGGCCCATGCTGGCGATGGCGCCGGCCGTGGTCGCGCGTTTCCAGAAGATCGCTCCCATCAGGGGGATCAGCATGCCGCCCACCAACAGGTTGTAGGCGAGGGTCAGGGCGCTGATCACATCGTTCACCACCAGCGCGATACCCAGCACGACCACACCGGTGAGCAGGGTGAACAGGCGGTTGATGCGCAGGCTCGACGGTTTGCCGCCACGCAGTTTCGGCAGCAGGTCTTCAGTCAGGGTGGTGGCCGCAGCGAGCAGGCCGGCGCTGGCGGTGGACATCATCGCCGCGAGTGCGGCAGCGATCACCAGACCACGGATGCCGTCCGGCAGCGACAGTTTGACGATGGCGGCGAAGGCGTTGTTGACGTTGTCCAGATCCGGGATCAGCACGTGAGCGGCCATGCCGATCAGCGCGCAGGCGAGACCGTAGACGATGCAGTAGACGCCCGCGATGCTGCCAGCGTACTGCGCGATTTTGGCGGTCTTGACGGTGAACACCCGTTGCCAGATGTCCTGACCGATCAGGATGCCGAAGAAGTAGATCATGAAGTAGGTGATGATCGTGTCCCAGCCGATGGTGGTGAAGCTGAAGGCAGTCGCCGGCAGTTTCAGCACCAGTTCGTCCCAACCGCCAACGCGGTACAGGCAGATCGGCAACAGGATGAACATCAGGCCCACGGTCTTGATGATGAACTGGACGATGTCGGTCAGGGTCAGCGACCACATGCCGCCGATTGCCGAGTACACCACCACGACGCCACCGCCGAGCAATACCGAGATCCAGAATGGCAGGCCGAACAGCACTTGCAGCACGGTGCCGATGGCCAGAATCGAGGTCACGCCGATCATTAGCGCGTAGGCCAGCATGATTGCGGCGCTCGCCGAGCGGGCCATCGGGTTGTAGCGTTTTTCGAGGACCTGGGTAACGGTATAGATCTTCAGTTTCAGCAGCGGTTTGGCGAGGAACAGGTTCAGCGCGACGATGCCGCAACCGAGTGCCGCGCACAGCCAGAAACCGGAAATGCCATGCACGTAACCCAGACGCACGGTGCCGACGGTGGACGCGCCACCGAGTACGGTCGCGGCCATGGTGCCCATGTACAGGCTTGGGCCGAGGTTACGACCGGCAACGAGAAAGTCCTCGTTGGTCTTGGCCTTGCGCATGCCGAAGTAGCCGAGCAAAAGCATGCCGGCGGCGTAGATGAGGACGACGAATAAATCCAAAGCCATGATGGCGTGTCTCCGATTGTCTTTTTTATGGTGAGGCCAAAATCATTTCCCTTGTAGGCCTTCGCCTGCTCGCGATAGCGGTCTTTCAGTCACATCGATGTTGGATGTGCTGCAGTCATCGCGAGCAGGCTCACTCCTACAGGGTTTGTGTTTAATCAGGCGGCCTGGCGCAGTTCAGGTTTCTCTATGACTTGGCTGCGCACATCCTTCGGGCCGAACACTTCGCGCGGTTCGGGGAACAGGCTCAGCAGCGTCAGGTACACCACCGAAGCCAGGCCCAAGGTCACCGGCAAGCTGATGTCGATGCCGCCGGCCATTTCACCCAGCGGGCCAACGAACTGCCCCGGCAGATTGACGAAGCACAGGCCAACCGCCGCGCTCGGGATCCAGGCACCCAGACCGCGCCAGTTCCAGCCGTGACTGAACCAGTAGCGTCCGCCCTGTTCGCCGCGCGTGAACACTTGCAGGTCATCCGGGCAGTAGAAGCCGCGACGCACCAGCAGACCGATGATCATGATCACCATCCATGGCGTGGTGCAGGTGATGATCAGCACGGCGAAGGTCGACACGCTCTGCACCAGGTTCGCGGCAAATCGGCCGATGAAGATGAAGGCAATCGACAGCACGCCGATCAGCAACGTCGCTTTCACTCGCGAGAGAACACGCGGGAACACGCTGGACATGTCCAGCCCGGTGCCATACAGCGAGGTGGTGCCGGTGGACATGCCGCCGATCACCGCAATCAGGCACACCGGCAGGAAGAACCAGCTCGGCGACACCGCCAGCAAACCGCCGACATAGTTGTTCGCCGCGATGTAGTCCGGCGCCTTGATCGCGACGATGGTCGCGGTGGTCAGGCCGAACAGGAACGGGATGAACGTGGCGATCTGCGACAGCACCACCGCTGCCATGATCCGCTGCTTGGAGGTGTCACGCGGGATGTAGCGCGACCAGTCACCGAGGAACGCACCGAAGGATATCGGATTGCTCATCGCTACCAGCGCAGCGCCGATGAACGCGGCCCAGAAGCCCGGCTGACCGAGGTTCACCGTACCGGCGTAGTTCACATCGAAAGGACCGGCAAAGGCGAAGATGCCCAGCAGGAATAACAGGCTGGCGCTCCACACCGCGATCTTGTTCACCCACAGCAAAAAGCGGAAGCCGTAGATGCACACGGTCAGCACCAGGATCGCGAACAGACCGTAGGCCAGGCCCAGGGTCAGGTCGGTTTCCGGCAGACCGATCAGGCGTTTTGCACCACCGATCAGCGCATCCCCCGAACTCCACACCGAGAGCGAGAAAAACGCGATAGCGGTCAACAGCGACAGGAACGAACCGACGATTCGCCCGTGCACGCCGAAGTGCGCACCCGACGACACGGCATTGTTGGTGCCATTGAGCGGGCCGAACAGGCCCATCGGTGCGAGGATCAGCGAGCCGAGCAGCACGCCCGACACAATCGCCCAGACGCCGGCCTGAAAAGACAGACCGAACAGCACCGGGAAACTGCCGAGCACGGCGGTGGCAAAGGTATTCGAACCGCCGAAGATCATCCGGAACAAGTCCGTCGGGCCTGCGCTGCGTTCGTGGTCCGGGATCTGTTCGACCCCGTGGGTTTCAATTTGCGTAAGGCTTTGGTCGTTGTTGTTGTTATTCATGATCTGCTCCGATCATAAAGGCGCGCTCATCGTGCGTGAGCGTCACCTGTCTTGGCTAAGGGGATGGCAGCCCTTCCGGCATTGCGGACA